>JBBAKY010000011.1:0-48698 GCA_040403295.1 Arcicella sp.
CTTTCGGTGCATCCAATAATCGTAAGTCATTGATACCCAGAATAATGAAAAAGTAGGAATAATTTGCACGGTGTTTGAAGGATAACGACTTTGAGAAAGCCCTTCCGAAATGACAGAATTATCAAAATCCATTAGAGCCTTCCGCATCAGGCGGTCGTCACCCGAAACGTACAACGATATGAGCGACTGTATTCGAGTATCACCCGTGTATTGAAGTTGCTCATAATAGGGACAGTCGAAGTAATTTTCACCGCCACAAAGGCGAGCCGTTTGCCATCCAACTTTCCAAATATCGGACATGAATTTATCGTCTTTACTCGAAAATGAGGCTTTTTCTACAAATGGATAACCCGTTTTTATTCCGTAAAAAGCATTAATCGTCAGCGGTTCAGCTTTTGTTTCAATTTCTAATTCAATGTAACGGAACGTCCTAAACCACAGCGGTTTAAAAGTTATTTTATCCGAGCCATCGGGTCTAAAAATATCTTGATTTCCAATCATTTTACGCCCTAATATTTCGTTACGGTTACCCTTTTGTCTTTTATCATTTATCAAGGCCTCGGCATACGTAAACTGAATAGAAGCACCTTTTCCACCACTCACGGTCATTGCTGGATAAGCCACGGTTTCAAAAGTTTGGTCGAGTAAAATGGTCATTTTTGTGTTAGCAGGAATCGTAAAAGTTCCCGTTCCTTTCAACCATTTATCGTTTACTTGTTCATCTTTCAAGGTTGTAAAACGGCGAATTTCTTTCATAGGCTGATAGATTTCTTCCATTTGTGGAATTGTTCTTGGTACTAAATACCAACCCGCCCCCGAACTTGTACCCGTCGGATAGCCAGGTTCGAGGCGTTGTGCTTTATCCCACGATTTATCGTCAAAATCCGTTTTCTCCCAATTATAAGGATATTTTGAAGCGTCTATTTCTTCGCCACAGCCCACAACAATATACGTTTGCAGTTTTGCCCCGTCCACTTTTAAGGGTTTATAAGCCTTATTTTCAATCACTTTCCAAGAATTATTGGTGTTCACCATCTCTTCAATTTCGGTATTTCCTTGCAAAATAAAGCCCGTTTTATTGCTTATTTGTGCAACAGGAACATCTTTCCCAAAATTCCAGACAACGGCAGCAATCGTATTTTTGCCTGGTTGTAGATAAGGAGCAATGTCAAAAGTTTCAAAATTCCAGTGCATCAAATCGCCACGGGCGGGACCCGCACCGATGAAATTTCCATTCACAAAAATACGATAGCGATTATCTCCTGAGACGTTGATTATGAAAGCATTAGGTTTTTGGGCAAGGTCAAAATTCTTTCGGAAATGATAAACCCCAAATTCTTTTAAATTGACATTTTGTGGCGCAATCCATTCGGCTTTCCAACGATAATTGATGATTTTTTCGCTGGGTTCTTGGGCGGTTATTTTTGAAAAGAATTGTAATAAGAAGAAGAGCAAAAATAAAGACTTTTTCATGGATATTTTGAGATTATAAATGGGAATTCTATACTCGAAAATAGGGTTTATTTTAGACACTTAAACCTTAAATTAATTTTAAAATACATTTTTAATAAAAATAGATGCTAAACTTATATTAAAATACAATAATGTTGAAGTAAACGGTTCAAAATTCCTCAAACCATTGAAAGTTTTGTGCCACTATATTTCCTTTTTCTTGAATAATATGATTTAAAAAAGATTGAGCAACTGGTGAAAAGTTTTTATTTTTCATCCATATTAAATTCCAAAAAGAAATAATCGGAAAGCCCTTCACGGGGATTATTTGTAAATCTCGATTGGTCAATTCATTTTTTATTCCAATTAAAGGCATAATTGAACAACCTAATCCTGCAATTACAGCCTGTTTTATGGCTTCATTAGAGGTCAATTCCATTTTTTTTCTTACTGGTAAATCATTTTCTTCAATGTATTTTTCCATCACGAGCCTCGTTCCAGAACCTTTCTCACGATAAATTATCGGTAAATCTTCAAAGATTTTTTTATCATATTCTTTTTTTTTAAACTTCGTTTTTGTATCAGAAACCAAGTATAATTTGTTTTGTAATAATTCAATGCTGTTAAACTTCATATTATCGGGTAAGACTGATACCAAAGAAAAATCAACCTCATTTTTTTCCAAACTTTCAATTACTTTGATCTTATTAGTCACATCCATTAGTAATTCTACTCCATCATTTTTTTTCATAAAATCTGATAAAAAATAAGGCATCACGTACTTCCCGGTTGAAACAATTGAAATTTTCAATCTTCCCGTCATTTTACCTCTAAATGCCATTGTTTTATAGTTTATGGCGTAAACTTGATTCAGAATATTCTCAGCAGAAATAGCAATTTCTTTGCCAAAATCTGTAATAAAAAGCTTTCGTCCAATGACTTCATACAATGGAATTTCAAATTGATTTTGAAGATTTTTTAGCTGAATTGAGACGGCTGGCTGGGTCAAATTAAGCTCCTGTGAAGCCTTTGTGATGCTGAGTGTTTGGGTGATTTTCAAAAACACTTGTAATTGATTCAAAGTATAATTCATAAGAATAATTTATATATATTATTACAAATATAAATAAAAACTAATGAATTTATTTCAAGAATTTTGCCCCATAACTTTAAAAAAAAGCATAAAATGACAAGAATAACCGTAGCAAAAGGGGATGGAATTGGTCCAGAAATTATGGACGCTACCCTTTCAATTATTATGGCGGCAGGTGCCGACCTTGAAATTGATGAAGTTGACGTTGGGGAAAAAGTTTATTTAGCCGGTAATATGGCTGGAATAGCCAAAGAATCGTGGGATATTATTAGGAGAAATAAAGTATTTTTGAAAGCACCCATTACTACTCCCCAAGGCGGTGGTTACAAAAGTTTGAATGTAACAACCCGAAAATTTTTGGGACTTTATTCAAATGTTCGCCCGTGTATGAGTCTGCATCCATTTGTAAAGACGAAACATCCCGAAATGGACCTTGTGATTATTCGTGAAAATGAAGAGGATTTATACGCTGGCATTGAACACCAACAGACGGATGAAGTGGTACAGTGTTTGAAATTGATTAGTCGCCCTGGCTGTGAGAAAATTGTTCGATACGCCTTTGAATATGCTAAACAGTATGGTCGAAAGAAAGTAACTTGTTTCACAAAAGATAATATTATGAAGCAAACAGATGGGCTTTTTCATCAAGTATTCGATGAAATCGCCAAAGAATATCTGGAAATTGAAAATGAACACTGGATTATTGATATTGGAGCGGCAAAAATGGCGGATACCCCCGAAATATTTGATGTGATTGTGATGCCCAATTTATATGGTGATGTGCTGTCTGACGTTGCGGCTCAAATTGCTGGTTCAGTTGGTTTGGCGGGTTCGGCAAACATCGGTGAAGAATGTGCCATGTTCGAGGCTATTCATGGCTCGGCACCGAGGAGAGCTGGGCAGAATTTAGCAAATCCTTCGGGGCTTTTGCAAGGAGCGGTGATGATGCTAAACTATATAGGACAAACAAAAGTGGCTGAAAAAGTCCATAATGCTTGGTTGAAGACAATTGAAGAGGGAATTCATACTTATGATATTTTTAAAGAAGGAATAAGTAAACAAAAAGTAGGAACCAAAGAATTCGCAGATGCGGTAATAGGCAATCTTGGAGAGCAGCCAATACGCTTAAAACCTGTCCATTACTCGGAAACAAATGTATTGAATTTACCAAAATATACCCGAAGACTCCCCTCAAAAAAAGAATTGGTTGGCGTTGATATTTTTGTGCAATGGAATGGTTCAAGTCCAGATGAATTAGCACAAGAAATTCAAAAATTAGACGATAATCAAGTCAAACTTTCAATGATAACGAATCGAGGAATAAAAGTTTGGCCCGATGGATTTGCAGAAACTTTTTGCACCGACCATTGGCGTTGTAGATTTAAACCCGTTGTGGGAGATCGGATTGAAAAAGAAAAAATTGTTGAATTATTAATGAATGCACACAAGCAAAGTATTGATACCATAAAAACGGAAAATCTCTATACATTTGATGGAAAATCCGGTTTTTCTTTGGGTCAAGGGCAATAAACAAGCAAAAAGATGAAGATAAATCTCGTCACAGGTCAATTTAAAAAGAAGGATGCGATTGACCTAATCAGCCATTTAATCCACGTAAAAATTCAGTTTCACGAAAAAAATATAGACAAAAATGATAACGAAGATGATATAAAGATGCGTGAAAAGAGAATAATTCAATTACAAAAAGATTTGTTCGAGGCTCGAAAATATATTGACCAGAATACGGAGCGGGAAATAAGTTTGGAAGTTGAAATAAAGCTTTGAATTAAGCCTCAGCACTTGCGAACACCATGTTTGCAAGTGCTGAAATGATTAAAGAGTAATTGCCAATTTAACGCCTTGTTCAATTGCACGTTTGGCATCCAAATCTCCCGCTTCTAAAGCGCCTCCAATTAAATACACATTTGAATATTTTTCTTTCAAAGAAGTAAACAATTGATTATTAGAAACTTGTCCCGCACAAATCACCACATTATCGACTTCCAACAAATGCGGTTGCCCTTTGATTAATATATGAAGTCCATCGTCATCAATTTTTTGGTAAGTTACCTCGCCAATCATTTTTACATTTTTCATGCGCAAAGCCGTTCTGTGAATCCAGCCCGTTGTTTTGCCTAAATCTTCCCCGTGTTTCCCCTCAGAACGTTGCAATAAATATACTTCCCTTGTGGATGTCATTCCTGCATTTTCCATCAAAGCCCCACCCGTTCTGTATTCCATATCCACGCCCCATTCTTGCATAAAATGCGGAATATCAGTATTTCCAGCATTTGTTAAATATTCAGAAACATCAAAACCAATGCCTCCTGCCCCTACAACGGCCACTTTTTTGCCGACTGGTTTTTTATCCAAAATTACTTCGGTATACGTTAAAACTTTGGGGTGATTTATGCCTTCAATGGCCAAACTGCGACCCCTTACACCCGTTGCCACCACAATTTCATCAAAATCATTTGCCTCATTTTCATCAAAACGGGTATTCAAATACACTTTCACTTGGTTGATTTCCATTTGGCGATTATAATAACGCAAAGTCTCCGAAAACTCTTCTTTCCCTGGAATTTCTTTGGCAATGTTAAACTGTCCGCCAAGTGTAGATTGCGCCTCAAAAAGATGAACTTCGTGACCACGTTGTCCGAGTGTAACGGCACAAGACAATCCCGCAGGGCCTGCTCCAACAACGGCAATTTTCTTTTTATTTTTTGTTGGCAAAATATTGATTTCCAATTCATTACAAGCTCGTGGATTGACCAAACACGATGCCGTTTTTCGAGCAAAAATATGGTCAAGACACGCTTGATTACAGGCAATACAAGTGTTTATTTCATCCGCTCGTCCTTCCATTGCTTTCTTTGGAAATTCAGGGTCGGCTAAAAATGGACGAGCCATTGAAACCATGTTGGCGTGACCATCCGCCAGTATTTTCTCCGCAACTTCGGGCGTATTAATTCGGTTGGTGGTGATTAAAGGAATGGATAATTTTCCCATCAAACGTTGGGTTACCCAAGAAAATCCACCCCTCGGCACCATCGTTGCAATGGTTGGAATACGGGCTTCATGCCACCCAATTCCTGTGTTGATAATGGTTGCACCCGCTTTTTCAATTTCCAAAGCCAAGTGTTCAACCTCTTCCCACGTAGAACCTTCTTCCACTAAATCAAGCATCGAAAGGCGGTAGATAATGATGAAATTTTTACCCACCGTTTCTCGTACTTTTCTCACAATTTCAATTGGGAATTTGGTACGATTTTCGTAACTCCCACCCCATTCATCGGTTCTTTTATTGGTTTTTTTTGCGATAAATTGATTAATTAAATATCCTTCCGAACCCATGATTTCAACGCCATCATAACCCGCTTCCTGCGCTTTCAAGGCACACTTAGCAAAATCTTTAATGGTACTTTTGATACCTCCACTCGATAATTCCCAAGGTTTGAAGGGAGCAATTGGGGCTTTTAATGCTGAAGGTGCCACTGCGAAAGGATGATAGGCATAACGGCCCGAGTGAAGAATTTGCAAACATATTTTACCCCCTTCGGCATGAACCGCATCGGTGATGAGTTTATGTTCACGAGCTTCTGAATTTGTGGAAAGTTTACTACCAAAAGGCAAAGCACAACCCGCACGATTGGGCGAAACACCACCCGTTACGATGAGTCCAACGCCACCTTTGGCACGTTCGGCAAAATAAGCGGCTTGTTTGCGAAAGCCATTTTTGCTTTCTTCTAAACCCGTGTGCATGGAACCCATCAGAATTCTATTTTTTAGAGTCGTAAACCCTAAATCAAGGGGTTGAAATAATAGTGGATATGGCATTTATTGAAGAAGATTTTGTGAGATATAAAGGTAGTAGATTTTTGTAGAAAATTAAAGAGACAGGGCTAAGACAAATTAGACCACAGATTTTACAGATTGGGCGGATTTACACAGATAAAATAAAAAATCTGTTTAAATCTGTTAAATCCATAAAAACTGTGGTCTAATTTATTCGGTTTCTTACAACACCAACAACCCATATTCCCCCAAACTATTCACCGGTTTATTGTACCAAAACAACTCAAAATCCTTCAATCCAGCGTTTTCGTAGTGATTTTTCACTTCTTGAAAAGTGTAAATTTTCTTATTTTTAGGAGAAATCAATCCTAAAATTTCTGCTAACCAATCCCCTTGATTTTTATTCGCTTTGATTGAAAATTCCTCTTTTTTACTATGAAAACTAAGTATTGCAATCTCTCCTTTTTTAGAACTTGAATACACTACCAAAGGTTTTTTGCCCAACCAAACAACTTTTGAAGATGGTCGTAACATAAAATCATCTTCCTGCGAAACAGCCATTTCAATATAATTCTTGGGTACTTTCGTTCTTGGAACTTTGAATTCGAACCATTCTTGGAGGGGTAAATCAAAGCCGATTCCTTGCATAAAATTGAAAAGCGATTTCTTTAAACCGTAACTAAATGTATCGTGGTCGGTGCCTTTCGGGTCGTTGTGTACCAAATCGTTATTGGCAAAACTACCGATGATTGGGTTCTCGATTTTTACGCCAAATTGTTCAGGGTACATTCCCACGGGACTATGAGCGGTCATCGCAAATTGGTGCCAAAAACCTGATTGTAGAATCCCTAATTCAAACATTTGTCGCACCATTTCGAGTGAATCGACCGTTTCTTGGGCAGTTTGCGTCGGAAAACCGTACATCAAATACGCATGAACCATAATACCCGCTTCGGTGAAATTGCGAGTAACTTGGGCGACTTGCGACACGGTTACACCCTTTTGAATCAACTCCAAAAGGCGGTCGGAAGCCACTTCTAATCCTCCCGAAACGGCAATGCAACCAGAGGCTTTCAGTAATTGACACAAATCGTGACTGAAACTTTTCTCGAAGCGAATATTTGTCCACCAAGAAACCGCAAGTTTACGCCTCAAAATCTCCAAAGCCAGAGCTCGCATGAGGGCGGGCGGTGCGGCTTCGTCCACAAAATGAAAGCCATTCTGACCCGTTTGGGCAATCATTTCTTCCATTCTGTCGCACAATAAATTGGCGGCTACGGGTTCGTAGATTTTGATATAATCTAAGGAAATATCGCAAAAAGTACATTTTCCCCAGTAGCAACCGTGCGCCATGGTGAGTTTATTCCAACGCCCATCACTCCACATTCGGTGCATGGGATTTACGATTTCGATGACAGAAATGTATTTGTCCAATAACAAATCTGAATAATCTGGTGTACCCACTTCAGACTGTTTGTAATCGGGCGTTTTGCTATTATTTATGTATTTTACCGCTTGATTTTGTAACGTAAAAGTACGTTTCAGTTCTTCCAACGGACGTTTTTCTTCCATGTATTCCATCAAATTATCCAAAGGAGCTTCGCCATCATCCAAGGTAATAAAATCAAAAAACTCAAAAACTCTGACATCCGAAAGCGAGCGTAATTCCGTATTTGGAAAACCGCCGCCCATCGCAATTTTTGTTTCGGGATGATGTTTTTTAATCCATTGTCCAATGCGAAAAGCGCTGTATAAATTTCCAGGAAAAGGCACGGAAATAGCCACTAATTTGGGCTGAACCATTGCCATTTTTTCTTCCAAAATCTTGATAAGAATTTTGTCGATGTAGGTATATTCGTGTTGGAGAGCCTCGTATAATTCATCAAAACTATTGGCGGAACGCCCCAAACGCTCCGCATACCGACTAAATCCGAAATGTGGGTCCACACATTCCATGATTAAATCAGAAAGGTCTTCTAAATATAAAGTCGCTAAATGTTTGG
This sequence comes from Arcicella sp., assembly GCA_040403295.1. GTDB lineage: Bacteria > Bacteroidota > Bacteroidia > Cytophagales > Spirosomataceae > Arcicella. The sequence continues at coordinate 8,344 of JBBAKY010000011.1, forward strand.
CTTTGTCTTGCGTTCCCATTGAACCAAAAGCCCAATCTAAATCCTCTTCTAATTGCGCAAAACGAGAACCTTCGGGCAAGAAACTCTCCTGACAAATTACGTGCGAAAGCGTAGGATTTTTACCTTGTAGAAATGAAATTACCACATCAATGGTTTGGATATAATCGTCTTGTAGGGCGATGATTCTCTGAGCGTTCTCCGACAAATTTATGGGCGAAATTGACGTAAAAAGTTCTTCCAAACCATTTTTAGAAAACAAAGTCAAAATGACTTCAATGCCCAAATCAGCGTGAAAACAGGAGATATTTTTCGTATTGAGAAATCCCTTTATGTACGCCGTTGCGGGATAGGGCGTATTGAGTTGCGTAAACGGGGGCGTTATGGCGAAGACGGTCTTTTGCATAGGTGCAAAGGTACGGAAATGTTTTTACTCAATGGGTTGAGGAAAATTGTTCAGTGTGTTGAGTAAAATATTATTTTTGTATTTATATAAAATTGAATCCCATCAAAATTGCAGTAAATTAGCTTCACGATTAGGCTTATTTTGAATAGAAATGTTATTTAAAATGATTATTAGCTTTGTACCTTGTACCTATTGGACTTGATGTAATTTATATTCAAGCAAAAAGATGGGAAGGTTCAGTTGGAAGACCAGAAATTCAAAAGTTTATTGGAGCACTTGCAGGACAAGGAGCAAAAAAAGGAGTTTTCATTACGACATCAAGATATACACCAGATGCAAGAGAGTACCATCCAAAGAATGATACGAAAATTGTTCTAATAGATGGAGAACAATTAGCTGAATTAATGATTGATTTTAATCTTGCAGTTTCCGTTTCGACAACTTTTGAAATTAAAAAAATAGATAATGACTACTTTGGAGAAGACTAAGGCGTAAAAGGCTGTCAATGCGAGGCACGAAGCTGATGAAAGGGTATTTGAAATCCTCTGCCCGTAAGCTAACAGATTGGTTTGCGAAACTCCGATTCATGCCTCGCAATGACAAGCAGAATAATCCCAAATACAGAATATAAAAACCATCATTCTATAAAAAAAAATCGCTAAATTTGAATAAAACATCAGAGCATTATGATAGCAACAAAAAGCCCCCGTAAAGCACTCCCACGCATACCTGCCAAAAAAATACCATCGTCTTTGATATATGAAATCATGGATGGAAAACCTATTTATTACAAAGGGTATAGGGACGTTATTGCTGGAACAAAAACAATAGAAGAAATTATGGGTTCGAGTAACTTACAATCAACAATTATTGAGTATTTATTAATAGTCCTAATCAAGTCAATAGACCTGACTAAACACCGTGTATTAACGAATGAAACAGGATTACATCTTGGGAAAAAGAATAATCTATCTGGGGATATAGTAATTTATGAGAAAAGCGTTTTGCCTGTAAAGTCTGCTGATAATCATTATATCTCATTACCCCCAAAAATTCAGATTGAGATTGACATTGATGCACATTTAGGAGATTTTGGTACTCCTGATGGTTATATTTATGCTAAAACAGAAAAGTTGTTAGATTTTGGAGTGGAGAAAGTAATCTGGGTAATGTCTGATAATAAGAAAATAATGGTTGCGACCAAAGGCGATAATTGGCAAGTAATTAATTGGCATAAGGAAATTGAAATTATCGAAGGTATTTCTTTCAATATCGGAAAATATTTGAAAGAGGAAGAGTCCCCATTTGCATAAATTTTCTAAACCATCTTCCCCATGAAAAAGTGGTTTTTTCTTCTGGTTTTTCTTATTGGTTTTGGTAAAATCTATGCCAATGCCATCTTCATTCCTATGGACGAACGACAGTCCAATCACCTCAAAGCCTACGGGATTGCTTATTGGATTTTGAAAACCGACCGTGAAGTAAATTGGCTCGTAAACTATCAGGGAGGCAGTTTTTTGATGGAATATACGGCCGTTTTAGAAAATGAATGTCGAGTTCGGGGTGTTACGTACGAGGTAATTTCTAAGGCTGATGAAGCGGAAATACTCAAAACGATTGCCAATCCAAACCTCAATATGGATGCCGTCAAGTTGTTAAAAACGGCCAAAATTGCGGTGTATTCTCCCGTCAAAATTAGTGCTTCTAACTTTGAAGATACCGATGCCGTTTTGTTGGTACTCAAATATGCCGAAATCCCCTTTGATATTGTCTATGATGAAGAAATTATGCGAGGAGATTTGGTCAAATATGATTGGTTACACCTCCATCACGAAGATTTTACGGGGCAATTTGGCAAAGATTTACAGAAAATGTCGGTACTCGACATGAAAGCGCAAGAAGACCTTGCTAAGAAATTCGGGTTCAAGAAAAACTCGCAACTGAAGCTGGAAGTTGCCAAAGCCATCAAAGCATTTTGTGCGGGCGGCGGCTATTTATTTGCGATGTGTTCGGGCGCTGAAACCATTGATGTTGCACTTGCCGCCGATGGAATCGACATCGTACCGAGTAAATATGATGATGACGGTATTGACCCCGATGCACAATCCAAATTAGATTTCAGCAAAACCTTAGCTTTCGACAATTTTATTCTTTCTTTGGATGACGACTCGGGCATGAGGCGTGGAAGGTCCTTTTCCAATATTAATTCATCCGCCAATGGACAAGGTTGGGGAGGTTGGGGAGAAGATGAAGTTGATTCTTATTTTAATTTATTTAGTTTCTCCGCTAAATGGGACGTTATTCCTGCTTTGTTGACCCAAAATCACGAGTCTCAAATTCGGGAATTTATGGGACAAACAACGGCTTTTAATAAAAAAACGGTCAAGTCTAATGTCTTGGTTTTGGGCAGTAGCAAAAGTTCCGACCGCTATATTTACGGTGAAATTGGCCGAGGACAATTCGCATTTTACGGTGGTCACGACCCTGAAGGCCGAAAGGGTTTTCATCGTACCCCGACTGACTTAAATATTCATCCTCATTCGCCAGGTTATCGGCTAATTCTCAATAATGTTTTATTCCCATCAGCTCGTAAGAAAAAACGTAAGACCTAATTGTTAGACCACAGATTTTACAGATAATACGGATTTACACAGATTTTTTAATATTTAATCTGTGTAAATCTGTTAAATCCGTAAAATCTGTGATCTAATTTATGGTACTTTTCCGTAGCTTTGTCGAAAAAACGAATGACGAATCAAGAAAGAATTGCCCAATTAAAAGCCTATAAACTCAAAGAAAAATTCCTTTTAGATGATTTGGAGGATTATGAGGTTATTCCTCCGCCAACGGAATCAGTCGTTAGAATGCGCAAAGAAGTGGATCGTTTTACGGATTTTTTAATTAAAAGGTTGGTCAAAAATGTGGATAATATTCAAGCACAAACGCAACAGTTTTTTAAGGATTGGGACAATGAAGAATTCACAGAAGATGAAACAGAATTTATTGTGGAAGTTGAATACGAAGCCATGCGGATTGCGGGCGTAAAAGCCGATGATTTATTGATTTGAGCGTTTATAGTACACGGATTTGAGAGGATTTTTTAAAATGGATAATTTGTACTATTTATTATAAAACATCCTTTCTCGGAATCACCAATCTCTTCAAAATTCTCTCCTTTCCTTCTTTCACTTCCATTGTTTTTCGATGTCCCCAAATACGGTCTTTGGCTAATTTTGTATTTTCTTCGAGATTAATAATTGGGTAAGAATATCCCAAACCTCCCAATCGAAAATTATATAATTCTTGCTCCATCAAGGTCATTTTCCAAGGCTCATGAATGAACATTTCTGGGCAATCTCTCAATTCTGGAACCCATTGTTTAATAAAAATTCCTTGTGGGTCGTGTTCCTGCGATTGTTTTACGGGGTTGTAAATTCTTACGGTATTTATGCCCGTTACGCCCGCTTGCATTTGAAATTGCGGGTAATGAATACCAGGCTCAAAATCCAAGAAAAGTTGAGCCAAATGAATAGCTCCGTCCTTCCAATGGTGCATTAATTGGTGAGTTAAAAATGAAACCATCATTGCCCGCATTCGGAAGTTCATATAACCCGTTGATTGCAAACATCTCATACACGCATCCACGAGTGGATAACCAGTTTTCCCTTCCTTCCATGCCACCAAATGAGCTTGATTATCAGAAAGTTGCATTGAATCATAACCCCGATTTACATTCACAAATTCCATGGATTCTTCGTTCTCGAATTTCTGAATGAAATGACAATGCCAACGTAACCTCGACCCAAAATTCACTAATGGTCGTTTAAAAGAAGGCTTCTTTTTTGCCGCCGCCAAAGACGTTTGATAAACTTGACGAATGGATAAATTACCCCATGCAATGTAAGGCGATAAACGACTGCAGCCTTTCCGACTTTCGAGTGGTTTTGAGATAAATTTTGAATAATTTATGGCTCTTTCTTCCATAAAACTCTTCATGTATTTGTACGCTAAAATTTCACCGCCTTTTTGGAATAAAACAGTATTATCTGATTTCTCAAAAGGTAAATTTGGAAGACTATTTTTTTCTTGAAATAGGGTTAGATTTTCAGCCGAAATTACTAATTTTTGGAGTACTTCAAGGGATATATTCACGATTGGTTTTGACATGAAAACGTACCAATCCTTTACCCAATCTGCCCGATTTGGCTTTCCTCTTATGATGCCATTAGTCTGATATTCAGGACATTGAATGCCATTTTCTCTCACGTATTGCGATAATATTTTATCACGGTCGTAAGTTACTTTAATACCCGTTTCTTCGTGTGAGAAAATTTTATTGATGCCAATTTGCTCGTGAATTTGGGGAATAACATCGATCATTTCTCCGTGAAGAATCGTGAATTGTGGAGGATTTTGTACGGCAAAAAGTTCCAATAATTGCTTATTCAAATCAACCAAAGATTCATTGACAAATCGCCAATGACGGGCGGAATAATGAGGGTCGTTCCAGACAGAAGGTTCAAAAACGTAAAGTAACATTAGGGGTAATCCTTCGGCGAGGGCATCGTGTAAAGGTGCGTGGTCACGGAGGCGTAAATCACGTTTGAACCAGACAATATTTATTGAATTTTCTTTCAAATTTTTTGATACATGATATAAGCATTAACAAATCCTAAAGAAGAATGTTTATACGCTTCGGGAATTTCTCCAATAATAGAAAAACCCATTTTCAGCCATAATTTGACGGCTCTTTCATTGGTTTTTACGACCAAATTAAATTGCATTCCACGAAAACCTATTCTTTTGGCTTCCCTTAAAGAAAATTCCGCCATTGCTTTGCCAATACCTTTTCCTCGGGCATTTTCAGAAACCATATAGCCCGCATTAACCATATGAGCGCCCAAATCCATCTGATTTTCTTTCAAATAAAATGTCCCTAAAATTTCATTATTTTCTTCGGCAACGTACGTATATTTATCAGCAGAAAACCAATAAGTCAACATTTTTTCTTGGGAAGAATCTGGCGCAAAAACGTAGGTATCTCCCGTTGAAATTACGTTACTAATAATGTGCCAGACGGCTTCGTGGTCGGTTGGCGTGGCTAATCTAATTATCATATTTTGAGTAAAAAATTAGACCACGGATGACACGGATTTAATAGATTCACACGGATTTTTTTAAATTTTATCCGTGTAAATCCGTTCCATCTGTGTCATCAGTGGTCTAATTTTAATTCTTTATTTCGTTCCGTATTTCTCTGAATATTTACGGTATAAACGTTTTTGTTTATCATCCAAATCAACTTTACGCCCTTGAATGAAGGCGTGTTCAACTTTGGCGGTTCTCATATCCAAAACATCACCCGCCGAAACGATTAAAGTTGCGTGTTTTCCAACTTCCAGTGTACCCACCATCTTATCGATTCCTAAGATTTTGGCGTTGTTGGCCGTTATCAATTTCAACGCATCTTCTTTGTCCATCCCGTGACCCGCCACGATACCCGCTAAGAAAGGTAAATTGCGAGTTCTCCAGTTCAATCCAATATATCCTAAACCGACTAAAATACCCTTTTGAGCCAATAGATAAGGCAATTTATAAGAAATATCCGTATCATCATCGGCAGAATTTGGCAAACGATGCGTAGCACTCACGATTACTGGAACATTATTTTCCTTTAAAAAATCAGCCGCTAATAAAGATTCTTCCGCTCCAATAATGACAATTTTCTTCACGCCTTTTGACTTTGCAAACTGAACTGCTTCGATAATTTCTTTACCATAATCTGCACTGATATAAAGAATTTTTGAACCATCAAAAAGACCTTTCATTGCTTCCATTTTCACATTCACAATGGTAGGTTTCGATTGAGCGTAAGCAATAGCATCATTAAAAGTTTTATCAACTTCTCTCAACGTTTCATCTCTTTTATCGTTCTTTTTGGTAGTTACCGAAAAAGTATTTTGGTCAAATTCACGTTTGAAATAGCCTACCCAATTGATATGAATACCATCGTCTTTTTTCAAAGCCGCATCTTCCCAATTCCATCCATCCAATTGCATAATTGACGACATTCCCGCTACAATTTCACCCTGTGGCGTTGCTTGTGTAATCAAAATTCCATTACTTCTAACCGTTGGAATCAATTCAGAATCCGTATTATACGCAATCAAAGCTCGTACGTGAGGATTAATGCCACCAATTTCTGTCATATCATTGGTGGAACGAACGGCATCAATTTCAGTTAAGCCTAATTCATTGGCAGGAGAAATTAAACCTGGGTAAATACTTTTACCCGCTAATTCAATCGTTTCGGTATTCGCTTTGTCATACGCAGTTCCAGCACCACCCACGGCAGTAATGATACCTTTACTAAAAACAATTACGCCATTTTCAATTACTTGTCCATTGGCAGTATGAATCGTTGCACCGGTAAGGGCAATTGCCTTCGTTTGTGGACTTCCTGCGGCTTGATTTTGGGCAAAAATTGTATTCGCAATTAACTGGAATACAAGGATATATATGTATTTTATGTTTTTCATTTTTTGTTTTTTAATGGATTTGAGATTTTTTTATTAGTTCTCAAATCTTAGGTTGTTTCAACTTCCCGAAAGTTTAAAACTTTCGGGAAGTTATTGGGAGTATAACATTAACTTCTTAATCATTATGCTCACGATGCGTTTCTTCCGCAAAAATATCACCTTCTGAATCACAGTGCATTTGTCTTGGCTTTTTCATTTCTGGTTTTGCCGTTGGATTTCCGCTCGCTTTAGAAGCTAACATTTTTTGAACCAAACGATTACGTTCAGAAGCAATCGTTGCTCTCAATTGTTTGTCTTTTTCTAAATCAAAATAAACCGCTCCGTCAATAATTACTTTTTCAGGTTTTGCGTACACCGAAAGTGGATTATTATTCCAAAGAACCACGTCGGCATCTTTACCCACTTTGATACTTCCCAAACGATTATCCAAATGCATCATTTTAGCGGGATTCAACGTAACCATTTTCCATGCTTCTTCTTCGGTCATTCCACCGTACATCACCGTTTTAGCGGCTTCTTGGTTTAATCTACGAGCCATTTCAGCATCATCCGAATTGATTGAAGTATTCACGCCAACTTTCGTCATCAAAGCCGCATTGAAAGGAATTGCCTCTTTTACTTCCATTTTATACGCCCACCAATCCGAGAAAGTTGAAGCATTTGCTCCGTGCGCTTTCATTTTATCCGCTACTTTATAGCCTTCCAAAATGTGCGTAAACGTATTTACTTTAAAACCCAATGAATCCGCAACTTTCATCAACATATTGATTTCAGATTGCACGTAAGAGTGACAAGTAATGAAACGTTTTCTGTTCAAAATTTCTACCAAAGCGTCCAATTCTAAATCACGTTTTACGGGCAATCCACCGACGTTTTTTATCGCTTTTTCGTATTCTTTTGCTCTCAAAAACGCATCCATCATAATCTGCTCAACGCCCATACGTGTTTGTGGGAAACGTACTCTGGCACGGTCGCCACCCCAGTTAGCTTGTTTTACGTTTTCTCCTAAAGCAAATTTGATAAAACCATCCATGTTTGGAATTTTCAACGCATCGGGAGCCTCACCCCATTTCAATTTAATAATGGCCGATTGACCACCAATACAGTTTGCCGAACCGTGCAATAATTGCGAAGAAGTAACGCCTCCTGCCAATTGACGGTAAATGTTAATGTCTTCCGAATTAATTACATCTTCCATTCTGACCTCTGAAGTTACCGATTGGGTACCTTCATTAATCGTAAATAAAGCGATGTGAGAATGTTCATCAAAAATACCATTCGTCAAATGTTTGCCCGTTCCGTCAATTACTTTAGCCCCAACGGAAGAAAGATTTTTACCGAATTGAGCAATTTTTCCATTCTGAATCAGCACGTCCGCATTTTGAACAACTCCCGTTGCTTCGTTTGTCCAAACGGTCGCATTTTTTACTAAAATTGTTTCGGCTTGTGGTTTCGTTTCACTGCCATAACCATTGAAAGGATAGACTAATTTACCCATTTCAATTTTTGCTTTTTTGGCCGTATCAGGTTTGGCTGGCGTTTCTTTCATGGCTTCTTTAAAAGTTGCTACGAACGAAACGGATTTTCCATCCACACTAATTCCTTGTCCAACGATATTCTTTCCATCATAATAAGCGGCGATTCTTGAATCTCCTTTCTCTTTTTTGGCATCCAATTTATAGAGAATCGTAAGCATATCGCCCGTGCGAGTTACTTTTGGCGTAACTTTCACCGAATCCGTTACCACAATTTGATATTCAGGTTTGTCTGCTTTTCCAGTTACGTTTAATTTCAATTTTGAATTCTCGTTAATCACCAAATCATAGTTTCCTCGAACATCTTTTACGTTCATATCGGCTAAAACGTAGCGTTTTCCTTTAATCCAGTTTTCATAAATTACGTTGCCATCTTTGAAAACATTATCCGAGGTAATTAGGAAATTGGCTAACATTCCTGTTTTCAAAGAACCAACCAAATTATCAACTTTCATCATTGAAGCGGGCGTTGAAGTCAAAGCCGCCAAAGCCGTTTTTTCGTCCAAACCATTTTCAATTGCTTTTCTAAGATTAGCCATAAAATCAGATTTAGTTTTCAAATTTGCCGTTGTCAAAGAAAAATTGATTCCTGCTTTCGACAAAATTCCCGCATTGGCAGGTGCCATTTCCCAGTGTTTCATATCGGTTAATAAAACAACTCTTTCATCAAATGGATCTTCTACGTCAGGAGTAAGTGGGAAATTTAAGGGTAAAATCAAGCTCACGCCCGCTGCTTTCACCTCATCTAAACGTTGATATTCGTCTCCCATACCTTTGATAATGTATTGAATACCGAACTCTTTACCAATTTTATTGGCTCTCAGAACGCCCAATTTATCCGTCACTTCAAATACTTGTGGGATTCCTTGATTGTTCGTAAAAGCATCCAAAGAAATGTTGTATTCGGTTTTTCCTTTGGCTTTTTTATACCAATCCACATCGTAATAGGTTTGACGAAGTAAAGCAACCGAACCCATTAATGAATTTGGATAATCTTGCGTTGAAGTTCCTTTTGAAAATGAATAATGAGAAGATACTTTACCTTTCAATAAAGCGTCTTGGTCTTTTCCTTCAGAAAGGGCAATTAAAGCCGAAGTTCCCCGAACGATACCGTCTTGTAGGTGAGAAATGACTACCCCAAATCCGACTTTACGTAAATCTTCCGCTAAACCATTATTGACGGTAAAAATTTTATCCGCCTCCACTTCTGGATTAATTGCTTGATTCCAATTGTAAGCACCTTTTTTCTTAGATTCGAGTTGTGGGTCGCCTCTAAAACCCGCTGGACCTTGACGAGTTGGTTCTGGAACGCCATAGTTTGAGTATGATTCTACAAAAGATGGATAGATTCTTTTACCTTTCAAATCCACAATTGTTGCTCCTTGCGGTATGATAATTCCCTTTCCTACGGATTCTATGATTGAACCTTTGATGATAAGCGTTGCTCCTTCAATGGTAGTATTGGCATCTGTAATAATGGTCGCATTTGTGAAAGCGTATAAATCTGGTCTTTCGTCTTGAACGCCATTCTTTGGAAAAGTTTGGGTTTGGGAAAAGATTAGTGGACTCAATAAGAATAAATTGAGCATTGTGATAAACAGTTTTTTCATTGTTTGTGATGGTTGGTTTGTTGAAATAATAACTAAAAGTAAACGCTAAAAGGGTAATATCCAACTTGGCTCAGTTGTTTTACCCAATACTTTTATAAAATATTACCCTTAGTATCATTGTAAAAGCAAAGATGGTTAAAATCTACTTTTGGGCAATTAATCAATATAATTTTACTAATATTTTAAAGTATTTTTCTTGTAAACGTTTCCGTAAACGTTTACGGAAAAATATTCAATAAAAACCTTGAATAGTGATATTTTTTTGATATATCTTTATAGCTCGAAATGTCCAAATTCCCTAAAATAGAATTTAATAACCAATTTAAGATAATGACGATTAACCCAAAAAACATTGACGAAGTAAAAATGTGGAATGAATTTCGTGGAGGAAACCATGCAGCCTTTACGCAAATTTATCAAAACTATGTTAGTCTTTTATATAATTATAGTACCAGTATAACTCCCGACCGTGAGTTGATAAAAGACTGCTTGCACGACTTATTTGTTGAACTTTGGAAGAATCATAAAAACTTAGGAGAGACAACATCTATTCGTTATTATTTGATGGCTTCCATCAAAAGGAAGTTGGTGCGTCATTTAGAAACCACTCAGCGCCATACCCAACACCACGAAGCTTATTATCTTGAAAATCCAGATTATACAGGTTCTCATGAACATCGTTTAGTCGCTTTTGAGGAAGAAAAATTATTGACTGATAATTTGAACGAATCATTTCGATTTTTGACAAAAAGACAAAAAGAAGCGGTTTCTTTAAAGTTTTTTCAAGATATGGATACCGATCAAATCTCAAATGCGATGAATATTAATCCACAATCGGTTTATAATTTAATTTTTGGTGCTTTGAAAATACTAAAAGAGCATATTTCACAAGAAAAATTAGCATTTGCTTAAAATAAATACCCTAAAAAAAAAGCCCGATTGACGACAATCGGGCTTTTTTTGTGGGTGAAATTCAAGAAAACCAAGATGAAATGTTTTTAGTCGATAATTTGAGTAGAAAGAAAGCCCCCTTGACTTTTGAATAAAAATACAAAAATAACTTTAAATATTTACAAAAGTGGTAGCAATGAATTTTCAAAAATATGAAGAATACTGTTCGGATGATTTTGCGACGGACTTTTATTTTTCACAATGGATTTATGCTCCCGATAATTTAACGGTATCATTTTTTTGGGAGAATTTTTTAATAAAATACCCCGATAAAATTCACGAAATCGAATTAGCACGACATAAAATTTTAAAACCTACCATCATTACAAATCAATTATCACAACAGGATATAGAAAGTTTATGGCATCAAATTAACGTGACCATTACAACTATTTAATATCCACAATTTTCAATCTTAATAAAATAAACATGAGTATGAAATCTTTACTAAAAATTAAAGGTAAAACGGGCTGGGCAATTTGCCTTATCCTTTCGATTTTTACCTTAACAAGTTACGGACAACAATCCGTTTCAGGCAAAATCTCTTCTGCGGAAGATGGCCAGGGCATCCCTGGCGTAAGTGTGGCCGTGAAAGGCACAAGTAAAGGAACCACTTCTGATGCTTCGGGAAATTACAAAATTGCGGCTGATGGTAAAGCAAAATTATTATTTTCAGCCATTGGATATATTTCTCAAGAAGTTGAAGTGGGAAGCAAAAGTTCAATTGACATCAAATTGACAAATGATGTTCAATCCTTGGGCGAAGTTGTTGTGGTAGGTTATGGTACTCAGAAAAAGAGTCAATTGACGGGAGCCATTTCTCAAATTTCTGCCAAACAAATTACAGAGATGCCTCTTACCAACGTTGGACAGGCATTACAAGGACGTGTTGCGGGTGTGGATGTTTCTCAATCTGGTAGTAAGCCTGGTTCCGTACCAAATATTTTAATTCGTGGTCGTCGTTCATTTAATGCAGGAAATAATCCTTTATATGTAGTAGATGGAATTCCGATGGCGGGTGATAGAAACGAATTATCTAATAATCGTCCTTTTGATTTTGCTTCGGGTGGTTATGAAGATATTAATCCAAATGATGTCGCTTCAATTGAGGTTTTGAAAGATGCTTCGGCGGCGGCCATTTATGGTGCAAGGGGTGCCAATGGGGTTATCCTTGTGACTACCAAAAGAGGAAAAACGAAAGGAAAGACAACCATCAGTTATGATACTTATTATGGTACTTCAAAGGCTTTAGATAAAGTTCAATTGTTTAATGGCAATGAATTTCAAGAATATGTTCGTGAGGCCTATCGTGCCACTGGCGGGTATAAAGATGCGAACGGAAATGCAGTGCCAACGGGTGTAGCTGATGCGTATGCGGATTCTAAAGTAGCCGTTTTGGGCGGAGATCCTAATGTTGCCGAAGGAATTGCGCAAGGAAGAAATACCGATTGGCAATCATTAATATTGCAAACGGGTATTCAACAAAATCATACTTTGGGTATTCAAGGCGGGAACGATAAAACACAATTTTATATTTCAGCAGGATTCTTCCAAGATAAAGGTATCAATGCAGGATTAGATTTCTCACGTTATTCTTTCCGTGCCAATATTGATCATCAAGTAAATGATTTCTTGAAAGTTGGTATTTCTTCATACATGATGAATAGTGTTAGAAATGGAGCAAGTTTAAATCCTTACGGATTTACTTTACAGCAAAATCCTTTGGCAACTCCCTATAATGCCGATGGAACCATTAAATTCTCTCCAACCAATGATGCATTATTGACGAATCCCTTAGCAGAAATTGTCCCAGGAGCGCAAGTTGATGAAATTAAAAAATATAGAATTTTTAACAGTATTTATGCAGAAGTTAAAATTCTTGAAGGCTTAAAATACAAAATAAATTTTGGACCTGATTTTACCATTGCCCGTGGAGGCCGTTTTATTGGTGCTTTAACGAATGCCAATAAAGGTGGAAATCCCGTTGCTGCTGACAATAATCAATATGGCTTTAACTGGACACTTGAAAACGTAATTAGTTATAACAAAACTTTCAACAAAGTTCATAATCTTGCCATTACCGCTTTACAATCAATTCAAAAGGAAAATTTTGAATACAATAATATATCAGTGTTTGGTGTACCCGTTGAAAGTCAACAATTTTTCAATCTTGGTGCTGGAACAGTTCAAGGTTATGGTAGTAATATAATTCAATGGACTATTAGCTCTTTGATGGGTCGTATTAATTATGATTATAAGGATAAATACTTAGTTACCGCAACGATTCGTCGTGATGGTTCAAGTAAATTTGGCGCTAATACAAAATACGGTAACTTCCCTGGAATTGCCTTGGGTTGGAATATTAGTAACGAACCATTCATGAAAGGATTAACTGCCATTGACCAATTGAAATTGCGTGCCAGTATCGGAACAACGGGTAATCAAGGTGTAGTTCCATATCAAACACAAGGTCAATTAGGACGTACTGCTTACGCTTGGAATAACACTGCGGCTTACGGATATCGTCCAAGTACTATTGGAAATCCAGATTTGAAATGGGAAACTTCAACTTCTAAAAACGTTGGTTTAGATTTCTCACTTTGGAGAGGAAGAGTATCTGGTTCGATGGAATTCTATCAAACAAATACTACCGATTTATTATTGTCTGACCAATTACCAGGTTCAATTGGATTTAGTGCCGTAACCCGTAACGTAGGTGAAACACAAAATACAGGATTTGAATTAGGTGTTTCGACCATCAACGTTGATAAAGGCGGTTTTAAATGGAGTACTGATTTTGTGTTTACTAAGAATACTGAAAAAATTGTTTCTTTGTATAATGGTGCGGTTGATGATATTGGTAATAAATGGTTTATCGGTCAACCTTTGTCGGTAATTTATGACTATAAGAAATTAGGTATCTGGCAAACAAGTGAAGCCGACCAAGCAAAAGCAATGGGAAGTACGGTAGGTCAAATCAAAGTTCAAGATACGAACGGAGATGGTAAAATTAATGCGGATGACAGAGTGTTTTTGGGTTCAGATATTCCAAATTGGACAGGAGGTATTACCAACCGTTTTGCTTACAAAGGATTTGATTTAAGTTTCTTTATTTATGCACGTCAAGGACAAGTAATTGTGAGTGGTTTCCACCAAGATTTGAATCAGTTAGCGGGTCGTTATGAGCAAATGAAAGTTGATTATTGGACACCAAACAATCCAACCAACGAATTTCCACAACCAAAATCAAACCAAGAATTTCCGGTAAATAATGGTGCTATTATCAATTTTGACGGTTCTTTTGTGAAAGTTCGTAATATTAACTTTGGCTATACAGTTCCACAAAAATTCGTTCAGAAATTAGGTATTGAGTCGCTTCGTATCTTTACAAGTATTCAGCAACCATTCATTTGGTCATCGTATCGTTCAAAATACAATGGTGTTGATCCAGAAACTGCGAATAACAAAGTTAATAGAGATGTTACTCCTGCAACGAGCGTGACAACTTTCGGATTAAATGTTAAATTCTAAAAAGCTTTGAGTTATGAGCCGTGAGCTTTGAGTTCACTTAGTATTTAAAATCAAAAAATAAATAAGAAAATGAAAAAAACATATATAAAATCGTTTAAAATATTCACCTTGATTTCCTTCATGATGGTCGGTCAATCTTGTGAAGATACGCTTAAAGAAACCGTAATCTCAGGAGTAAGTAATGATTACATTAATACGCCAGCGGGTTTCAATGCTGCTATTAACTCAGCTTATGCAAGTTTAAGAGGTTTTTATGGTACTCAAATGGGTTTAACTGTCACTGAATTCGGTACAGATTTATACGCAACGGGTGCGGATGGTGGTTACAAAGGATTCCATTTCTATGATGCTCAATTAAATTCACAAGTGGATTGGTTAGCATCAATTTGGGATGAATTATACAGAGGAATTAATACTTGTAATGCCGTTATTGAAAGAGCGCCAAGTGCAACTGGACTTACAGATGCTTTGAAAAAACAAAGAGTTGCTGAAATGAAGTTTTTGCGAGGACACTACTATTTCCTTTTATTACAACAATGGGGTGGCGTAGATTTAAGATTAACCGAAACTTTGGTTCCTACTAAAGTAACAACAAGAGCTTCAGAGGCAGATATGTACAAAGCAATTATTGCTGATTTGGAAGGTTCGTTAGCTGACTTAGAAAACAAAAAAGCATCTTCTGATTATGGTAGAGCAACTAAAGCTGCGGCAGAACATCTATTGGCACGTGTATATTTAGCGAAAGCAACGTCTTCTGCCAAAGCGGCTGATGACTATGCAAAAGCCGCCACTTACGCATCAAACGTAATTAATAACTACGGATTTAAATTATTGCCTGATTTTGCGAGTGTATTTGTTCAAGGTGCGGGAGAGATTAATGATGAAGTAATTTTTGCAGTACAATATACTTCAGATCCATTGACAAATACGGCTCCTGCTCCATTAGACAATACTGGAAATGGAAACACTTTTGGCAATAACCTTCACTTATTTTTTGGGATGCAATATGATGTTCAAGCAGGTATGCAACGTGACGTAAACTATGATAGACCTTTCAAAAGATTACGTCCTACGAAATTCTTGACTGAAACTCTTTTTGCCGATAAAGTAAATGATTCTCGTTACAAGAAAAGTTTTAGAGATACTTGGTTGTCAAACCTTCCTGGAACATATAATACAGCCTTTGATAACTCAAAAGCAAAAGTAACTTTCAAAAGTGGCGATACTACGATTTTTATACCAGGTTACGAAATGTCTTTGGCGGAACGTGCTAAAAGACCTTACCAAGTGTTAGTACCAAGTGCTTATACTGAGGCACTTTTCCCTACCTTGGTTAAGTTTATGGATCCACTTCGTCAAGACAAAACGTATGCGCCTGGTAGTCGTGATTTCTTGGCATTCCGTTTGGCGGATACTTATTTGATGTTGGCTGAGGCACAATTATTTCAAAATAAAATTTCCGACGCTACTGCATCTGTAAATATGGTACGTACACGTGCAGCATTCGCAGGAAAAACTGCTGCCATGCAAATTACCCCAGCACAAATGACTTTTGATTTCTTAATGGACGAAAGAGGAAGAGAATTGGCTGGAGAGCAAATTAGATGGATGGATTTAAAACGTTGGGGTAAATTGGTTGAACGTGTTAAAGCGTATAACCCACAAGCATCAGCCATTAAAGAAACGCATAATTTACGTCCAATTCCACAATCACAAATTGATAGAACAGAAGGTGGAGCTTCAGCATTCCCTCAGAATCCTGGCTATTAATATCAATTGCTAATTAAAAATTGATAATGGACAATTAAACGTTAAGGGTTAGTAAATTCAATAATTTTGAATCTACTAACCCTTAAATTTTTTAAATTATCCATTGTCAACTATTTACTGTCGACTATCTCATTGTCAATTGTCCATTATCAATTAACTAAGTCTGTCTTTAAAACTTTCATATCCAAAAGATTTCACTAAATCGAAAGTGTCATCTTCTCGCCAAATACCAATAGATGGTAAATTTACACCGTTGAAAGTCGTTGTTTTTACCATCGTATAATGAATCATATCATCAAAAACAATGGAATCGCCAATTTCTAAGGGTTTATCGAAAGAATAATCTCCGTAAAAATCTCCCGCCAAACAAGTCATTCCGCCAAAACGATACGTTGGTTTTCCTTCAACTGGTTCGTGATATGCTCCTAAGATTACTGGTTTGTAAGGCATTTCTAAAGTATCGGGTAAATGAGCGGCGAAACTCATATCCAATATTGCCACATTAATTCCCTGAGAATCAATAATATCCAACACCGTTGAGGTTAAATAGCCAGTCCTCCACCCGACTGCCGAGCCTGGTTCCATGATAATTTTCAGGTTTGGGTAACGAGTTTTCAAGCCTTGCAACACACCAATTAAATGTTCAACATTGTAATCGGCCCGAGTGATTAAATGTCCGCCACCCAAATTTAACCATCTGACTTGCTTCAATAAACTGCCGAAACGTTCTTCGATGGCTTGTAAAGTTCTTTCCAAGGTAAAAGAATCATTTTCACAGAGCGTGTGCGAATGCAAACCTTCAATGCCTTCGGGTAAAGTATCGCTAAGCTGATTGCGGGTGATACCCAAACGAGAACCAGCAATGCAAGGATTATACATATCCGTTTCAACCTCGGAATATTGAGGATTAATTCGGAGTCCGCAACTTACGCCACCCGCAATGGCTCTATCCTTAAATTTACTGAACTGATTTAAGGAATTGAAAGAAACATGGTTGGAATAGGTTAATAACTCATCAAACTCAGAATCTAAATAAGCAGGAGAATAAACATGAGTCTTAGCTCCCATTTCTTCAAAACCCAAACGAGCTTCGTGCAGTGAACTTGCCGTTGAACCTGCCAAATATTGGCGAACCATTGGAAAAGTAGAGAACATTGAAAACCCTTTCAAAGCACAAATTATTTCGATTTTGGCTTGTTGTTGGACGTATTTTAGGAGTTCTAAATTTTTACGTAAAAGCCTATCTTCTAAGACGTAACAGGGAGATGGTATTTGTTTGAAATCTATCATTTATTTTAAGGTTTTAGGGGTTAGTAAAAATACGTATATTTGAACTTCCCGAAAGTTTATGAGTGCCAACTTCCCGAAAGTTCTTTCACTTTCGGGAAGTTCTATTGAGTCCGAACTTGTCGAAAGTAAAAAGAACTTTCGACAAGTATAGTTTCGGAAAGTTCTCTTTGGGTCAGAACTTCTCGAAAGTAAAAAAACTTTCGAGAAGTAGAAAACGAGTTTATTTATTCATAAAACCAGACCCTTAAAACCGATTACCTCATTTTAATACTCATGTGGAAGAGTGCCGTTCACAATTTCATGCCAAGGCAAACCGTGAATGTTCAACATCGCCATAAATGGGTCTGGATTCATATCTTCGCAATTCCAAACGCCTGGCTTCATCCATTCACCCGTAATCATCATCATGGCTCCTATCATGGCTGGCACACCCGTTGTGTAACTTACGCCCTGTGCTTGAACTTCTTTCCAACAATCTTGGTGTTTGCAATTATTCCAAACGTAATAGGTTTTATCTACACCGTCTTTAATTCCTTTGATTTGACAACCAATTGACGTTTCGCCCGAATAGTTTTCTCCTAATGAACTTGGTTCTGGTAAAACTGCTTTCAGAAATTCCAAAGGAACAATCTCCAAGCCTTGAAATTTGATGGGTTTGATAGAGGTCATTCCTACATTTTCCAACACATTTAAGTGCGTAATGTATTGTTGCCCGAAAGTCATCCAGAATCTTGCCCGTTTCAAGGTTGGGAAGTTTTTCACCAAAGATTCTAATTCTTCGTGGTATAGAACATACGATTCTTTGGGTCCAATGCCGGGATAATCAATGGGTTTATGAATTGACATCGCTTCAATTTCTACCCATTCGCCATTTTCCCAGTATTTACCTTTTTGCGTAATCTCCCGAATGTTAATTTCTGGATTGAAATTAGTAGCAAATGCTTTACCATGGTCGCCCGCATTGCAGTCGATAATATCCAAATAATGCATTTCATCAAAATGGTGTTTATTGGCATAAGCCGTATAAACTTGGGTAACACCTGGATCAAAACCACAACCCAAAAGAGCCATTAAACCAGCTGCTTTAAAACGCTCCTGATAAGCCCATTGCCACGAATATTCAAATTTGGCAACATCTTTGGGTTCATAATTGGCGGTATCCATGTAATGAATTCCTGTTTCAAGACAGGCATCCATAATGGTTAAATCTTGGTAGGGTAGCGCCACATTGATAATCATAAATGGCTTTACTTTGTTAATAAGTACTACTAATTCAGGTACGTTATCGGCATCAACTTGCGCAGTTTGAACCTTCGTCGGCAAACCGATTTTTGCACATTCTTCTGCAATCGCATCACATTTACGGAGGGTGCGGCTTGCCAACACCACTTCTGAAAACACATCAGGATTCATGGCGCATTTCTTCACCACTACATTTCCTACGCCACCCGCACCTATGATTAAAACTTTCTTTGACATTTTTATAATTATTTAATCGTTTTTTACTTGTTGAAAATAGTATGATTCCTTGAAGAATACCCTAATTATCACAAAATTAATCAAACCTCATAAATTAAAGGTGATTCATGCGTTAATTTTGTAAGAATATAGCAAATCACTATTTAGATGTTATTCTTATGAATCAAACCAATACCGTTTTCGTCATGGCTTTGTCCATTATTTTGATAGGCTATTTATTAAAAATAAAAAATATTATTGCTGAGTCAGAAGGTAAAATTATTTCCAAATTTTTAATGCACAGCACCTTTCCAGCCTTGATATTTGTGACAATGGTACGGGTGAATTTTGAATTAAACTTACTTTTATTACCCGTAATTGCTTTTTTCTTTTCGGTTTTTACGATGGTAACCGCAAGATATTTTTTCAAGAGTCAAGCCCAAAAAATGAAGGCAATGTTGATTATGGGCAGTGGAGGTTTCAATTTAGGGCTATTCGCTTATCCACTCATTGAAGGAATTTGGGGGCAAGCAGGCATGGTTTACGCCGCCATGTTTGATATAGGAAATGCCTTTGCCGTTTTTGGTTTGGTGTATGGCACAGGGGCTTTTATGTCGGAACAGAATGTGGTTCATTCTAAAAAAGATAATATTAAAAAAGCGGTCTGGAAAATTACCACTTTAGTTCCTTTTCAAGCAGTAATTTTGGGTATCATTGTCAATTTGAGTCATTTTCAAATGCCTGAAATTGCCATGAATATTTTGGATGTTTTGGCAAAGGGTAATAAGGTGATTGTGTTACTAATTATGGGGATTTATCTAAATTTTTCAATACCTAAAGATATCCTTAAAAAAACGATTAATGTCTTGGCAATCAGGTATTTTTGGGGACTTTTATTAGGTGTAATTTTCTATTATTCCCTTCCTTTTGAACTGCTTTATCGTCATGTATTATTGATAATTCTAATTGTACCCATCGGTATGACATTATTACCGTTTTCGGATGAATTGGGCTATGATACCAAAATGGCAGGCGTTTTAGTTAACTTTTCAATGTTAATAAGTTTTGTGATGATGTGGGCTTTGGTGGTGGGGTTGGGAATGGGTAATTAGGAGGCTCGAGATTCGAGGTTAGTTTTCAGATGTTCGATAAAGCGCTGATTTTCAATAACTTATTACTCACTTTATCCATTTAATTTTTGCCCTATCTATATTTAATAAGTCATGTTAAACAAACATACAGCGTATCTAAATATTTGTAGTATTTGGGTAAGCTGTATGTTTAAAATCTCAAGAAATCATACTTATAAATTCTTAATAACCAGAATTTTAAGTCAAAACTGGATTCAACGTCATTGCTGCCGTTGGAATTGGGAAAATTCTGCGAGTTACATCTGCATTGGTTTTGAATCCGTAAGCATCTTCGTATTTGCCAAAGCGAATCATGTCATTTCTGTGCCAAATTACCATAACGTATCGTATTTGTCCAACCAATTAATAATTTTGGTTGTGGACTTCCGATGTACTTATAATCCGTTCCAATGGCTGGCGGTTTTCGGGATTAAAGAAATTGGAAGATTCAGCCGATAATTATTCGTTGGCGAGTGGTTCAGGAGAATACAATTTTGGAAAAGATTCCTTTAAAATTGACGGAGGTATTTTTAAACCTACAAAACGTAGAGGATTGGACGGCGAAATGTTCACCTCCCATTTTGGCACTTTAAGAACCGAAGGAATGCACGTTTATTTCACAGGGATTACGCCATTTGAGCATAAAATTCAACTTGAGTGATTGAGTGAATTAGCGGTAGAGTGATTTGAGAAAATTTTCACAAATCACTCAATCACTAATTCACTCCATTAGAAAGGTCGGGTTGCCTTCGCAAAGCAACTCATCCAATATTTACTAAATAAATTATCTTCTTTAATCCCTTTGGAAGAGGAGGCGTGAATGAAGAGAACTTCTTTGTCGTTTTTAAATTCTGTAACCATTCCAGCGTGATTGATTGATGAAGTTCCTCCTTTGTTCGTCACAAAAAATACCCAATCGCCCGCACGCAATTCATCAACTGATATTTCTCTACCTATTTCGGATTGTTGCCATGAAATTCTTGGAATTTTGAAGCCATATTGTCCGTAAACGCAATAAAGTAAACCCGAACAATCCATTCCGTTGCCGTCTGTTCCGCCCAAACGGTAGGGAACACCCGTATAAGAACGTGCCAAAGAAACCATTTCGTTGATGGTTTTTGAATTATAATTGCGTTGATATGATTTTGAAGGAGCTGCTTTCGTGGAAGCCGAAGAATTATCCATTTCTCGACGACGAAAAAGCCGACAAGAATCTAAAAATATAAGCAGTAAAAGAAGTATCAGTACCCGATGAAGGGCATTGGGAGAGGGTTCTTTCATACAATTTTTATCGTAAGGATATTAGTAATTACAATTCAAAGATAAACGATTTTTTGAAGATTGAATTGTATTTTACGAATTTTTTAGTATTCTGACGGTAACGAAAAGCTGTCCAACGTGGCGTTGGGTATGTTCGGCCGCATGAAAAAGTAAGCCTAATAGATTGGTTGGAATTTGTTTTCTGCCGATTCCACGGGGTTCTAAAAGTATTTTTTCGTCCATATTTTTCAATTGCGTCAGGGCTTTATTTACTTGATTATTGAAACGAGTCAGCAAACCTTTCACGGTCAAATATTGCGTATTATCCGATTCTAAGGCTAATAATTCCAATTGGTCCTCGTTCAATAATTGATTGTTGGCGTACGTGAAAAGCCTATCCAACACGCCAGAAAGGTGTTGCAAATGGAAGGCTACCGAAGCAATACCTGCTGGTTTTTCCCAAATTAATTCATTGGGAAAATCTATCATCATCAAATTGACTTCTTCACGAGCCTGCAAAATGGCATGAGCGACGGGTTGCAAAAGTGGAGCAAGTCCTGCAATGGGGCCACGCATCCAGACTTCAAGATTCTGATTTGGTTTATTCATAGGTTAGTTAGCGTGAATTTATTCTAAAGAAAAGCATCAATTTTATCAAAAATATCATTCAATTTTACATCCATCGTATCAATTAGGATTTCGGGGTTTTCATGGTCATAAATTGTTTCCGTCCACACTTTGGGGTTTTCTGTTTTCTGAAATTTTATCACAACCTTCTCAAATCTATCCACAAAAATTACTTCGTGAATGCTTTTCATACTTTGGTATTTGTACAGCTTTTCATTCAAATCATATTGATAAGTCCCCTCTGAAAGCACTTCAACAACTAAATATGGATTTAAAATAATAGCATTTGACTGATTATAAAACTCCAATTTCCCTTTTACAACAGTTACATCTGGATTAAAAAAGCCTTGCTTGTCACTATTTTTTACGCCAAGATTACTACCAAAAACATTAAATCCATTGAATTGATAGTGAGTTACTAAAAGTGTGGTCATATAACTGACAATAAATTCGTGAATGGCTGATGCAAGACCCATAATGATAATTTTTCCGTTGTTATATTCTGCTTTGTAGATAGTTTCTTCTAAAAAATCCATAAATTCATCCCAAGTGGCTTCGATGGTTACGATACCTCCTTGTTCAATTTTCTGAATTTGAATTTCCGATAAAACTATTTTTTCGAGTAATTCCATTGGTTGATGAATTTAGATTTTTAGTAAATATAGAAATATTCGATAAACTTCCCGAAAGTTTAAACCTGCAATGGATATTGTTTCGGGAAGTTTAAGTTCGTCGTGAATATTACAAACCCTTCATACTCAACGCCACCCTTTTTCTGGCAATATCAACCTCCATCACCCGCACTTTCACGTGTTGTTGTAATTTCACCACTTGATTGGGGTCAGAAACGTATTGATTGGCTAATTGAGAAATATGTACCAAACCATCTTGCTTCACACCAACGTCCACAAAACAACCAAAAGCGGTAATATTTGTCACAATTCCTGGCAAAATCATTCCTTGGTATAAATCCTCCACTTTCTTTACATTCGGGTCAAATTCAAAGGCAATTAATTGCTCTCTGGGGTCACGAGAAGGCTTTTCCAATTCCTTCATAATATCTTGGAGCGTCAATAAACCAATTTTTGGCGTAACATAATCTTTCAAAATAATGCGTTTTCTCAACTCTGGTTGATTCATTAAATCCTTTACGGTACATTTCAAATCCTTCGCCATTTGTTCTACGACGGGATAGGTTTCGGGGTGAACGGCCGAATTATCCAAGGGATTTTTCGCTTCGTGAATCCTTAAAAATCCGGCACATTGCTCAAAGGCTTTATCGCCCAAACGGGCCACTTTTTTAATTTGACTTCGGGAAGTAAAATCGCCATTTTCCTGCCGAAATTTCACCACATTTGCCGCAATGGCAGGGCCTAAACCAGCCACGTAACTTAACAAATGTTTAGAAGCCGTATTGAGATTTACCCCAACTGCATTTACGCAACTTTCCACCACCGCATCCAAAGAATCTTTCAACAAATTCTGTTCAACATCATGCTGATATTGCCCAACGCCAATGGATTTTGCATCAATTTTCACCAATTCAGCCAAAGGATCCATCAATCTACGACCAATTGAAACGGCTCCACGAACCGTAATATCTTTGTCGGGAAACTCCTCACGAGCAATCGTTGAAGCCGAATAAATGGATGCACCTTGTTCCGAGACGGCAAAAATTTGTGGCATTTTCTTGAACGGAAGTTTCTTCACAAAATCCTCCGTTTCACGTCCAGCCGTGCCATTTCCAATCGCCACCGCTTCAATTTGATATTTTTCGGACAACGCCAAAACCTTGTCCTGAGCCTCTGAAGGCTTATCGAATGGATAAATAACCGTATCCGCCAATAGATTTCCTTGAGCATCCAAAACCACCGTTTTACACCCTGTCCGATAACCTGGGTCGATGGCAAGCACCTTTTTTTGTCCCAAAGGAGAAGCCAACAATAACTGACGAAGGTTCTGGGCAAAAATTCTGATGGCCTCGTTATCCGCTTTCCCTTTCGACAATCCCGCAAATTCATTTTCGATTGATGGCTTCATCAAACGTTTATAAGAATCGGTAATGGCAAGTTCAACTTGTTCCTTTGCTTCGGGTAATCCACGCAAGAAAATTCTATCCAAAGCACCCAAAGCGTTGTCCTCTTCGGGCGAAATAGTTACCGATAAAAAGCCTTCTTCTTCCCCTCTACGTATTGCCAAAAGTCGGTGCGAAGGCACTTTTTTCAACGGCTCATTAAAATCGAAATAATCACGGTATTTTGCCCCCTCCTCTTCCTTGTTTTTCTTCACTTTTGCATACACAATTGCTTCACGGTCAAAGACTTTACGGACGGCAATTCTGGCATCCATATTTTCGTTTACCCATTCCGCCATAATATCTCTGGCTCCTTGTAAAGCCTCTTGAACATTGGCAACTTTATCATTCAAAAACGACTCTGCTTTTTTGAGAACGCTATTTTCTTTTTGCTCAAAAATCAACTTGGCCAAAGGTTCTAAACCTTTTTCGATGGCAATGCTCGCACGAGTTTTACGCTTTTGTTTATACGGTAAATAAAGGTCTTCCAATTCTTGGAGATGAAAGGCATTAGTGAGTTTTTCCAATAAAATAGGCGTCATTTTGCCTTGTTCTTCAATGGATTTAATAATTCCCTCCCGACGCTTATCGGCCTCTTTCAGTTTCGTCCAAAGTTCTTTAATATCCAGAATTTGTACTTCATCAAGACTTCCCGTGGCTTCTTTTCGGTATCGGGCAATAAAAGGAACGGTTCCGCCTTCGTCAAATAGATTAATCGTATTTTGTACTTGATGGGTCATCACGCCCACCGAGTTAGCGATGATTTGGATTTGTGTTTTATTCATTTTTATTTTTAATTTCTAATCATCAAAATATGTTCAATGCCATCCTCCAAATAAATCTCATCAAGCTGCTCAAAACCGAAAGACTCATAATATTTTTTGAGGTATAATTGAGCGCCAATTTTTATAGAAACACCTCCGTAAAGTTCTTCTAAAAGTTCGATAGATTTCTGCATCAATTGTTTGCCAATTCCACTTCCCCTGGCTAATGGAGAAGTAACTACTCGCCCAATAGAAGCTTCCTCATACGATACGCCCGCTGGCACGATACGAGTGTATGCCATCACTTTTTGAGAATCCGTATCGAAACCCATCAAATGGTAGCATTTAAAGTCTTTATCATCCAAATCTTGAAAAGGACAATTTTGTTCAACAATAAAAACCTCATTTCGGAGTTGCAGAATTTGATACAATTCTGTGGTTAAGAGATTTTTAAAATGTTTGTGATACCAAGTGATATTCATAATTGTTGATGATTAAACCCCTTTTTTACATTAAAGAGAAGTTGGTTGAGGTATTTTTCCTAAGAAACTTCTAAAAGCTAAATCCTTATTTTTATCTTTGTAAAAACCAGAATATAAAAACAATATTATGCTCAAAAGACTTATCCTTGCTTTACTATTATTGAGTATTTTTCAAAATATTAATGCTCAAAAAAATGCTTCTGAATACGAATCAGCCCATAAAAAAGCAATTCAGACTTATAAAAATGGTGAATTTAAAAAAGCTCAATCAGAATTTGAAGCAATATGCAACAATCGTGTTGAATCGTTTCTTGTTCCCTATTCGTTTTACTTTAATGCCCTTTCTTCTACAAAATTGCAGAAATATTCCGAGGCAAAAACAACTTTAAGAAATTTATTAGCACTTTATCCCAATTGGAGTCAAAAAGACGAAATTAACTATCTTTTTGCCAATATCGCATTTGAAGAAAAAAATTATGGAGAAGCGTTGGAGGTAGCAAAATCTATTAATTCAGAATCCCTTCAAGATGATTTGGCAGAAATGAAATCTTTTTATATTGGTGAAATTACCACTCAAAAAACCTTACAAGACCTTATAAAAAGGTTTCCTGATGAAAGTGTATTATTCGAAAAGAAAAATAAAGTTAGCGATATTTCCCAATCAAATCCGCCATCTGCAAATGTTAGTCAATCGAAGGGCTATTTTAATTTAGGAATTCTTTTACCCCTTGATATTGAAACACTTGAGCCAGACAAACCTCGAAAAAATCAGTACGCTATTGATATTTATCAAGGGATGAAAATGGCAAAATCGACGCTTTTGAAGGAGGGAATTACCATCAATCTTTTTACTTACGATGTCGCTAATAATCCTGACGATATGTTGGAATTAGTTAATAACGAATCTTTCAAAAAAATGGATTTGTTGGTGGGCCCATTATACACTGAAACCAATAAAGTAGCCACTGCCTACTGCGAAACATTTCAGATTCCGATTGTGAATCCAATGTCAAATAATCGTAAAATTTTGGATGAATATACTCTCTCTTTTTTGGCGCAACCTTCGGCTGAAATGCAAGCGATAAAAGCCGTTGATTTTGTCAGAAAACAAGCTTTTGTGGGTCGAAATACGGCTATTTACTATACAGATTCATACAATGATTCAACGATGGCGGAAACTTATCGTCAACAAATGCAAAAATTTGGTTATGAGATTGTTAAGTTTGAAAAAATCCTACCGTATTCCGATGATATAGGTTCAAAATTACCCTTGAACCAAGTTAGTCATATTTTCATGGCAACTTCCGATAAAAAAGCGGGACTTTCAATGATTACAGCCTTGAATAAAAAGGACTATATGTCGCCTCTCGTTACCACAGCGGAGGCTTTTAATTCCTCAAATTTGAGCATTGGAACCCTTGCAGGTAGAGAAGTTTATTGTCTCGACCCAGAATTTATAGATTTAGAAAAGCCCGAAGTGGATAGTTTTAGAAAAGATTATTTAATCAAATATGGAATTATTCCTTCCTATTATGCCTTTCATGGATATGATTTAACGCTTTTTTGGGGTAGAATTTTAGGCAGAAATGGCAATAATATTCGCCGAGGATTAGACAGTCGGGATACTTATAAAGACACGTACATTCTTTCGGGATTCAATTACATCAAATCACAAGATAATCAGGTGTTACCAGTAACAACTTTTCAGAATTATAAATTTGTATTAGCGAGATAGGCGAAGGAGAAAGGAAAATTAGGAGGAAGGGAGGAAAGAATGCAGGAATTATTTTATCAACTGCTTTTTTAACTCCAACACCTTCCTCCCTTTCTCCATTCTTTCTTTCCTCCATTTTATTCATGACAAACTCAGAACAACTTTTTCAAAAAGCAAAAAACTTTATTCCAGGAGGCGTAAACTCCCCCGTTCGTGCCTTCCGTGCAGTTGGTGGAAATCCTATTTTTATTAAATCAGCCAAAGGAGCGTATCTACACGACGAAGATGGTAATTCATACATTGAATTAATTAATTCTTGGGGTCCCATGATTTTGGGACACGCTCACGAGTTGGTAGAAAAAGCCGTTTCAGATGCTATTCAAGACGGTTTTTCTTTCGGCGCTCCAACTCGCAGAGAAGTAGAAATGGCAGAATTAATCTGTTCAATTGTGCCATCCGTAGAAAAAGTCCGCATGGTAAATTCAGGAACAGAAGCCACCATGTCAGCTTTGCGAGTGGCTCGTGGATATACAGGAAGGGATAAAATGATAAAATTTGAAGGCAATTATCACGGTCATGGCGACTCGTTTTTGATTGCCGCTGGTTCGGGAGCCATGACTTTTGGCGAACCCGATAGTCCAGGCGTTACGAAAGGTGTTGCCAATGATACTTTGACCGCACAATACAATAATTTAGCGGCCGTTCAGACTTTAGTTGATGCCAATAAAGGACAAATTGCTTGTATCATTCTCGAACCCGTTGTCGGAAATATGGGCTTAGTAAAACCCGTAGTAGGATTTTTGGAAGGACTTCGTAAAA
Organism: Arcicella sp.; assembly: GCA_040403295.1. Taxonomy (GTDB): domain Bacteria; phylum Bacteroidota; class Bacteroidia; order Cytophagales; family Spirosomataceae; genus Arcicella. The sequence goes on from JBBAKY010000011.1 coordinate 36,301, forward strand.
TTTGCGATGAAGAAGGAATCGTATTGATTTTTGATGAAGTAATGACGGGTTTCCGTTTGGCAAAAGGCGGTTTTCAAGAACGTTGTGGCGTGATTCCAGATATGACCACGATGGGGAAAATCATTGGTGGTGGTATGCCAGTGGGTGCTTACGGAGGAAAGAAAGAAATTATGGACATCGTTTCTCCTGCAGGACCTGTTTATCAAGCAGGCACACTTTCGGGCAATCCAATTGCAATGGCGGCAGGTCTGGCAATGTTAAACCATTTGAATACTACGCCTTCAGTTTATACTCGTTTGGAAGAACTAGGCACAAATTTGACCAACGGAATGAAAGCCAATATGGAAAAATTAGGCTTAAATTATACGCTCAATCACGTGGGTTCAATGTTTACTTTGTTCTTTACGGATAAACCCGTGAATAATTTTGAAGACGCAAAAACTTCTGATACGGCATTATTCGGGAGATATTTCCAAGCGATGTTAAAACGGGGAATTTACCTCGCTCCTTCTCAATACGAAGCGATGTTTCTTTCTACGGCTTTGACCGATGAGCATATTCAGATGATTTTGGAGGCGAATTTAGAGAGTTTGAGGGAAGTAGTGTAATCGCTAACTATGAACTATAAGGTTAAAAATCCATTCGACAATAGTTGAATGGATTTTTCGTTTCGTTTAGTTTTATTCTATTAAAACCCTTACAGGATAAAAACACTACAAATAAATTCTAAATTTACCTTTCAAAACTTCCTCCAACATATCATGAAAAAAACAATCACTTCTTTACTCTTATTATTTTCTGTCATTGGGTTCAGTCAAAAAACTGCCAAGCAGGAAAATCTCTTGCAATATGTTAATCCTTTGGTGGGAACTGACTCTCGATTTGAGTTTTCAAACGGCAATACTTATCCCGCTATTGCCTTGCCTTGGGGCATGAATTTCTGGACACCGCAAACCAATAAAATGGGCGATGGTTGGTGTTATCAATACGCCAGCAACAAAGTGAGAGGGTTCAAACAAACGCACCAACCGTCTCCGTGGATTAACGATTACGGTGCTTTTTCTATTTTTGCGACTACCGAAAAACTCGTTTTTGACGAAAATAAACGGGAATCTTGGTTTTCACATAAGGCCGAAATTTCTAAACCCAATTATTACCGAAATTACTTATCAGACTACAACACAACCATTGAAATCACGCCAACCGACCGTGCCGCAAGATTTAGAATTACGTATCCACAAACGGATAAGGCGTATTTAATCATCGACGGATTCTTCAAAAATTCGATGGTGAAGGTTTTTCCGAAAGAAAGAAAAATCATTGGTTATGCCCGTAATTCATCTGGCGGAGTTCCCGATAATTTCAAAAACTATTTTGTCATCTACGTCGATAAAGAATTTGAAGAGGTTTTTGGCGTGAAAGATGGCGAAATTCAACCTAATGTTTTGGAAGTTGAAAGCAAACATGCGGGCAGCATTATTCGCTTCAAAACGAAAACGGATGAACAAGTGAATTTAAAAATTGCGTCGTCATTTATCAGTCCAGAACAGGCAGAATTAAATTTGCAGAACGAAATTGGCAATCAAAATTTTGACCAACTTGTCGCAAAAGGAGCCAATGCTTGGAATACCCAATTGAACAGAATTAAAGTTGAAGGCGGTTCTACGGATGAATTAAGAACATTTTATTCGGCCTTGTACCACACGATGTTGTTCCCAAGAAAATTTTACGAAATAGATAAAGACAATAAAATTGTCCATTATAGTCCGTATAATGGGAAAATTGCCTCGGGCTTTATGTTTACGGATAATGGCTTCTGGGATACATTCAGAGCGGTTTTTCCATTATTTAACTTGATGTTTCCCGAAATGAACAGCCAAATTATGGAAGGTTTAGCCAATACCTACAAAGAAGGTGGTTGGTTACCAGAATGGGCAAGTCCAGGACACAGAGATTGTATGGTTGGTTCAAATTCGGCTTCCATTATTTCGGATGCGTATTTGAAAGGCGTTGGTAGAAATAACATCGAAACGCTATACGAAGCCATCACAAAAAATACCAAAAATGAAGGTCCATTAAGTTCCGTTGGACGATTGGGAGCGAAATATTATAACGATTTGGGCTACGTTCCTTACGATGTTGGTATTAATGAAAATACGGCTCGCACGCTCGAATATGCTTACGATGATTTTACGATTTGGAAACTCGCAAAGTCCTTGAATAAACCGCAAAGTGAAATTGATTTATACGCTAAGAGAGCGCAAAATTACCGAAATGTGTTCGACAAATCAATCAATTTTGTTCGAGGAAAAAATAAAGATGGCAGTTTTCAAACACCTTTCAGACCTGATAAATGGGGAGATGCTTTTACGGAAGGATGTTCTTGGCACTGGACTTGGTGCGTTTTTCACGACGTGCAAGGGTTGATGGATTTAATGGGTGGTAAGCAAAATTTTGTGTCAAAATTAGACTCCGTTTTCACCGCACCACCTACTTTCGATTACTCATATTATGGCATTCAAATTCACGAAATTACCGAAATGTTAGTGATGAATATGGGACAATACGCTCACGGAAATCAGCCAATTCAGCACATGCCGTACTTGTATAATTATGCGGGTCAGCCGTGGAAAAGTCAATATCACGTGAGAAATATTATGAAAAAGCTTTATTCAGCGAATCCAGACGGACTTTGTGGCGATGAAGACAATGGACAAACTTCCGCATGGTACGTATTCTCGGCCTTGGGAATGTATCCCGTAGCACCTGGCACTGACCAATACGTGTTGGGTTCTCCGCTCTTCAAAAAAGCCACGATTAATTTACAAAATGGCAAAAGTTTCAGCATTATTGCACCTGAAAATAGCACAGAAAATATCTACATTGCCAGTGCGAAATTGAATAATGTAGCCTACTCGAAAAATTTTTTGAGCTACGGAGAACTCATGAAAGGTGGAATATTGAATTTAAAGATGTCGGCGAAACCGAATAAAACGAAAGGTATCAATCAAAGTGATTTCCCTTATTCTATGACTAATGAATTAAAAAAATAAGATTCATCAGAAAGCCCATCTAATAATTTTAGATTAAAATTAAACAAAAATTTTGAATCAGTTTCTTTATTTGATTTCTTTAGTTGCTATTATTTCTAAAGAATTAACAAATAATTAAAAATAAAAAAACAAATCCTGATGTACTTCAAATTAACTCTTCTATCAACATTCGTCCAAATTTTACTTGGCGTATCGACTGGTTTCGCACAACAACCTTCTTGGACATTAACGCCTTTTGTGAAACAGGATGCCGACAATCCAATTTTATTGCCCATTAAAAATACGGTGTTCAATTGTCCCGTTAGTAAACAACCTGTTCATTGGGAGGCAAAGGATGTTTATAATCCTGCGGCGGTGGTTCGCAACGGAAAGGTGTATTTGCTTTATCGGGCGGAGGATACGTTGAAATCGGTGGATGGTACTTCTCGCATTGGCTTGGCGGTGAGTTCCGACGGGATTCACTTCAAAAGACAAGCAAAACCTGTTCTTTTTCCAGAAAATGATTTCATGAAGCCTTACGAATGGGCGGGCGGTTGCGAAGACCCTCGAATCGTGGAAACTAACGAAGGAAAATATATTGTAACCTACACGACTTACGATGGCAAGACTGCTCGTTTATGCGTGGCAACCTCCACTAATCTTCAGAAATGGAAAAAGCAGGGCTTGGCATTTCAACAAGAGAAATACAAAGATTTATGGTCGAAATCGGGGGCAATTATTTGTCGTAGAGTTGGTTCGAGATTAATTGCCACCAAGGTCAACGGAAAATATTGGATGTATTTTGGTGATACCAGTATTTTCTTGGCAACCTCAAAGGATTTGATTAATTGGGAAATCGTGGAAGATAAAATGGGCAAGCCCAAACCCATTTTTGGTGCCAGACCAGATAAATTTGATAGCCGTTTAGTGGAATCTGGACCGCCAGCCATCATCACGAAAAAAGGAATATTATTGCTTTATAATTCAATGAATTTGCATGAAAACGGCTTTGCGGGTTTACCTCCCGATGCGTATAGTGCAGGGCAAATTTTGATGGACATGAATGACCCATCGAAGGTAATTGGAAGAACAGACGAAAATTTTATGAAGCCAGAAAAACCTTATGAATTAACTGGACAAGTGAATCAAGTCGTTTTTATTGAAGGATTGGTATATTTCAAGAAAAAATATTTCTTATATTACGGAACAGCAGACTCTAAAATTGCGGTGGCAGTTTGTCAATTTTAGTTTTATTTATTTTAAGAAAATTGAATATTGAAATAAACCAGTTAGGAAAACGACTACGATATTAGGTATCTTATGTTCAAAAATAATACAAATTTTAAGATAAAATTAAGGCTTCGTTGGATACGAAGCCTTAATTTTTAACTTAAAATTCAGTTTTATTACTTTGTGCTTATTTTCCCAACAAATTCCCAATTTGTTTAAGGGTAATCTCGGCTATTTTAGCATTATAACTCAAGTTATTTAAACGGTATCCAGAATTTTCAAAACTTTGTTGGGCAATAATGATGTCCACCGTTGTAGCATTTCCTAATTGAACTTTTTGAGTGATTAATTTTAACAATTTTTGCGCTAAAGCATAATTTTGACGTTCAGATTCAATCAATTTCATATTACTGGTGTAAGCTTCCCATGACTTAGCGGCTATATTTTGAAAGTTTTGGACAATAATCTCTCGTTGAATTCTGGCATTTTGGGTATTCACTTTCGCAATTTGAACTTGTCGAGTGTTCACCGTTCCTGTATAGATTGGAATCGTTACCGCCATTCCTATAAATGGGCCATAGTTTTGATTCAAAAGCGTAAAACCAGCACTACTTTGACTCATCGAATAATTATAACCAGTGTTCACTGTAACAGATGGGTATCTTCGGGCATTTGTTTCTCTTTCAAGAATCTTATTAATATTTATCTGCACATCGGCTACTAAAAAGGCAGGGTTTTTTTTCAGATTTACTTCGATATTTTCCCACCGAATATCTTTATCGACCAGAATAGTATCCTTCACCATAATTTCGGTATTGGGATTTATAACCATGCTTCTCAACAAATCATCTTTGCTTTGCTCAATCACAATATATTGTGCTTTTTGTGCTTGGGTTTGGTTATTCAAATCTAATTGAGCTTGTAAATATTCAGAATCTCCCAATAATCCAACGTTTCTACGGGCTTCAATTAGCGCTAATCTTTGTTTTGAAACCTCAATCGATTGATTTAGCGTAGCAAGGAAATTTTGTTGTTGCACCACAGAATAATACTTAAACATTACGTCGGCAATAGCATTTTGAATCGTTGAATTTAATTGTTCTTGACTTAAATGTTGTAGCTCTTCTAATCGTTTTTTAGTAGCCAAAACTCGTCCTCCGTTGTACAAAAGCATAGATACTGTAACACCGAGATTAGCATTATTAGAAACTACGCCCGTTCTATTAGTACTTGTTCCGCTACTCAATTCTTGCTTTAAACCAGTTATTTGCTCGTTTGTACTTGCTACTCCAGTTATATTGGGTAACCCACCGGCAACTCCGATATTATTATTGATATTATTTATTTTTTCATTATTTTTTGAAATCTGAATATCTAAATTATTTTTCAAAGAAATATCTATGGCTTCGCTCAACGAAATTTGTTGTTGTGCAAAAGTCGGATTCAGTCCTACTAATAAAATAAGACAAAAAATGGGGAATGTATAATTAGAAAATGTTTTCATTTAATTTCTTTTATTCTCTTAGTTTGTTTCTAAATGAGCCGCATCTTCCTGTTCTTCTTTGGCAAGTTTAGATTCTTCAGTGATATAATTTTTACTTGAAAAGAATGTGTAAACGGCTGGAATAACTAATAACGTCAAGATTAAAGAGAATAAAATTCCACCAACGACTACAGTTCCCAAAGGTACTCTACTGCTTGATGCCGCTCCCAAACTCAAAGCAATTGGTAAAGCACCCAGAGATGTCGCTAAACTCGTCATTAGGATTGGTCGTAAACGTTGCGCCGAAGCTTCCACGACGGCATCTAACCTTGAAAAACCTTCTTTTCGCTTCTGATTGGCAAATTCTACAATTAAAATGCCATTTTTTGTCACCAATCCAATCAACATAATCATCCCTATTTGCGAGAAAATATTGAGTGTTTGTCCAAAAAACCATAGACTTCCCAAGGCACCCGCCAAAGCTAAAGGCACCGTAATCATAATCGTAAATGGATCTTTGAAACTTTCAAATTGCGCCGCCAACAGTAAATAAATCAGCGCTAAAGCCAATCCAAAGGCAAAAGCAGTGTTAGATGAGCTCTCAGAATAATCTCTTGAAGGGCCGCTAAGAGCAGTTTGAAAGGTCTTATCGAGTACTTTATCCGCAATTCTTTGCATAGCCTGAACGCCATCGCCAATGGTTTTTCCTTCTGCCAATGAAGCCGAAACCGTTGCCGCTTTCAAGCGATTGAAGTGATATAGCGAAGGAGGGTTACTACTTTCTTCCAACTTAACTACCGCACTCAAAGGAATTCGTTCTCCACGGGTGTTGGTAACAAAAAGGTTGTTGATGTCAGTTGGTTGGGTTCTATCTTTGCGTTCAACTTGAGCGATTACTTCGTATTGTCTGCCTCTCATAGTAAAATAGGCTAAACGTCTGCCACTAAAAGCTCCTTGAACGGCACTTACTACATCCTGCGTGGTTAAAGCCAAATCTTTAATTTTAATACGATCGAAAGTCATTAAGATTTCGGGCTTATTAAATTTTAAGTTTACATCAACATTTTGGAAGGTTTTATCGTTGCGAGCTGCATCCAAAAATTTAGGAATAGCATCTTTAATTTTAGCAAAATCAATATTTTGAATAACAAATTGTACGGGTAAACTACCTCTCGAACCTAATCCAACAGAAATCGTTTGTTCTTGAATGCCAAAGACACGGGCATTATTAAATTTGCCCATTTTTTTATTCAACATTTTAGCAATTTCATCTTGCGTCTTAATCCTATTTTCGGCAGATATTAATCCAATTCGAGCGATTGATGAGTTTGTTCCTCCATTACCCCCAAAACCTGGCACCGCATTAAAAACGAATTCTTTTTCTGGAATCGAATCGTTCAAGAAGTTAGTTATTTGGTCGGAAACTGCTTGCGTATATAAATAACTTGAACCTTCAGGCGTACTGATGGTAAAACGTATATTATTTTTATCTTCCATTGGGGCAATTTCACTTTGGAGATTTTTACCCGCAAAGAAAATCAACAATCCACAAGCGAATACAATCACCCAAGCAACCCACCTAACTTTCATAAAACCTTGCAGAATTCGCTTATAGCCACTTTCCATCCCCGTAAAGAATGGTTCAGTTTTATCATAAAGCCAGCCGTGTCCTGCTTTTTTACGAGTTAAATAGACATTCAAAACAGGCGTAATTGTCAAAGAAACAAAGGCCGAAATTAACACTGCACCCGCTACAACAATCCCAAATTCACGGAAAAGACGACCAACAAATCCTTCTAAGAAAATAACGGGCAAAAACACTACTGCCAGCGTCAAAGAGGTTGAAATGACCGCAAAGAAAATCTCCTTACTTCCTTCCAACGCTGCTTTCCGAATGGGCATTCCTTGTTCTAATTTTCGGAATATATTTTCAGTAACCACAATTCCATCATCTACTACCAAACCCGTAGCCAAAACGATTCCTAAAAGTGTTAAAACATTGATAGTAAATCCAAAAAGGTACATGATAAAAAATGTCGCTATCAACGAAATAGGAATATCAATCAATGGTCGAATAGCGATAAGCCAATTCCTAAAAAAGAAGAAAATCACCAAGACAACCAATCCAAACGAAATAAGTAGCGTTTCTTGTACTTCTTTCAAAGATTGGCGAACATTTTTAGTATTATCAATCAATAATTTGAACTGAATGTCTGACTTATTTTCTTTCTGTATTTCGGCTAAACGTTTATTAAACTCATCCGCAATTTTGATATAATTGGCACCAGGTTGAGGAATAACTGCCAAACCAACGGCATATACACCGTTAAATTTCCAACTTTGTTCCAAGTTAGCAGGTCCTAATTCTACTCCTGCGACATCCCCTAATCTTACAATTCCAGTAACACTTTCACGGATAATTAAATCTCTAAATTGTTGTTCCGTGGTCAGTCTGCCCAAAGCACGAATGGTCATTTCGGTATTACTTCCGTAGATTTTACCCGCTGGAATTTCGACGTTTTCACGAGCCAAAGCATTCTGAATATCGGTGAATGAAAGTGAGTAAGCATTCATGCGGTCGGGCTTCAACCAAATACGCATCGAAAAGCGTTTCTGTCCAAAAATATTCACCCCACTTACATCATTTATGGTCTGGAAACGTTGTTGAAGCACATTTTCGGCATAATCACTCAATTCTAATAAACCTTTACTCCTACTTTGGATAGCTAATAAAAGGATAAAATCACTGTTTGCATCGGCTTTTGAAACTACGGGTGGCGCATCAATATCTTGTGGTAAACCCCTAACGGCTTGGGCTACTTTATCACGAACATCACTGGCGGCGGCCTCCAAAGGTACATCCAAATTAAATTCAACTGTAATATTACTATTTCCTAAAGTACTGGAAGAGGTAATAGAACGAATCCCGGGAATTCCATTGATTTGTTTTTCGAGCGGTTCGGTAATTTGATTTTCAACAATGTCAGGGTTTGCCCCCGTATATGAAGTGGATACCGTAATAATCGGGGGGTCAATAGCGGGGTAATCACGCACGGCAAGAAATGAAAATCCAACAATTCCAAAAAGAACGATTAGGATATTCATAACGGTTGCAAATACCGGTCTTTTTAAGGATAATTCTGAAATATTCATTGCTTAGCTTAGATACTGTTTTGTTTTGAAACTTATAACGCTGGGTGGCCTTTGAACCTTAAAAAGTAAATCTTATCTAAAGCTCAATTGTTCGTTAGATTTGACACTTCTAATTTTAACAGGTTTATCAGGTCGAGCGAATAAAACACCATCTACTACAATGGTATCACCCACAGAAACACCTTTTGTAATTTCTACAAAACTTTCTTTTCTTACACCCGTTTCAATGATGACATAAGTGGCTTTACCACCTTTTATAACCACAATTTTCTTATTTTTGTCATCTGGAATAATCGCATTTGTTGGAATGGTAATACTTTTTCTGGCTGAACCTGCCTTGAAATAAACCTTCGCAAAAGTGCCTGGATTTGCCGAACAATTAGATAAGGTAGCACGTATTAATAGGTTTCGAGTAGTTTGGTTGATTTGTGGTTCACGGGCGATTACCACTGCTTTGCATCTCGAATTATTCTGCCCTTCCACCGCAACTTCTACCACAGAACCTTTACGAATCACGGCTGAGTTTTCTTCTGGAACAGTAAAATCTACTTTCAATTTATCTACTTGTTGAATGGTGGCGAGGATAGTAGTTGGCGAAGCGTAAGCACCAGGACTCACTTGTCGCAAACCGATTACACCACTGAAAGGGGCTCTCAAAATGGTTTTATCAATCAACACTTTGGTATATTCCAAGTCCGCATTTAAGGAATTTACTTGGTTTAAAGCTACGTCATAATCAGCTTGTCCAATCCCATTAATTGCTAATAGTTTTGTCAACCTTTGTTCGGTTTTTTGAGATAAATCAAGTTGAACTTTCGTTTTATTGAGTTGCGCTTGTAAATCGGAGTCGTTGATACGAGCCAAAATGGTGCCTTTGGCAACGGTAGTACCTTCAGGAATATTAAGATAAATAATCCTGCCACTGACTTCTGGATGAAGTTCAACAAATTCATTGGCTACAATCGAACCATTTGCCTCTGTAATAGAACTAATTGTTTGGTTTTGAGCAACCATAACGTCCACAACCGCCGGTGGATCTGCTTTTTTACTTAAATCTTCCGTCTTTTTTTTGTGACATCCAACGAACATTAAACAAAGAAATAGAAGAGCAGAAGAAATAGAAAAAGTAATTTTATTATTCATTTGACTGATTAACGAATAGTTATTAGCGTTGATTTTCTGTAAAAGTAGTGGAGGATTTTTTTCGTTTAAAAAGTATTCAACCTTATTTACTATATTTTTCGACTAAACATAGCATTGTGTAGATAACCTATCCAATTGTTCAGATTTAATAATCTAAGGTGAATAGAATATCCTCATCATAAAAATAAATTTTGTATCGAAGAATATGTTGTATGGTTTGGTTAAAAAACTATGCCAGAGAAGTAAATTTAGGTAATTATCACAAACTTAAAAAAGCGTAATATTGGTAAGTATTTATTAAGAGAGACGAAAGTACACTTTTAAAAGAACTACTTCCGTAAAATAATAATTCTGAATCTAAAAATGAAGCTTAAAAATCAATCCCCGTTCCTTTCATGAATTTTGAAGACAATTTAGATTTGCTGGTAATGTAGCGAAGACTAACGCCCACGTAAGGAGCCGCTGGCAAACTCAAATTTGAAAGCATTTCATTAGCAGAATTGAAAGTCTTTACGTACCTAAAAGTGCCTAATCCTCCTTCAATTCCCAAATTAAAAACATTCAACAAATTAGCATTTGCCGATAACGAAAAACGAACTTGTTGATAATTTTGTCGGCGAATCAATTTTTCAGATATCGTATATTCTTGAAAACCAGCACTATACCCATCATAAACTGAATTAAAGTCCAAATGAAGCCATGGATTTGCTTGATAAGTCAAACTTGCTCTGAAAGGCAAAATACCCGATATTTTCCAGTCGCTCCCTAAAGCTTTCGTAAAGCCAAAAATAGGAATAATTCTAAACTTTTGATTATAAATAATGGCCGTTCCGTAAAGTATTTGCGTCCTTAATCCCAAGATTCGTAAACGTGCCGCACCCCCGTAAAAATAAGGTTGAGGATTAAAGAATGTCTCGTTCGATTGCGTTACGCCCCCACCTATGCCATACAGCCAAAATTTCTCTCGTAAGCTGGCTTTTAATTGCACAAATGTAGCTCCAAACGTTTTATAGCCCCCATCTGGTTTTTCTAAACCGTCAACGGTTGGATTGATTTGAGAAACATTGGCAATTAAAAGATTATGTTTGGCTTGAATGTCCAGCTTTTTCCCAAACCCAAAACCCGTCGAAATTTCCGTACTCAAAGGAATAATTCCCATCGCCGTTGTCCGATTAAAACCAAATTTTGTTCCATTATCCGAAACCGTTTCGGGCATATATTCCGCCCGCAAAGTGATATTTGGGTAAAATAATTGCGTCAGGGATGGCGTTTGAGCCAGACTTTTCACGACAGAAAAATATGCCGTTAGAAAAAATAGGAGCATGAATCTTTTTAAAAACATTTTGTTGAAGGATTTTGAAATTAACGTTTTTAAGTTTTTAAAAGTATTTTGGGTAAAATTTAATTTATCCGTTAAATTGTATAATTTTGAGGTGGAAAATGTGAAAAAATACTTAAATGGAATTTACAGAAAAAGAAATTGCTCCTTTGTCGAGTCTTGATGTTTGGGAAGATGATGTTTTATTACGTTACCCAGAGGAATCTCAACAAAAATCAAAAGAAGAATATCGTAATTATGATAGCCCAGTAAGGGATACCGTTCGTGAATTTTATCGTTTGAATCACAAGTTCCAAACCTTGGATTTTGTGAAGGAAAAACAAGCGGAATATTTGAGATTTAACAAAGCCGAAATGCCAATTTGGGAGGCTTTTGATTTCCTAAATACGCTCGTGGATGATTCTGACCCAGATACTTCACTCGACCAATGGCAACATTTGCTCCAAACTTCCGAAGCTATTAGAGCCGATGGTCATCCCGATTGGTTTGTTCTTACGGGCTTATTGCACGATATGGGCAAGGTTTTATGTCTTTTTGGCGAACCTCAATGGGCGGTTGTGGGCGATACATTTCCAGTAGGTTGCAAACATTCGGATAAAATTGTTTATCCAGAATATTTTGAGTTAAATCCTGATAAAGAAAACGAATTACTCAACACAAAATATGGCGTTTATGAGCCAAATTGTGGTTTAAGAAAAGTTAATATGTCGTGGGGACATGATGAATATTTGTATCAAATGGTAAAGGATTATTTGCCAGAACCAGCTTTATACATGATTCGTTACCACTCATTTTATTCACAACACCGTGAGGAGGCATACAATCACTTAATGGATGCGCACGACCACGAAATGTTTGAATGGGTAAGTAAATTTAATCCGTATGATTTATACTCGAAATTACCAACTCCTCCCGACACGGAGGCATTGAAGCCTTATTATAAAGAGCTGTTAGCCAAGTATTTACCAGCGACTTTAAAGTTTTAAAATATAAAAAAAAATTCACGATTAAAATAATT
>JBBAKY010000012.1:0-33756 GCA_040403295.1 Arcicella sp.
AAATAAAAGCACTCGCTACAAAGACCAATACCACTGGAATGGCTATTAATTTAAACATTTCTTGGAAATCTCCCGTTGGGTTATTTGAATCCTTCTTGATGCTTGTTTCATCCATTTTAGTGGACAATAATAATAAAAAAGCTAACACGGCAAGTCCCGCTAAAAGGTAATAAACATTCACCCAAGCAGTAGATTGAGGGTTTTTATCGTCAATAAAAAAACTAAAAATAAACCCCGCCGACAAAATACCAACCATGAAAAATGATTCGACAAAATTCATCAAACTGATGTGTTCGGTTTTGTCCTTTACTACCAAACCAATAGTTCCGTAAACAGAAACCTTTATCAAAGCAAAACTTGCTCCTACGGCTCCAAAAAGCAATTTTGTCATCCAAAATTGATTGACTAAAGGCATGGTTATACAAGCAATTGTTACGATAGTTAAGGCTAAAAGCATGGAGTTTTTATAGCCGATTCGGGAAATATAGGAAGCAACTAAAAACGACATTCCCGCAATACTCAAATCCTTGAAAGCCTCCAAAATGGCCGCTGAAGATTCTGTAATGCCATAAGTAGATTGAACTTGTAAAATGACCGTTCCAACGCTGTTCAGGAGAATGGCAAAAATGAAATAATTAATAAAAATTGAGAGTTTTATTTTCCAATTATTCATAAAATTTGTGGTTTTGAAAATTTTTATATGATAGCCTGTGGGTCTTTAATTCAAAAGTACAGACTAAAGTCGGGCTTACAAAAAAAAGCGGACTGATGCCCGCTTTTAATCCAGTAAATTATGTGATTAGATAAATTTCAAGAAATGGTTAATGGTAATACAAATTTCGAGCATATATTAAAACAATACTACTCTTAAATTATTTTAATTTTGAACGCTATTAATAGTTTTAGTATATTTAGGTTGAATACAATAATAATTTAAGCGTAATTATACTCAAAACAATAAACTTTCTTGAAATATTTTTAGATGAAAACTGAATTTGAAATCATACAACGCAATCCAGGAAGTTCATTTAGATTGTTGCATCATAATGTGTCAGCAAAAACTTTTAAATGGCATTATCACTATCACCCTGAATATGAAATTGTGTGCGTTTTTGAAGGCTCTGGTAGGCGACACGTAGGCAATCATTTGAGTAATTATGTGGATGGTGATTTAGTTTTGATTGGCTCAAATTTGCCTCACGGTGGATTTGGGTACGGTTCTGTGGGGATACACGAAGAGATTGTTATTCAATTTACTTCTGATTTTTTGGGCGAAAACTTTCTTTTAAAACCCGAAATGGAAAGTATTAACAAACTGTTTGAACGTTCTAAACAAGGACTTAGCTTTTATGGGAATACCCAAAAAGAATTATCGGAAAGATTTCGAAATTTACCCCAATTATCTCATTTTGAAAGATTGATTGAGCTATTGAATATCCTCCAAAACTTGGCAAATTCTGCGGAATATATTTCATTGAATCCAGCAAATATTCGGTATAATTTCAACCAAAAAGACCAAGTGCGTTTAGGAAAAGTTTATAGATTTGTTGAGGAAAACTATGCACAAGAAATTGACATTCAAATGGTTGCAAAAATTTGTAATTTAACTATTCCAGCCTTTTGCAATTATTTCAAAAAAAATATAAATCAAACTTTTACTGATTTTACGAATGAATATCGAATCAATCAAGCCTGTAAAATGCTTTTGGATGGCTTGAATATTGTGGATATTTGCTATCAGTCTGGATTTAATAATGTTTCTTATTTTGGACGAGTTTTCAAACAATTTAAAGGCATAAATCCTTCACAATTTAGAAGAAATTTTGGCAAAACATAACAGTACGGTATGCAAGAATGAGTACGTGTAAGTTATTTTTGGGATATAAATTTGATAAAATTCATGAAAGTTGCCCTTTTTATTCCTTGTTATGTTGACCAATTTTATCCAAATGTTGCCATTGCTACATTGGAATTATTAGAAAAATTAGGCTGTGAAGTTGTCTATCCACTCAATCAAACTTGTTGCGGGCAACCGATGGCAAATTCAGGTTTTGAGCATCTGAGTAAGGATTGTGATAATAATTTTGTGGATAATTTCAGCGGATTTGATTACATCGTTTCGCCTTCGGGAAGTTGTACTTTGCACATCAAAGAACATTTACACGGAACTGATGTTCAATCGTCTACCCATATACGCAAGCATATTTACGAACTTACCGAATTTTTAACGGACGTTTTGAAAGTTGAGAATCTTTCTGCAAAATTTCCGCATCGGGTAGGTTTACACCAAAGTTGTCACGGACAAAGAGGTTTAAAAATTGCCCAAATGTCGGAATTAGTTGCTCAGGCTTTTTCAAAAACCGAGAAATTACTGAATATGGTAGAAGGGCTTTCGCTCGTTACATTAGACCGAAAAGATGAATGTTGTGGTTTTGGTGGAACATTTTGCGTAACTGAAGAAGCAATTTCCGTAAAAATGGGCAAAGACCGAATCACCGACCATACTAAACACGAAGCCGAATTTATTGTGGGTTCGGATGTATCGTGTTTGATGCACATGGAAGGAATTATGAAGCGACAAGGCTCGAAGATTAAGGTAAAACATATTGCAGAGATATTGAATTCAGTGATAAGTTAGTGAGTTATGATTTATTCTCGAAAGTCACTAACTCACAATTCACTAACTAACAATTCACAACTATAAAATGAAAAACATAAAAATAGACCACGCCACAGCTTCGACTGCGTTTAATAAAGACGAAGCTCACGTTGATTGGCACGATGAAACTTTATGGTTTGTGCGTTCTAAGCGTGATAAAGCCGTTTTTCAGATTCCAGAATGGGAACAATTGCGTGAAGCAGGTTCGCAGATAAAGAATCATGTCTTATCAAATTTGCACGATTATCTAACTGAATTTGAGAAAAAAGCCACTGAAAATGGCATTACTGTTCACTGGGCAGCCGATGGCAAAGAACATAACGAAATCATTTATTCGATTATCAAGAATGAAGGCGTAAACCGAATGGTGAAGTCTAAATCTATGCTGACCGAGGAATGTCATTTGAATGATTTTTTGAAAGAAAAAGGCGTTGAAGTCATTGATTCTGACCTCGGCGAACGTATCGTACAGATGCGTGAAGAACCACCTTCGCACATTGTTTTACCCGCCATTCACCTCAAAAAATCGGACGTTGGGGAAACTTTCCATAAACATTTAGGCACTGAAAAAGGAGCAACTGACCCACAATATTTAACGGAAGCGGCTCGTCAGCACCTCAGAGATACATTTTTGACTCGTAAAGTTGCTTTGACGGGTGTGAATTTTGCCATTGCCGAAACGGGAGGATTTGTGGTTTGTACCAACGAAGGCAACGCCGACATGGGAGCTCATTTGGCGGATGTTCACATTGCCGCAATGGGTTTTGAAAAAATTATTCCGAAGGCTGAACACTTGGGTGTTTTCTTGAGATTATTAGCCAGAAGTGCCACAGGACAGCCCATTACTACTTTTTCGAGCCATTTTCATAAACCAAGAGGAGGACAAAAAATGCACATTATCATCGTGGATAATGGCAGAACGAAGCAATTGGGTCGCCCAGATTTTCGAAATTCATTAAAATGTATTCGTTGTGCGGCTTGTTTTAATACTTGCCCTGTGTATCGTCGTTCGGGTGGACACAGTTATCATACAGCCATTGCTGGACCGATTGGTTCAATTCTCGCTCCGAATTTGGAAATGGCTCAAAATGCAGATTTGCCTTTTGCTTCTACACTTTGTGGCTCGTGTTCAAATGTTTGCCCCGTAAAAATTGATATTCACGAACAACTTTATAAATGGCGACAAGTTTTGGTAAAAGAAGGACACGTTTCGAGTGTTAAAAGTATCGGAATTAAATCAATGGCAAGCGTTTTGAGTTCGCCAAGTTTTTATAGAACAGCAGGAAAATTAGGAAGATTTTTGATGAAAAATACGCCATTTGTGGTGAATAATAATTTAAATGTTTGGTATCAACAAAGAGAAATGCCCGAAGTACCGAAAGAGAGTTTTAGAGAATGGTATGTGAAGGAGAAAGGTAAGAAGTAGAAATGTAGAAAAGGAATTGGCGAAGTAAATCACAACTCACTAAATCACAACTAAACCAGAATGTCATCAAGAGAACAAATATTAGCCAATATAAAAACCAATCAACCTGACTATCGACAACTTGACGTTCCGTTTAAGTTTGAGACAGTCTATGAAAATCTGTTTGAAAAATTCTCAGAAATTCTGAGTTTTGTGGGTGGCAAAGCGATTGAAGTTAATAATTACGACGAAATAAAAGCCGATATTCAAGCTCATTATCAAGGTGTAACAAACATTGCCACTACGATTTCTGAGCTTTCAGCATTAGCAGATTTTAGCCTCAATGTCGCTGACCCACATGATTTAGAAATGCTAAATTTGGCCATTATTAAAGGTGATTTTGCCGTGGCTGAAAATGCCGCCATTTGGGTTTCTGAAAAACATATTCCTCATCGTGTTTTGCCCATGATTACCCAATATTTGGCCATCGTTATCCATAGATCTGACATCATTACCAATATGCACCGTGCTTACGAACGAGTAAAAGTGGATGAAACGGGCTTTGGGACATTCATTTCTGGCCCTTCCAAAACGGCAGACATTGAGCAAAGTTTAGTCATTGGCGCTCATGGAGCGAGGGGCTTGGTAGTGTATGTGATGGTGGATTAAATTGAACTTCCCGAAAGTAAAAATAACTTTCGGGAAGTTAGTTAAAAAGCCTACTTACAATTATACTGATAACTATTCACTACCGTAATTTTTACGCCATTTTCGTTATAGGCTTCGGTCAGTTTAGTGGGTTGTGAGGTACTGTTATATTCATAAATATTTTCGGCAGTATGATATACTGAGCCATCTTCTTCATAATATTTTTCAGAAAGGGCATTATTTTTATTGAGATAATAAAAATCATCTGCCAAACCCGCTAATCCCATCGCCAATGCTTTGTAGGCTTCTGGCAAATTGAGTTTCATCGCATCAAACTTCAAGATTTCATAATAGAGATATTCCTTATCGTTGTCAAATTTTGCATAAACCTTCGAGATATTTTCACCCGAATATTCAAATCTTGCACTTTCTATTTCATTCAGAGCATCGGTAGAGATAATCTGTGTCAATTGGCTATTTGTATAGGTAAACACATTGGTTTGATAAACATTTCCATTGAAAGTAGTGATTGTTTTGCTGGCTTTTCCTGTGCCATCATACGTGAAAGTAATGATGAAAGTGTAAACCTTTGTCCCCACTTTATCGGTCAGCGTTATTTTATCAACCGTATTTTGAGCATTGTACGCAAAGGCTAAGGACACTCCCGTAGAGTCGTTTACTTCGCTGATTAGACGGTCGTTAGCATCGTAGCTAAATCGCTGTAATACATTTCCCTTTGCATTTGAAACACTGCTGAGATAACAGGTTTGGGGCGTTGGCGTTGTGCTGGAAGTCTTGCTGCACGAGACAAAAAGAAACACTGATAAAACGCTAACAATCAGTGTGTTGAATATATTTTTTTTCATTGGATTTTTATTTGTAAATCAGTTTTTAGCTTACTGATAATGATATTTAAGTAATTGATAGTGAATAATTGACAATTTTGTAAAATACTTACAATCAGCTATTTAACAAAAAATAGAACTGTCGATTATATTCATTTAAGTGCTTACAATAGAATTTGCAATTTTTGAAAGCCGATAGAAGACTACCAAAACTAATTCTTAATAATCTTACGGATTATATTTTTTTCGCCTACGTTGAATTTCAAGAAATATACACCAGTTTCTATTTTATTCAAATCTATTGTGCCTTCATGGGTTTGTGATAGTGTTGAGAAACTCTGATTTAATTGTTCTGTCCCCATTGAATTATACATCGTCAAATTCACACCAGAGGGTTCATTACTCAATAATTTCCAGTAAAATAGTCCCGTAGTTGGGTTTGGAAATACATTGATAAAAACATCTGAATCATTGTCGGCACTTTCGGCTTTTACACGGAAATTAGCCTCATTTTTAACACCAATCTTAGCTTCTGAAACTTCCTTGGGAGTATTGACAACACCCTCCGCTTTTTTTTCATCAGTAGAATTTGTAATCTGTACCCGCAAAATTTGATGCGTGCGACTACTAACACAAGTTGGATTTTTACCCGATTCGCAATCAACATAATAGGCAGTATTGGCAGCGAGTTCTGGGGTTGTAAAACTTACGGAACCCAATGAAGTTCCGCTTGTAGAAGTTGCATACCAGTTGGGCGTTCCCGCTGCACAAGTAGCCACTAATGTAACAGACGTACCTAATTTCACGTTTGTTTCGTGGGCAATTGGGGCTTCTAAAATAGGGCTTTGTGTTACGGCAATGGCTCCTCTTGGGCTTTCACAGCCTAAAATTGTTTGAGAAGCATAATAAGAAGTTTTATCAATCAGTTTGGTAGTGTCTGCTATTATTTTCCCCCCTGTGAGTGCATTATACCACTTGATGCCCGTACCTGTAACGGTCAAACTGGCAATGGTGGCGGTGGATGGACTACAAAAATTCTGTGTGGCGGCAAGCAATGGTTTGGCAAAAGCCGTTCCTGTTACCACCAATGATAATAATCGAACAGAATCGGGAGAAGTTGTTTTTTTGCGTAGATAGATTTTATATTTATCGCCTGCAATGGCAGAATCTATTTTCACTTGTTTATAATTGTTTCCATTGCCATCAAACCATGTATATTCATGCGTTGCATTTGCTATTCTATTTGCCATTACGCTGGGTTTCCAAGTACGATAAATAGTATTTTTTGATATGTTTTTTACCAGCATGTCATAATCATAAATCAACCTTGAAGCCGTGGGGTCGATGCCGTCTTTTGAGGTTTGCTCAATGCCTTCAATATCAGTCCAAGCAATTGAAACAATCAAGGGTTCGCATCCGCTGGCGGTTATTTCTCTTGATACTTCAGTGATGGTATCGGCAGGAAATTTAAGGGAGATTTCTTCTATATACGCTCCTTTGGAAGAAGAATCCGACATAATAGCTTTCAAGGGACTTCCAATGACACTTTTGTATTTGATGGCATTGGCAGCCTTTTCAACATTCAATAATCCCCAACCAAATTTATGGTCTGGACCGGGCTGTCCCAAATCTTCGGCAGTACCTAACATCAATGCTTTGAGGGTAGAAGACTTCATGTAGGTTTTGTGAAGACTATTGTAATATTGCTGTAATAAAAGCCCCGAAGCGGCAGCGGCTGGCGAAGCATAGGAAGTTCCTTGTGAATTTACCGTGCCGCTGTATGCCGTATCTGATGGGGTTTTAGAAGTTTTATCGGCATATAATGAGGAATTGATACCCGTTCCTTTCGTTACGATGTCAGGTTTTACACGCCCGTCGTCAGTAGGTCCCCAGTTGCTATAATCAGACATAGATTTATCACCATTGACTGCCCCCACGGTCATAGCATTTTTTGAAGCCGACGAGCCTGTAATGATGTCATATCCCAATTTTGCTTTTCTATTTCCACTGTCTTCTTGCTCATTGCCTGCCGCTATAAAGGGCAAATAATTGGGTAGATTTCTCAGAAGCAAGTCCCAATTTTTGGCGGTTTCGTCATACGCTCCAAAATTCCAGGTGGCAGTAGTCGTATCGTTTGAATATCCATAAGAATGATTAGAAATCAGATAACCTTTCGTGCCAAAATCAGCCATTTCACTCAAATCGCTGTTCCAATCATAACACAGGGCTTTTGCTCCGTAGGCAATTCCTCGTGCGGCGGGTTGATTGGTAATGTCTTTCCCCACAATTGTCCCTGAAACATGGGTCATATGATTGTTGCCACCATAAGCTTTATTCGCTCCCACGCCATCCAAAGTTTGATTGGCTTGCATCGTTACATTTCCCGCTAAAAGTTCATGGGTTTCACGTACCTGACCACCATCCCAAACGCCCACGACCATGCCTTCGCCCGTGATATTTGCTCCGATAGACCCGCCTTTGTACAATTGATCGGCTTTAATTAAAACTCCAGATTCTTTATTTTTAGTATTGATATAAACGGGTTTACCATCTCCATCAATATGGTGCAAATAATAAGTTGAGCCGTTCTTGATAAACGTTCTTTGCAGTTTAGGGTGTTTTTTCAAATAATCCTTAACCTTTGTTTCAGCATTCAGATGATTGGTTTCAAATCTGGTTTTGAGTTCCTCCAACTTTATTCTATTGATGGAATCAACATTTTTAGCTCTTTCCTCTTTCGTTTGGGCATTAGCCGACAAAGCGAAAAAAGTGAAGAGAATGATTGTTAAGTGTAATCGTTTTTTCATGATTTTGTATGAGGGTTAAATTGATTAGAATGGTAAATAGTTTACTCAATTACTACATTAATTTTACTTATTCTTGTTTGCCATCATCGTGTGTAACAATTAATTTAGACCGTCTTCCTCCACCCGAAGCATCAGATTAAACAGAATAGTAATTGACTATATTGGGCAGTGAGTGTTGGTCTGGGCTTGCGTGTCTAAAATGATAACTACACAAAAAGTGAGGGTGAGTAAAGTCGTTTTACAGCGGTGAATGGGGTACTTTAAATAAAACTTTGTGAAGTTAATAAATCTTGAGGATTTCTAATTATTTTTAGCTCGAAACCTATCTTACGGTATCTTAGATCACTTTATTAAAACTATCGTGATACCACTATAATCTACTTTAGCAGGCAAATTAGTGGTCTTACTATCAAAATTAAAGAATTTATTACCCTACTTTTTGGCAAAGTTTCAGACTCTATATGTTCAAAGTCAGTAAAGACTCTGCGATTTTTTTGAAACAAGTGACAAATGACAACCAATACGTTAGCCAAAATTTGAGTAACGAACTCACAATTTATAGTAATATTGACTATAATTCGGAGTTATTGAAATTGACTTTTGCCGAAAAGAAAATCGTAGAATTAATCGTCCAACACAAAACGTCCCGACAAATCGCAGAATTATTATTTATTTCCGAAAAAACCGTAGAAGGACATCGGATAAATATTATCCAAAAATTGGGGTTACCGAAGGAGAAAAACGTTGTTGGTGTGGGCGAGTAAGCATTTTTAGGTTGAATTTTAAAATCCCAATACCTCACTCCTACCCGAAACCCCATTTTCGTTAAAGGCTTCAAGGACGCAATAGTATTTTTGCCCAATGGTTAAAGCTCTCAATTCCAACGTATTAGAAGCATCTCCCCACACTTGATAGGTTTGATATAATTTATCGGGGGCAATTCCCCAAAGGATATTATAGCCCACTACATTGGCAGGTTTTTCCCAAGAAATATCCGCATTTCGAGTATCAGCTTGACGTTTTACGGTTAATTTCTTCGGAATTTCAGGCAATTTTCCTGAGCCATTTCCAAAAACTCTAATATCACTCACCGCCAAATTTCGCATCGGTACGTGGACATTTTCATACTTAATATAACGTGCTTTTACGCTTGTAGGCAATTCCACGTAAGCATTCGGACGGTCACGGTGGGGTTCGTTAGAATTATCCGAAATCAAATCCCATTTTTTGCCGTCCAAAGAAGCGTAAAACTTAAATTGCGTATAAACTCGTGGTTCGTTAGAATTATAAACGTCTGATTTGTAATCGGTAAAATTGACCTGCAAAGCCTTTACGTCATAATTATTTTGTAAATCTATTGTCACAAATTCGCCTTCTTTATTGGTATTTGCCACCCAAAAAGTCCTTGGATTTTCGTCCGTCACTTTCTGTGCCGACAAAGTATCCCGAACCGATGAAGCCGTGCAAGGTTTTTTGTACGAAAGCAACATCCAACCCGTAAATAAATCATCTTTATTATCCCATTTTTTAGTCGGTAATTTCTGCGGAAAATCGCCAAATCGAGTGTTCGCAAACATCTGATTATCAGCATCAAATCCCGCAGGAAACATCACGATTCTACGTTCCATTGCCCAATTTACCGCCACCCACGGCGTACCCGTATTCCAGTAATTTCCGTAATTATCTTGAAAAGTATTGCCATGTCCCGCCCCCGTCATGAAGCCCCCAGGTTTATAAGAAATCGGGTTATACGGAGCATACGTGAAAGGCCCAAGCGGATTATCACCGATGTACGTTCCGTTGGCGTAAACGTTGTATTCTGTGCCAGGAGCGCCATATTGCAAGAAATATTTACCACCGTGTTTGGTCATCCAAGCCCCTTCCGTAAATGGTCGGATGGTGTCTCGATGGTCACGCCCAAAACGTTCCCAACCGTGATTTTTAGGGTCGAGATATATCAATCCTTGGTATTTAGATTTATAGGTTAAATTCTTGCTTTTGTCTAATTCAGCCCCAAAAAGTGGGTACACATTCGACGAACCCCAATACATATACCATTTGTCCAAATCTTCGTCATAAAAAAGGGCAGGATCCCAAGGGCCAATGTACTGCGGCAAACGGGGCAACCAGCGGTTATAAAATTGCAGTTTCCCTTTTTCGGGTTCGGTACTGAACAAAATAGGACGTTGTTCAAAAGTAGATTGGAAAAGATAAAGCGTATCTCGCACCGACATTGCCGCTGGCGCACACATATCTTCCATGGGCCACATACTTGGCGTGATGTATTCCCAATTAATTAGATTTTTGGAATGCCAATATCCGCCCGAAATCGTTACGAAAAGGTAGTATTCATGTTTATGATTGACAATCAAAGGGTCAGCACCCGAACGATAGGAAATTTGCTCATTTAATTGCTCAAAATTGTACCGGTAATTAATGTCCATCGGATTGCAATAGGTTTTTTGAATCAGATTTTGAGCCGATAATTGGTTGATTATCAGTAACAAGAGAATGGAAAGTAATGTATTTTTCATGGAATGATTTTTGGAAAATTTACCATAAAAATACGAATAATATTAGAACGCAGATAAGATAAACCACAGATGAAACGGAGTTTACAGATTTACTCAGATTTCCTATGTGATTAGTAAATCTGTAAACTCCGTTTCATCTATAGTCTAATATTGTATATCAAAATGAAAAGCCAATTCGCAAGGTCAATCTATTAAAATCTTCAATAGCTGTCTTGGTTTTTTCAACTAATTCAGATCGCTGAAAACGATAGCCCGCCCCAATGACGAATCCTGTATTCTCATTAAATAAAATCTTTAATCCTAATCCCGCCGCAAATGTATTTCCGCCTTGATATTTGATGCCATCGACATCGTTGGAAGTAGCATTAATACTGTAACCACCCTCCGCAAAATAGAAAAGAGTTTTATTGCCTGCTTTCGTAAAATCTCCTCTCACACTCAACACGATAGGTACGAATGTTTGTACAGCGTACAAATCTGCCCCAATGCCTAAGCCCGTAAAAAGATATTGATTGAACTTATAACCATTGACAGTTTGGAAAGAAAAAGCGGAGGTCGTTACCCCATTTGAGGCACGGTTACTCCCCGCCAAAGGTCCCAATTCTGTATAGTGAACGTACCCTTTTTCTTTATATTGAATGACAGTTTTTTTCAGGGATTCTTCTCGGTTAATCTTTTGAATATCAGCTATTTGTACCACAATAACATTGTGGTCGTAAGTTTCTAATTTGATAATTTGCTCGTTTTTTTCAATAATTTTTCCTCTATAAATCGAGCCATTTTTCAGATAAAGAACATCGTCATCTTGTTTTTGGGCGAAGGTATTAAAAATAATGATACAGAGGATGAATGTAAAAATTTGTTTCATGGTTATTTTTCGGTGAACGGTAGAGGGTGGATGGTACACGGGAAAGAATGGAGAACGGATTAAAAAATTGCAGCTAAATTCGTGTACCATTCACCAAAAATTATTGGTCAAGCCAAGATTTAAATTCGCTCATCTTGTCTTTACTCACGTAAATTTCTTGTTCAAAATTGGGCTTCAAGAAAATTTGCAGACGACTATTAATCAAAGACTTTATTTTCTGAACGGAATCTATTCTGATAATAAATTTACGGTTTAGTCGGAAGAAAAAATTGGGGTCAAGAAGGTCTTCTAATTGCTCTAATTTGTAATCAATAATGAATCTTCTGCCTTCGTTGGAGACCAAGTACGTTATTTTGTCATCGGCAAAAAAATAGGCAATTTCATCAGTATTCTTAAACTGAATATTATCGCCAAATTTTACCAAAAAACGGTTTTTAAATTTCTTTTCTGACCCTTGAAACGATTGCATAATTCGTTGAATATCAATCGTCAAGAGGCTTTTTCGTTCTTGGTTAAGTGCCTTCAATTTACCCAAAGCAAAACCTAATTCAGATTTGTCCAAAGGCTTCAAAAGATAATCAATACTGTTCATTTTAAAGGCTTGGATAGCGTATTGGTCGTAGGCAGTGGTGAAAATTATCGGGCTTTTTATTTGGATTTTCTTGAATAAATCGAAGCTCAAACCATCCGAAAGATGTATATCAACAAGCATCAAATCGGGTTCGGGATTTTTGCCAAGCCATTCGGTTGCATCCTCGACTGAATCAATGGTTTCCACTACTGAAATTGTGGGGTCATGCTCGTACAACAGTGCTTTGGCTCGTTGGGCAGAGAGGATTTCGTCTTCTAAAATTAATACGTTCATGTTTTAAAGAGGATTTTATAATGGATAGAGAATGGCAATTTCATACAACAGGATAGTCGCTTTGTAAACGAGCGATGCGGTTAGTAGTCATGTTTTTATTAAGTTTAATAATGGGTAATTTCACGGTAAAAAATTCAATAGATTCCTCAATATTAAGCGTTTTGTATCCTAAAAAAAGGTATCGTTGCGTGATGTTCGAGAGTCCTTGTTGAGTGGAATCTATTTCATCAACTTTTTTGAGTTGTAAGTTGTTTTGAACAATGAGTAATTGGTCGCTTTCTAAGTAAATTCTAATGTGCAGGGGTTTATTTTTCGAGACAATATTATGCTTCACAGCATTTTCGACTAACATTTGCATCGCCATCGGTATAATGTAAAATTGGCGTACACTTTCCTCCACATCAATCGTCATTTGCAAGCTTTCTCCAAAACGTTTTTTCAATAAATATAGATAAGAATCAATAAAATCCATCTCGGCATCCAGTTCAACAATCTCTTTTTCGTGACTTTTCAACACATATCGATATACCTTTGAAAACTGCCGCACAAACTCCATTGAAGCGTTGGTATCGGAGGGAATCAGAGCCGTTAGGACGCTCAGATTATTAAACAAAAAATGGGGATTTATCTGATTTCTGACGGCTTGCAATTGGGCTTGGGTGCTTATTTTCTTGAATTTTTCGGCTTCCAATTGTATTTTTTTCAATTGACTAATATACCAATAAATTATGTTCAAGACATTCATGAACAGGTTAATTCTGAAGGCAAACATCATCAGTAGTTTCATCGGCAATAACATCATAGGAATATTGAAAGGCATGATAAAATACGCTGCAAATAACCCAATTATCAAAGTTACGACCGTGGTAATGACGATACTACCAACAAACATTTTGCTAATGAGTACCCATAAATTTTGCTCGTCCTTTTGTTGTAAATAATTGTTCCACAGCCTATTACCTTCCCAAATTGCAAAAGTCAGTAGCAGAAAAACCTCTGATAATTCTGAGTACGTTACCTTGATGGGGTAATGCTCTAATATCTCCACCGACCATGTATTCAATAAAGAATAAGCGGATAAGAATACGATAAAAAAGTAGCGGTATGGGGTTGAAAACATGGGATTTCGATGTTCGATGTCTGTTATTCAATACTCATAATTATGAAATACTATTTATGAATAAATTGTTTAAACCTTTGTGATTAACTGTAAATTAAAAAAAACCCTGAGTCAATTTGCTCAAGGTTTTACAGAAACATTCTCTAACCACTATAACATTTTTATGGTAATAATACTTTGTCAATTACGTGAATAACTCCATTGGTTGCTAAGATATTAGCAGTAGTAATGTTAGAATTTCCGCTTGTTTTTCCTTTTACTTTTGCCCCACCCACCAAATCAAAACTAAGCTTGTCTGCTCCGTTTGCTGAAGTTACTTCAGTTGCTCCTACATTTGGCAAGTCTGTTGAAAACACACGTCCTGGCACTACATGATACAATAATATTTTTGTCAATAGAGCTTTATTGGCAGGCAAAAGTAAGGTTGCTTTTGGAGTAGTTTTGTACAATTCAGTAAATGCAACATTGGTTGGAGCAAAAACTGTTAGTCCATTTGCCGAAGCATTAGTTAACGCAGTTGCCACGCCCGCATCAGCCGCCAATACCAATGATACTAATTCGCTAAAATTGGAATTTTTAGAAGCAATTGTTACTAAATTTTCACTTGGCGGAATAATCACATTATCAATCACATGAATAACGCCATTTGAAGCCGTTACATCCGTAGTAATCACCTTGATATTTCCGTTGATAAATACCCCATCCGAATTCTTAGAGAGATAAATATCATTGGCTGAGTTTACCGTTTTGGCCGCTCCGCTCTTCACATCAGCAGCTTTTATCGTTCCACTCAAGACGTGGGTGGTAAGAATTGGCGTTAATGCGGCTTTAGTCAAGGGGTCTAAACTGGTAATTCCCGCCTTTGTGAAAGCTGCATCATTTGGAGCGAAAACGGTGAAAGGTCCAGTACCTTTAAGAGTTGTTACCAAATCAGCTTTTGTAAGTGCCGCTACCAAGGTTTTGAAACTGCCATTTTCAGTAGCCACCACCGTAATATCTTTGGGAGGCGTTACAACTGGATCGTCTTTTTTACAAGAAGAAAACAATACAACGAATGCCGTTACTAAGGCAAGAGGGACAAATAATTTTTGAAGATTTTTCATGCTTTTAAGTAATTTTGATTGTTGGATTTTTAATAAAATTCAAAAAGTTTACACACTATTATTTTGACACTATAACCATCTAAAAGCCCTGAAAAGTTATAGGTTATACCGTGAATCGCCTTGAAAAAGGAGTGAAAAGAAAGTTTTAGGGTGTGAATCGGGCAAGTAAGATTAAGAGCTTTATGGAATGATTGATAATCTAAGATAACTTGTCTAAGCTTTTGGGAAATGATCTAAACAAAAATAGAGCTACAAAATAAAACCCTTGCAAGAGTTTTGAAACTGTTGCAAGGGTTGAAAATATTTAGAAGTTGTGTTCAACTATACTTCTACCACTGAAAAACTTTGTACTTTTTCTTTCTGGATATGATCTGGATTTTCAAGAAACGACAAATCAATTTTGATATACGGAATTAACTGTTCTTCAAGCATGTCTGCCCACGTATTCATGTACAAAACCACGTCTTCACGCACGTTGTGACGCATTTTGTTTCTTCTTTCCAAAGGAATTCTTTTCAAAATCTTTTGGTCAGAAAGCCACTCCAAATCTCGCAAATCTGTGACGTTTAGTCCACGATTGAGCAAATCGGCAATTAATAAATCAATATTTAATCCACTGGTAGGACAGAATTCTTCCACTTGTTCCCGCCAATCGCCTCGACCTTGCATGGCAAATTGGTGGATTTCAGCCTTGGTGAGATTGGTTAATTCCTGCGCTAAATTTCCACAATTACAACTGCCCATATGTCCCCACTGATAGTTTCCACCTTCCGCTAATTTTTTGGCAGTAATGCGAAGGGCATTAATTAAATCTGGATTTGCGTGTGCCATGTCTGTATCTATTTGTGAATTTTGATTGAATGATTGGTGATTAGAAAGCCCTAATCTTTGATATTTATAAATAACGAGACGTAAAAGATTTTTGTTTTTGGAATGAGGATAAATTTGTAATTTCAGTAAACTAAAGCTACAAAATCATCAGCGATTAATCTTCACCCCATGAAAAATCTACCTATTCTTCTGTTTTTTCTCTTCCATTAATATCACTAAAAACAAAGATTCAGAGCTTAAACAGCTTCTAACCCAATAACGATTCCTAAATGATTGGTATCGCTTATTTTTTTCATTAAATTCGTATACTGATATTTGGGAGAATTTTAAGTCGTATGTAAATACTCACTCAAAATTCGCTAACTCACAATTCACCAGTCAAACTATTTCACTTCAAACAAACCCAAATGAAAAACACAATTAAATTCCTACTATTTATCCTCATTGCTAATTGCTCGCAGCTTTTAGCCCAACAAGCTCCTCTTGCCAACCAATTCAATGCCAATAAACGCTTTGAACAGATGGAGAATTTACCAACGCCCAATACTTACCGCACAGCTTCGGGTAGTCCAGGAAAAGAATATTGGCAACAACGGGCTGATTATGACATCAAAGCCGAATTGGACGATGTTGAACGTAAAATCACAGGTTCAGAAACCATTACGTATTTCAATAATTCTCCCGATGAATTGCCTTATTTGTGGTTGCAATTAGACCAGAATCTTTTCCAAAAAGATGCTATCGGTAACAATACAAAAACGGGCGGAATCAGCGGACAAGCAAGTTTTTCGCAGTTTAAAGAATTGACTGACCCGAAGAAATATGGCTACAATATTTTGTCAGTAAAAGATAAATCGGGTAATCCGATGAAGCATACCATCAATAATACCATGATGAGAATTGACTTGCCAACTCCTTTGAAATCTGGCACAAGTACCTCATTTTCAATTGATTGGAATTATTTAATTACAGAATATTACGGACGTTCGGGCTACGAATATTTTGCAAAAGACGGTAACGTAAATTATTTTATTGCGCACTGGTTTCCAAGAATGGCAGTTTATAATGACGTGTACGGATGGCAACACAAACAGTTTTTGGGACAAGGCGAATTTACCTTGACTTTCGGAAATTATAAAGTGGCTCTTACTGTACCAAACGACCACGTTGTTGGCGCTTCGGGTGAATTGCAAAACCCGAATGCGGTACTTTCTGCAGAGCAATTAAAACGTTGGGAGAAAGCAAAAACTGCTACTCGTCCAGTGTTAATAGTATCGCAAGAAGAAGCTGAAAAAGCCGAAAAAAGTAAACCAACGGGCAAAAAAACGTGGATTTACAAAGCGGACAATGTGCGTGATTTCGCCTTCGCCAGTTCTCGTAAATTCATTTGGGATGCCATGCAAGTGGATGTAGAAGGCAAAAAAGTTTGGGCGATGTCATTATATCCAAAAGAAGGAAATCCATTGTGGGGACAATATTCAACGATGGTGGTAGCGCATACTTTACGCTCATATTCAAAACACACCGTGGCGTATCCATACCCAGTGGCGTATTCTTGTCACTCAGTTGCGGGTGGCGGGATGGAATATCCAATGATTTCCTTTAATGGTGGTCGTCCAGAAGCCGATGGAACGTATTCAGAGCAAGTAAAAGCGGGCATGATTGGCGTAATTATTCACGAAGTTGGCCATAATTTCTTTCCGATGATTATCAATTCAGACGAAAGACAATGGTCGTGGATGGACGAGGGTTTGAACACTTTTTGCCAGTATTTAGCGGAACAAGAATGGGATAGAAATTTCCCATCTCGTCGTGGTGAACCTCAGTACATTGTGCCTTACATGAAGACCGACCCGTCTCAGCAAGTGCCAATTATGACTAATTCAGAAAACATTATGGCTTTTGGAGCAAATGCCTACGCAAAACCCGCAACGGCACTAAATATCTTGCGTGAAACTGTCATGGGACGTGAATTATTTGATGCGGCTTTCAAAGAATATGCACGTCGTTGGGCATTCAAACAACCATATCCTGCCGATTTTTTCCGCACGATGGAAGATGCTTCGGGCGTGGATTTAGACTGGTTTTGGAAAGGTTGGTTCTATGGTGTAGAGCCCGTAAATCAATCACTTGAAAATGTGGAATGGTTTGGAATTGATAAAGCTGATCCTGCGCAAAAAAGCAACGTTGCTCGTAAAGATGCCGCTGCAAAAAGAGAGACAATGAGTAATATTCGTAACAAAAAAGATATTGCCAAAACCGTGGTTGAGGAAAATCCAGACATGAAGGATTTTTATAATTCTTACGACCGATTTGCTACTAACGACACAGACAAAAAGAAGTATGACCAATACATGGCGGGTTTATCGGAAGATGAAAAGAAATTGGTAGATGCCAACAAGAATTTTTATGTCTTGAACGTAAAAAATAAAGGTGGTTTACCGATGCCCGTTATCGTGCAAGCCAATTACGAAGACGGTACCAATGAAGTATTCAGAATTCCAGCCGAAATCTGGCGTTTGAATGATAAGGAAGTAAAGAAGGTAATTCCAACGGATAAAAAAGTAACCAAATGGACATTAGACCCATTCTTTGAAATTGCGGATATTGACACGGACGACAACGCTTTCCCACGGGAACCAGAGCATCCATCAAGATTCCAAGTGTTCAAAGGACAACGTCCATCACAGCCAAACCCAATGCAAGAAGCTCAGAAGAAATCGGGTTCTGCGGTACAAGGAGCTAAGAATTAAAGATTATTTTGCTACAAACCCAAAAAAGAGTCTTCCCACATTGGAACGACTCTTTTTTTATATCTCAAAAAATCTAAAGACCCTGTAAAAAAAGTTACCCAGACGGAAACCATCTGGGCAATCTTAGTAAATAGTTCTACACCTATTAAGTGCAAAGATATACCTTTTTTGTGTTCAATGTCAAGTGAAATTTATAATATTTTAACGAATATACGTCATCTTTGATTTAACGGACGATGAACGAAGGGAATCTGTATTTTATGCTTAATTTTGTAGTTCAAAAATAGACTTGTGAAACCAATAGAAAGACATCTTTTCAACATTCTCGAAGAACGAAAACAACAATCGCTTTTTCGTTCCTTACGTACTTCAAATAAACGCATAGATTTTTGCTCCAACGATTATCTGGGATTTTCCCAAAAAATAAAGGAAAATTCTGAAATTTATAGTTTTCCTTCGGGAGCAACGGGTTCAAGATTATTGGCAGGAAATACACAATTTGTGGAAGATTTAGAACAGGAAATTGCCGATTTTCATGGCGCAGAAGCGGGACTGATTTTTAACTCTGGATACGATGCAAACGTGGGTTTATTATCGTGTATTCCTCAGAAAAATGATGTTTTGTTCACCGATGAACTCATCCACGCCAGCATGATTGACGGTGCCAGATTGAGTTATGCCACAAGGTATAAATTCAAGCATAACGACGTTGAAAGTTTAGCGTCCAGATTACAGAGTTTAGAGAATAATTTTCGAGTTTTACAAAATCAAACATTAGCCCAAAATACTAAAAATCATCCAATACCACCATCGAAATGCGAACATCAAACATCGAAGCTATTCATCGCCCTCGAATCGGTCTATTCAATGGATGGCGACCTTGCCAATTTAGAAGCAATCGTTCATTTATCCGAAAAACACGGAGCGAATCTCATTGTAGATGAAGCCCATGCCACCGGTGTTTTTGGCAAAAATGGCAAAGGATTAGTTTGTGAATTAGGCTTGGAAGATAAAGTTTTTGCTCGTGTTATTACGTTTGGAAAAGCGTTGGGTTGTCACGGTGCAATTGTGTTGGGAAGTCGAAATCTTAGGGATTATTTAATAAATTTTGCCCGTCCATTTATTTATTCAACTGCCGCCCCTATGCACACCCACCAGAGCGTTCGACAGGCATATCAATTATTAAAATCCCCTGATTTTTCAAATAAAAAATTACATAATTTAATTCAATTTTTCAAAGAACAGGCCAGACAACTCACTGATTTAGCGCTAATTGACAGCCCTTCGGCCATACAATGTATTATTATTTCAGGTAATGAAAAATGCCGAGAAGTGGCTACAAAACTGCAAAATGAAGGCTTAGATATTCGCCCAATCGTCTCCCCAACCGTGCCAAAAGGCAAAGAAAGATTAAGAATTTGTTTGCATGAATTTAATACGGAGAAGGAAATTTTGAAGATATTTGATGTATTAAAAAGCGTGGGGAATTTATCTCAAAACTTGTTACTCACAACTTAAATAAAATATGAAATACATCATCGCAGGCATTGGAACTGAAATTGGTAAAACCTTCATTTCCAGTATATTAACAGAAGCATTACAGGCAGATTATTGGAAACCAATTCAATCGGGGGCTTTGGATTTTACCGATACAGATACGGTCAAGAGTCTAATTTCTAACTCAAAAACAATTTTTCATCCTGAAACCTATCGCCTCAATCAACCCATGTCTCCCCACGCTGCGGCGGCAATTGATGGGGTAAAAATTGAACTGTCACAATTTGAATTACCCCAGACTGACAATCACTTAATTGTAGAATTGGCTGGAGGAATTATGGTACCTTTAAACGATCAAGAAACGAATCTCGATTTAATCAAAAAATTGAATATTCCCGTAATTTTGATTTCTAAAAATTATTTGGGTTCAATTAACCATACTTTGCTTTCGGTAGAAATTTTAAAATTAAACAATATTCCAATAAAAGGACTTATTTTCAATGGAGAACGAAACAATTCTTCAGAAGATTTTATCTTAAATTACACAAAATTGGCGTGCTTAGGAAGAACAAATTTTGAGGAGATAATTAATAAAAATGTGGTCATAACGTACGCAGACCAATTTATGAACAATTTTCAATGAAAGACCAAACAGAATATCCCGTAGAAAACACCCACTCATTTATCAAAATTTCTTCTCTCACCGAACGTGATGCAAAAGTGGTTTGGCATCCGTTTACGCAACACGAAACGGCCCCTTTTTCAATTCCAATCGTGCGTGGCGAAGGTGCGTATTTGTACGACGATTCGGGCAAAAAATACATTGATGCCATTGCCTCTTGGTGGGTAAATTTGCATGGACATTCGCATCCGTACATTGCTCAAAAAGTAGCGGAACAGTTCGGTAAATTAGAACAAGTAATTTTTGCGGGTTTTACCCACGAACCCGCCGTGAGATTAGCGGAAAGATTATTGAACATTTTGCCTAAAAATCAGGCCAAAATTTTCTATTCTGATAATGGTTCGACTGCCGTTGAAGTGGCGTTAAAAATGGCGATTCAGTTTTTCCATAATCAAGGATTTACTAAAAAAAGAAAGGTAGTTGCACTCGAGAATGGCTATCATGGTGATACTTTTGGCACCATGGCAGTTGGCGCAAAATCTGCCTTTAATGCACCATTTGAAGGGTTTTTATACGAAACTATTTATTTGCCAGTTCCCACTAAAGGACATGAAACGGAATCATTGGAAACGATGAAAGAACTCATGAAAAATGCGGATGAAATTGCGTGTTTTATCTTCGAACCACTCATTCAAGGAGCGGGCGGAATGGTGATGTACGAACCTGAAATGTTGGATGAGCTTATCAAAATGGCCCAGGCAAATGGTGTGTTGACCATTGCCGATGAAATCATGACGGGATTTGGACGAACGGGAAAACTTTTCGCCACGGATTATGTCGAAACAAAACCTGACATTTTGTGTCTTTCAAAAGGACTTACGGGCGGAGCAATGGCCTTAGGTGTAACTTCATGTACGCAAAAAATCTATGAGGCCTTCCTTTCGGAAGACCGTAAAAAAACACTTTTTCACAGTCATTCATTCACCGCAAATCCATTGGCTTGTACCGCAGGATTGGCAAGTTTGGATTTATTATTGAGCGAAGAAACAATCAATAAAATACTAAAAATCAATCAGTTACACAGTAATTTTAAGATTAAAAACAATCAATATCCAAATATAAGTATTGTAGGAACAATTCTTTCCATCGAGATTCAAACAGACGAAGGCACTTCTTATTTTAACAATATTAGAGACGTAGCGTATCAGTTTTTTATCGAAAAAGGAATCTTGATTCGTCCCTTGGGAAATGTGATTTATTTGTTGCCTCCGTATTGTATTTCAGAAGAGGATTTGGAATATATTTATGGATGTATTGAAGAGTTTTTGGGGAAATTCTAACAAAAAAACCTATTTCACGAAACCCCTTTTACAAACAATATGTTGATGATTAAAAGGTAGAATTCTATGTCAAATATTTTAGAAAAAAGTATTACCACGAAATCCCCTAAGATTCAAAACCTCTGGAAAGTTGCGTTGTCGGAAGGTTTTCCAATTGCGCTTTGGAGATTGCCAAAAACAAATGAAAAACAATTAATCATTGGGCTTTCAGGGTCTGCTTCACGCATGAAAGTAGATTTAGAAGAAATGCCTGCGGGTTTTGTAATGAGTCCATTTCAAGGGGAATCTTTATTTATAAAAAGTGATTTACATTACTACTTTGATGCTGACAATCAGCAAGTTAACGATACAACCATTGAACAAGAAGTATTTGAAAAGCAATATTTAGAATATTCAGATGAAGATGTAAAGACGGAAAAATCGATACAGATTCATGATAATTTCAATGCTTCAGAAAAGAATTTCGAGAAATATAATAAAATGCTTTTTGCCGAAATGGTTTCCAATGCCATAAAATCAATTGAAAACGGTGAAGTGCAAAAAGTAGTTTTATCCCGCACAAAAAATATCACGCTTCCAAATACTTTTGAGGTGATCGAAGCTTTTAAAAAGTTGTGTATTGCTTACCCAAATGCTTTTGTTTCCTTAGTTTATTTGCCTGAATTTCAATGCTTTTGGTTGGGTGCAACGCCCGAAACGTTGGTTAGTGTCGATAAAGATGGTAAATTCAGAACGATGTCGCTGGCAGGAACGCAATCTGCCATGGATGGAAACGGCAGAAATTTGTCGGCGGTAGAAATTAGATGGTCGCACAAGGAAATTGAAGAGCAAGCTTTTGTGAGTCGTTATATCATTGAATGTTTCAAGAAAATTCGTCTGAGAGAATATTATGAAAGTGGTCCAAAAACGGTACAAGCAGGTAATTTAATGCACCTTCGTACTGATTATATGGTTGATACACAAGCACTTGACTTTCCTCAATTAGGAACGGTGATGTTAGAATTATTGCACCCAACTTCGGCTGTTTGTGGGATGCCAAAAGCGCCTGCGTTACGAATTATTGCCGAACAGGAATTACACGACCGAGAGTTTTACAGTGGATTTTTGGGGCCAGTAAATATGCAAGGAGAAAGTCATCTATTCGTAAACCTCCGCACCATGAAAGTTTCGGGTAATGAGGCTACTTTATATGCAGGTTGCGGCATTACCGAAGATTCAAATCCAATGAATGAGTGGCATGAAACGGAAATGAAAATTCAGACTTTGATGAATGTTATTTTGTAAGTTTTAGAAGTTAATCGTATATCTTATTTCTGGAGTAAATAATCCAGAAGCAAAACCCATCTCCTTTTTTTGCTCAAAGTTATAAAGCCCGATAGCCGTATTTAATGTTTTTGAAGACTTTCTATTAAGAGAAATGCCTAATCCTAAGCATATTCCTCCTGATAAAGATGCTATCTTCTCGTATATTGTGGTGCTTCCATTACGGTCAATATTCGCTTTCATCCCACCTGCTAAAAGGAAAAGACCACCTATTCCCAAAGCATTACTCCATTTTTTCTGAGAGCTATATTTTTGAACAAGCATGTCTATTTCTCTGTCCTCTGTTTTGGCGAATAATTCTTTTACCTGATTTACATTTGAATATACCTTTCCGTTCGCAATAATTTTGCCTTTCTTAAAGATTATGGTTGATGTATTATCTTGGGAAAAAGCACTTAAAAATGTAGAAAAAATCAATGTTAGGGTAAAAATTATCACTTTCATTTAGTGGTAAAATTAGATTAAATTTAAAACTTGAAATTTAATTTTAATTGATATTTATAGAATTAACTAACCTCAATATTTCATCGAGTAATTCTCCGATTTCTTCTCAATTTCTCCCACAATTGTCAACTTTACTAAGTCAATTCTCGCATCGGTCATTTCAATAATTTGGAAATTGAAAGGATGATAAATAATGGTTTCGTTCAGTTCTGGAATATCCTCATTAATATTCGTAATCATGCCACCTAAAGTATCATAATCACCTTCTGGGAGATTCCACTCGTATTTATCGTTCAAATAATCAATCTCTAAACGTCCCGAAAGTAAATAAGTTCTGTCCTCAATTCGTTTTTCGGTAAGGTCTTCATTATCATCATATTCGTCTTCAATTTCGCCAAAAATTTGCTCCATTACATCCTCCATACTCACCAATCCAGCGGTACTCCCAAATTCATCAACTACCAAGGCCAATGACTTATGTTCTTTTGAAAATTTAAACAGTAAGTCTTTTGCTGGCATGGCTTCGGGTACGATTGGAATGGCCGTTAAAATCCCTTGAATTTCTTTTGGTTTTTTAAACATTGCCAATGAATGACAATATCCCAACACGTCTTCCATCGTTTCTTTGTAAACCAAAACTCTTGAATGACCACTTTCTACAAAAGTTTTCTTCAATTCTTCCATGCCCCCTTCAATATCCATGGCCACTATATCCGTTCTCGGAATCATGCAATCCCGCACCCGTACTTGCTTAAATTCAAGGGCATTATTGAAGATTTTGGTATCGACTTCAGTTTCTTCATCAATAGAAGTTTTACGATTAAGATTTTGGAGATAATTATTTAAGTCAGTTAGTCCAAAAGCAGGACGTTCTTCGGAATATTCCAAGCGTAAAATATTATTAATAAACCACTTAGACAATCCAACAATCGCCCATACGAGCGGGTACATCAGCGTACAAATTATCAAAATTGGAATAGCCAACACTTCTAAAAACCCATCTGGATTCAATAAAAATATACTTTTAGGCGTAAATTCGGAAGTCATCAAAATAATCACAGTTCCAATAAAAGAAGCGATTAATCCTGCTACCAATCCATTTAAAATTGGAAAAAAATGCTCAATTTCATGGTGTAAAAACCCCTCCATAAAAATACCATACGCCACCAACGACAAGGTATTTCCGATGAGCATTGTACCGATAAATTTTGAAGGATTTTTGAGATATTTCGAGATAATCTGCCCCGTGATAACTCCTTGCTTAGCTTGGAGTTCAAAGTAGAGTTTATTAGCGGATACGAAAGCCATTTCTACGCCCGAAAAAAAAGCTGAGGCAATAATGGCAATGATAATACTTAATGCTTGTTGGGAGTCCATGTTGGTTTAGGCGAAATGATATTTAAATTCTTGTTCACGCCCCAAAAATTGTTCTATATAAAATACTTCGTCACAATCACGAAACATAATTAATTGGTCGTCAATAATATTAATTCTTTTGCGTTCGATTGTGCTAAGTCGCTGAATTGAAAGAAATTGACTTAGGGGGGAGATAATAATTCTACCATCTTTCAAATAGATAGCAATTTTATCATTGAAAGAAAAAATCACTTTCTTAATCACTGGCTGTATTTCTTAAAATCCCTCTAAACCTTTCATTTTAATTCAATCTGAAAATCTTTCTATTCAGTACTTACTTTCAAATATACAAATAAAACTACTTCTTTCCCTTCGTTAAGGCTTTTCTTTGCGCTTTTTTATCGTCTTTTATTTCATCAACGAGCTTATTTTTTCCCAATTCTTCTTCTTTTTTCAAACGAATTTGTTTTGAATATTGAAAATAAAACAAACAACCCGCCGCAAACATCAACCATGAATAATGATAGAAAATCTTGTTCCAAAAAGTAGGTTCAAGTCCGGCAGGAAGTCCTGCACGAAGATCTAAAATCCAGATAATCAGGAAGCCAAGGGCAGCAAAAAGTAGGAGTATTTCTTTTTTTGACATATTAATTGGTTGATTTTGGTGGTCTTTATGGTAATTTCACAAATCATCTATAAAGTTAATAGATTCCCTCATCATATCAGATGCTTCATTACATTCATCATGGCAAAATAATATAAAATCCACTATATTTGTCCTAAATAATTTAATCACAATGAAAGACCTTCTCTTACACAAATATCGTTTTTATACACTCACTTTTGCAGGTTTGTTAGCTTGGATGTTGTTTTTCGATATCAATGATGTTTGGACGCAAATCAAAATGTACCGAGAATTGGGGCGTTTGGAAGATGAGAAAAAATATTACGTTCAGAAAATAAAAGAAGTCGAAAAAGAACGGATTGAAGTAATGGGAAATAAAAAATTGGTAGAAAAGTTTGCCCGTGAAAAGTATCTCATGAAAAAACCAAAGGAAGAAATTTTTGTGATTGTGGATGAAAACAATCAACCGCTTGAAAAGTAGGGTTTGGAGAATTAGGGATTAGTTAAGCCAACGAATTTCTAATTACCTAATCCTCAATTACCTAATTCCCTAATCCCTAAAACTAAAACTGTGCTAAAAATACTTTTTGTGTGTACTGGAAATATTTGTCGCTCGCCAATTGCGGAAGAAACATTTCGTCGTGCCGTCAAAGCGAGAAATTTACAAAGAGAAATTCAATGCGATTCTGCCGCAACTCACGGATATCATATCGGCGCATTACCTGACCCTCGAACCCGTGAAAATGCTGAAACAAAAGGGCTTACACTTTTGCACAAATGTAGAAAATTGAGTGGTGAAGATTTTTCAGTCTTTGATTACGTGGTAGCGATGGATAATTATAATCTCGAGAATATACAATCTATCAGTACTCGTGCTACTGGAATTCATCAAGTAGAAGAACGTTGTTTTTTGTATCGAAGGTTTGATAATCAAACTTCCCAACACGAAACCATTCTTGAAGTTCCAGATCCTTATTATGGACAATCCGTTGATTTTGAGGAAGTTTACCAAATTGTAAGTCGTTGTGGGGAGGGATTATTAGATTTTTTAGTGGAGAAATATCAGTTGTAAATTTAAATGGAGAAGCACTATTTAGAACTTATTTTAATTTTTTCATACACCAGTTAATTCTAACGCTATCATGGACAAAACCATTTTTCTACTCTCAATAATCTTCGCCTTCAATACAACCGCTCAATCCTATCAAGCAAGTATTATTAAACATCGCCAACAATACAAAGATGCGTTTTTGAAAGAAACGGATGGTCCCGTGAAGGCAGAAGAAATGCAGTATTTTGACTTTTACGAACCAGATTCTACCTTTCGAGTGAAGTGTCATTTCATGAAAACGGAGTCAAAAAACACATTCACCATTCCAACCGTGGATGGAAAACAGAAAGAATATTACAAATATGGAATTTTGGATTTAGAGATAAAAGGTAAAAAGCTGCAACTGAACGTCTATCGAAGTTTGGCGCTCATGAAAAATCCTAAATATAAAAACTATCTTTTTGTGCCTTTCAAAGATTTATCAAACGGAAAAGAAACTTACGGAGGAGGGCGATATTTAGACCTTGAAACAACAGATATTAAAGAAGACGTTGTAATTTTAGATTTTAATAAAGCGTATAATCCTTATTGTGCATTCAGTAGCGGATATAGCTGTCCGATTCCACCGAAAGAAAATCATTTAAAAGCTCGCATTGAGGCGGGAGAAAAGAATTTTAAGAAATCACATTGATTAATGGCAAGCAGATTTTCGCAGATTCGACACGAATATTAATCCCACATTACAAAATTTTGAATTATCCTAATAAATAAATTGTACAGAAAAATAACTGCGTAAATCTGCATTGCCGTAGGCATCTGCGTCATCTGCGTTCTAATATTTTAATCAAGCAAAAACAGTGAATAAAAAAGTATTACTTGTCATTTTAGATGGTTGGGGAATTGCTGAAAAAGGCTACGAAGACCGTTCGGCAATTATTGCCGCCAAAACGCCTTTTTATGATTCTTTAATTGAGAATTATCCTCATAGTACCCTCGTAACTTTTGGTCCAGAAGTGGGTTTGCCCGAAGGTCAATTCGGAAATTCTGAGGTCGGACACATGAACTTGGGCGCTGGGCGAACGGTTCGTCAATCTTTGGTTCGTTTGAATGAATCTATCGAAACGGATATGCTTCGTCATGAACCCGTTTTGGTGGATGCCATTAAATACGCCAAGGAAAATGATAAGCCATTCCACCTAATGGGTTTGGTGTCTGACGGTGGTGTACACGCACATATTAGTCACGTAAAAGCACTTTGTAATGTGCTAAAGGATAACGGATTAAGCAAGGTTTTTATTCACGCTTTTACGGATGGACGTGATTGCGACCCAAAATCTGGTGCTGGATTTATTGGTGATTTGCAATCATTTTTAAGAACTTCAACGGGAAAAATCGCCAGCGTAACGGGTCGTTATTATGCGATGGACAGAGACAATCGTTGGGAGAGAATTGAGGAAGCTTACGACGTAATGGTGAAGGGCGAAGGCGTGCCCGTTTGTGATGAAGGTATAGTAGCTTTGATGAAAGAATCTTACGCAGAAGGCATTACGGATGAGTTTATCAAACCCATTGTTGTAACGAAAAACAATTTACCAATTGGCAATATTCAAGAAGGTGATGTGGTGCTTTGTTTCAATTATCGCACCGACCGACCACAAGAAATCACAAAGGCATTAACCCAAGAAGATTTTCCTGAAAATGGTATGAAAAAATTGGATATTCGTTATTACACGATGACCAATTATAATAAATCATTCACGAACGTGAACGTCATTTTTGATGATAGTAATTTACCTTCAACTTTGGGCGAAATCGTGGCGAATGCAGGTAAAAAACAAATCAGAATTGCTGAAACCGAGAAATTTCCGCACGTAACGTTTTTCTTTTCGGGTGGACGAAATGAGGCTTTTGAAGGGGAAACACGTTTATTGTCAAATTCTCCAAAAGTTGCCACTTATGATTTACAACCAGAAATGTCAGTGTATGATGTAAGAGACTCATTATTACCAGCGCTTAGAAATTCAGAAGCAGATTTTGTATGTTTGAACTTTGCCAATCCTGACATGGTAGGTCATACGGGTGATTTTCAAGCAGTTATACAAGCCTGTGAAGCAGTAGATGAATCGTTGGGAGAAGTAGTAACAGCAGCGATTGGTAGCGATTATTCCGTCATTGTATTAGCTGACCACGGAAATGCAGATTACATGATTAATGACGATGGTTCACCAAATACGCAACACAGTTTAAATCTTGTACCTTGTATTTTGATTGACAAAGATAAAAAAATAGTCAAAAACGGAAAATTAGGCGACATCGCTCCAACGATTTTGGAACTGATGGGCATCGAAAAGCCTGCAATTATGACGGGTTTTAGTTTGATATAAATTTTAACAAAAATGCCTCTGCCTAATAAACAGAGGCATTTTTTGTTCATCATATCACACCTTCATTTATATTTAACAATTCCGTAACATTGACATTGGTAACTTTGTAACGTAATCACATACTTATATTATGGCAAATAACGCTTTACCCATTCCGAAAATATTATTAGTTGATGATGATCCAGACATTATCGAACTCCTGGAATATAACCTCAAAAAAGAAGGCTACGAAACGGCCTCGGCAAACGATGGTATTCAAGCGATTGAGGTGGCTAAAACTTTCAAGCCCGATTTGATTCTTTTGGATGTTATGATGCCCCGTCAAGATGGCATCGAAACTGCCCGTCAATTACGCCAAACCAGTGAATTTAAGGATACTTACATTATTTTTCTTACCGCCCGTGCCGAGGAATATACCGAGGTAGCAGCCTTTGATGTTGGAGCGGACGATTATATTGTAAAACCTATAAAACCCCGTGCTTTATTGAGTCGAATTAAAGCCATTTTACGCAGAGATATTCAACAGGTGGAAAGTGGTACGACGATTGAAATTGGTCAATTGGTGATTAGTCGAACCAATTATAGTGTCAATAGTGGTGGACAAGTTTTGGTGATGCCTAAAAAAGAATTTGAATTGCTTTACTTCTTGGCAAAACATCCCAATAAGGTTTTTAATCGTGATGAATTATTGGAGAAAGTTTGGGGCGTTGATGTGTATGTGGTCGAACGCACCGTTGATGTACATATTCGTAAACTTCGTGAAAAAATTCCCGAATATTACATAAAAACCTTGAAAGGCGTAGGATATATGTTTTCGATTGAAGAATAAATTATTAGCGAATAAATTATTAACTTGCATAGTCGCTTAGTATTTCCTTACTTGATTATGCTCTTAAAATTTATACAGATTTACGTAATATTTTTATTTACTTGCTTTAGTTGTTACTCCCAAAAACATCGTCAGTTAAGTAATTCGCCTAAATATGAATTTCGGGCAGCTTGGATTGCTACGGTTGATAACATTGATTGGCCACAAAAAGGGCAATATAATTCTGACTTACAAAAGAAAGATTTTATTCGAATTTTGGACGAACATAAGCAATCAAATCTGAATGCCGTGATGGTACAAGTCCGAGATGCTTGTGATTCGTATTATGCCCGAAGTGTTGAACCATGGTCTGAGTTTTTGACGGGTGTACAAGGCAAATTCCCTAATCCGTTTTATGACCCTTTGAGTTTTATGATTACGGAATCACACGACCGTAATTTAGAATTTCACGCTTGGCTGAACCTCAATCGAGCCACTTTTAGAAGAGCTACCAGCGTTACGCCCGACCACATTAGCAACCGAAAACCCGAATGGATTTTGACTTATGACGGCCAGAAATTGCTTAATTTTGGCATTCCAGAAGTGCGAGATTATATCACCAATGTGGTAATGGATATTGTCAAACATTATGACGTTGACGGCATCCATTTCGATGATTATTTCTATCCTTATCAAGTTACAGGGCAGCTTTTAAAAGACACTGAAACTTTCAAAAAATACAATAACGGTTTTACAAATATCGAAGATTGGCGAAGAAATAATACTGATTTATTAATATTCCAAATCAGTGAAGCCATCAAAAAAACGAAGCCTTACGTCAAATTTGGTATTAGTCCGTTTGGCGTTTGGAAAAATTATAGTTTACAAACCCCCGAAGGTTCTCGAACCCAATCTGGACAAACTTCTTACGGGCATCTTTACGCCGATACTCGCAACTGGCTACAACAGGGTTGGATAGATTATATTGCTCCTCAGATTTATTTTGACCGTAAACATCCTAAAGTTTCTTATACTGAATTATCGAAATGGTGGATAGAAAATGCCTTCGGAAAACATCTTTACATCGGTCATGGTATCTATAAAATAAAAACGGGCTGGAGTTTATCAGAAGCCCCTTCTC
The DNA here is from genome assembly GCA_040403295.1 of Arcicella sp. Taxonomy (GTDB): domain Bacteria; phylum Bacteroidota; class Bacteroidia; order Cytophagales; family Spirosomataceae; genus Arcicella. The sequence goes on from JBBAKY010000012.1 coordinate 31,030, forward strand.
AAATCAGACTGGATAGACAATTCAAGCAAATTGACGGAGGAATATTTTTTAGTTCGAAATCTTTAACTGAAAATTATGGCGGTTTTCAGGATTCTTTACGAATAGATTTATACCGAAGTCCAGCGCTCATTCCTGCCATGCCTTGGAAAGATAATGTTGCACCTCTTGCCCCACGGAAAGTTGTTATTACCAGAAATCTCATCGGAAATCCTGTTTTGACATGGCAACCAGGCGAACCAGCAAGCGATGGAAATGAAAACACCTATTTTGCGGTTTACCGTTTTGATAGAGCCGAAAAACCCGATTTTCAACGAATTGATAAAATAATTTATATTGGCCGACAAAATACTTTTACCGATTTAACTGCCGAAAAAGCTCGTGGATACGTCTTTCACGTTACGTCTTTCGACCGTTTGCATAATGAATCCGAAACTTCAGCAACGGCCTCAATTGAGTATGGAGAGAAGTAATTTTCTCTTAAAAAAACATTTGTCTCGCCGCTACATTCCAGCGTATTCCAAAGGATGAAACAGTATTGGTATAATCTAATTTACCAACCGCACTATCGTACTTCCTCTGCATATAATGAGCTTCGACGAAGAGATTGTGTTTGATTTGATAAGAAGCCCTAAAATCTAAAATCGTTGTTACTGTGCTCCTCCCCTGTCCTGTATAATTGCCGTAGAGGTCATTATACAGCACTTTCCTACTTTTGGTATCGTAGCTTTTCAAAATGTTACCTCCCCAATTTTCAGTAAGGATTCTATCTTCACCAAAATTGGCGTAAATTACACGTCCTGTTAGTTGTAATCTATTGATGGGTTGCCAACGCACAATGTGCGTCCATTCTTCAAAATTTGCACCTAATGGATGTGCTAATGCTTGGTTATAATGCGTATAGTTGGCATCATCATAATGGCTATACGTATAGGGGCGAGCCGTATTCCATTCCACTTGATAATCCAAATTATTAATTCCCAGAACGTCGATATACTTCAAACCTGCTTGTACGCCATATTTATTTGCCCAAAATCCCGTACTTTTAAAAAATTCTTTGGAGTTAAATTCATCTAACATAAACTGTCCGTAGAACGAGAATTTCTTGGCAAAATTCCACTTAAAATCTATTCCAATAAAAGTATTGTCGGCACTTCCCTGAAAACTTTCAACAAATCGGTAAAATATTACTGGATTAAGGTAATTCAAATCGAATCCACTTCCTGTAGTACTGTCTCGTTGAAAAATAACACTTTCTGTAAAACCAATGTTCAATTTCTTCGATATATTCACACTCAAATGGTGCATAGTCATATATTTTCTTGGAAAAATTTGGTCGTTTGGTTTAAAACCTGTGTACACCAACTGTGTGAATAGATTTTGGTACTGAAATATACCTATGGTTGTATTCAGTTTCAAGAATAAATAAGGGGCGGCATTGTCCGACAGAATCATTGACCGAAAACCATTACCAATAATATTCTTGTCATGCCCAAATTGGAACTGAATATTTTTAGTAACCTGAAAGGTAATATACGCCCTCGCCGAGAAAAAATCTGCACTATTGGGGTCATTTTTAAATTCTTTTACCAACCCTTCCCCTGGCATTCCTGGCAATCTAATACCTGCCTTTCGTTGTTCATTTTGGTTATAATTATCCGTAAAATCTTTGACGTAATCAGGGATTAAAGCTTGATTATCGGTTATAAAAGTATAAAAGCTCACCTTTCGGTTAATCATTCCTCTGATTTCGATTCCTCTCGTATTGAGCGAAACGTTGCGTTTGCCATCGCTTCCTTCAAAAGAACCAATTTCAAAATTTATTACCGGATTTATATGAATGTCTAAATCCTCGTGAGCACTTGAATAAGCATCTGCTTTTCTGGCATAAAAAGTATTCCAAATTGGTTTTCGACTCTTGCCAATGGAATCGGGTTTTGCCCACTCCCAGCTATCATTTTGTAAATAGGCAAGATTAAATTTATCCCGATTGGATAAATCAATTGAATAATCCTTCCAGACGCTATCTACCAACTGAATAATGCCTCTGCGAGTATAAGGCTTAACAGTGGTATGGAAACCTTCTGAGAACTTTCCACGTTTTATTTCATAGCGGTCAATAAGATGATAATAATCTTCATTCAAAGGAGCAAATGTACTTTGAGCTTGGGAGCAGTAAATTATTGAAATACAAATATATAAAGTGAGGAAAAGTAGTTTTTTTAACATAATTTTAAGAAAAGTATGGGCTGATACCCCTGCGACTAATACCTCCGCAAGATAATAATTATTTAGCTACCACAACCCCAAAATCATGCCATTCGGTAAATATTTTACAGTAATTGCTTTAACTGCTCTTAAATTTTTTAATGGTCCAATCGCAGGTATTATCCTCGATTTAACGTGGATTGAAACCGCCTTATGCTCAATTATTGGGATGATGACTATGGTAGGATTAGTATGCCTATTGGGTTTAGAAGCGAGAATTTTAATTAAGAAATATCGCAAAACAGAACCAAAATTATTTTCAAAAAGAAGTAGATTTGCCGTTAAAATCTGGCTTAGATTGGGTGTTTGGGGTATTGCGTGTTTTACGCCCTTACTCTTTACACCAATCGGAGGAACTTTGTTAGCACTTTCATTCAAAGTTCCCATTCCTAAAATTCTATTTTCAATGCTCGTTTTTGCTGTATTTTGGGGCGTAGTTTTAACATTTGCATTCTTCCAAAT
>JBBAKY010000012.1:33856-36137 GCA_040403295.1 Arcicella sp.
CCCATTTCCTTTATCTTCAAATTTGATTTTCCATACTTTCTGTTTTGCCAAGTATTGGGTACAACCGTATAAGAATATCCCCGCACGAACGCTTTTAAAGGCAATTCAACGGTCAAGTTAAAGTGTGCCGACATGAAAGGCTTTATGCCTTCGATGGTTTCTCTTTTATACAATTTAAAGGCATTAGTCGTATCGTTTGTTTTGATACCGGTCAGTATTTTTACCACAAAATTAGACACTCTGTTAATGAATAATTTCACTTTGGGATAATCATAAACTGCCCCGCCTTTAATGAATCTACTGCCAAAAACAGCATCAACATCGTATTCAAGCATCGTTCTATAATACTTCACTAAATCCTCGGGTGAATCCGACATATCGGCCATCATTACTGCCACACAATCACCTGTAAAACGCTCTAATCCGTACCTGATAGCGTATCCAAATCCATTTGGACCATTATTGGTAAAATAAACTAAGGTCGGAATTTCTTTCTGCAAATCCTTCAAGACCTGTTCGGTATTGTCTTTTGAGTTATCGTTGGTCACACAAATTTCATGGTCAATTTGATTTTTGACCAGTGTTTCGTACAATGAACGTAACGTTTCGGGAAGCGATTCTTCTTCGTTATAGGCAGGAATTACAACGCTTAGTTTCATATAGTTTCTACTTTTTCAATAAAATCAGAATATTCTTTTGCAGGTATAAAATGCTTTTGAGTACGATAATTCAAGACCGTAAAGATAAGAAATGACGAACTTAAAAGGGCTTGTAAAATGATGATGATGGAGGCGGTAACAAGGGTTGTGGCCCAACCTGGCGATGCATTTTCGGGAGATAATAGCTTGATAATCATCACAATAATAGCGCCTACTCCAGCAACGGCAGTCATCAATAAAGAGCCAATCAAAATTCTCACGGCAACCGTATCAAGATGCACCGAAACAGCACTTAAACCATGCAAAATCAAGGATACAAAGTTCATTTTTGATTTACCCGCTAATCGTACGCCACGCTCAATTGGAATGGATGAATAAGGCAGTTTCGACCGAATAATTCCTCCTGGAAAATGATTCCAAATTTCAGAAACGTAGGCTATTTTTTTGGCTTGGCGGAAAGGTAAAATACTAAAATTGCCAAATTCGATTACTTTGCCCGTCAATAACCCAAAAAGTAATTTGTAGATGGAATATCCAATTCTAAAAACTAATCCTTCGCTACGTTTGGCACGTTGGGCAAAAATGATTTTATCGGGTTGTTGAAGAGAAGCTTCATAAAGTGCTTGAATATCCGAAGGTTTATCTTCACCATCAGAATCCATTACGATAACTTTTTCAAAATCAGCTTCTTGCGTTAAATATGAAAGCCCTAAAGCAATTGCTTTTTGGTGACTCACATTACGCCAAAGTCTAATTATTGATAAATTATATCCAGAAAATCGTTGAATATCACAAGGAATTGATGAACAATCATCAACAATGACAAAGGAAAGTTTAGAGAATAATTCGACCGAAACGCCCTTTTTGATTTCAAGCAAAAGTAGTTCAAGTGCGTCCCAGTCGTTATATAGAGGTATTAAAATTTTTATCATTGTAATTTAGGGATTAGGTGGTTAGTATTAGGTGTTAGCAATCTTAGCATTCATGAATCTAAAACAACCTAACCGCTAAAACCAGTGATTTACCAAACATTCTCTAAATCCTTAGCCACGTATAAATGATTCCGTTCTTCGTAAACGGTACCGTTTTTCTGAGCTTTCAACTTCAAAGTATCCTTGCGAGTCAATTTATATAAAAAAGCCACAGGCGTTAGAAATATAAAAAATACAACCGACAACAATACGTAAGAATTAAAAGTACCTAAAATATGCGCAATTTTTCCCCAAACCCAAGCAACTTGTTCGCTCAAAAAATTGGAAAAAACGCCAATCAAGCCCATAATCAAGGAGGCTGTTAGGAAATAATTCCCCCAAGTTTTTTGTCTAAACACAAAATATAATACCAACATTCCCACCGTAATGACGAGCATGGTTTCAATCGTTTTTTCTCTTTTCATCGTTTGATATGAGCCGTGAGTTGCGAGTAATGAGCTAAGAGTATTTTCTCAAAGCTAAATACTCATAACTTAAAGCTAAAATAATGTATAAATAAATGGAGCAATGGCCGAACCTCCACCGATAACGATGAGGATACCAATTAATAATAACACAAAAATTACGGGTAAGAGCCACCATTTTTTACGCTCTTTCAAAAAATTAAAAAGGTCTGTTAGAAAGTCCATG
>JBBAKY010000012.1:36237-48574 GCA_040403295.1 Arcicella sp.
CCACCATTTTTTACGCTCTTTCAAAAAATTAAAAAGGTCTGTTAGAAAGTCCATGATTATGTTAATTTGATAATTTGAAGATTTGATAATTGGTTAATTTGAAGGTAGAGTTTTTCTCTTTTATTTTCAAATTACCTCATTTTTAAATTTTCAAATTCAGTTAATATCTTTTACTAATTGTTGAATTAAAATCTCATTTGCCAATGCCGTTGGATGTTCATCAAACGGAATAGCGTATCCTTTTTCGAGTGGATTAAATAGTTTTGAATAATCTAAAACCTTTACTCCTTTTTGTTTTAACAGATTGATTATCAGCGAACTATCTATCGTTGTTGGATAGATGATTACATAGAAATTATCATTCTTAAACTGCTTTTTATAATCTCTGGAAGCCTCCGCCATTACTTCGGCAGTTAGTTCGTAATCCTGTTCAGTAATTTTGAATGGATAGCCAATTTTGAATAGTTTAAGAATATTACTTTTTAATAATTGCTCAAAAATCCAACTTCTTACTTTCCGACCATCTTTGAATAATCCATCGTGTTTCAATTGATTATTTACCTCATGAAAATAAGGAGCCTGACCGCCATTGTAACTATAATTTGTCATCGTACCAAGCACTCGATTCACGTGGTCGTTGATGTAAATATAAAACCCAACGCCCGTATTTTCCTTAACGATTTTCTTAACATTTTTAATTTCTAAACGTGCCAACATTTGGTGTGGTCCATAGCCGCTGTACGCAAAATTATAGGGTCTGAAATTGCTGTCATATTTCCCAAAATAGTAAGGCATCGTCTCATTACTTTGAACTCCTTCTCCAAAAGTCATCGAACAGCCATAAAATTGTGCATATTTTGTTCGAGTTCTTGAAGTATCTAAAGGCGTAACCCTCAGGCTATTGGCATCCGTCGAATACTTGATGCTATAAATAATTTTTCCATCTTTAGTACGGGTTCCTGTATGAGAAGTATCGGGCTTTGGTTTATAACCTAAATCCTTGTCAAACATCATCGAATGCGTAGGGCCTTCAATTTTGGGTGCATTATGAGCTTGACTTTTCAACATCACGCCACAGATCCATTCCAAGAATAGGATGGTCAAAACGAGCATCAAACTTGGCATCAATATATTTTGCAACCAACCAATTTTATGTTTGAAAGCATACCAAAAAGAATAAGCCAAAAATAGATAAAACGAATATTTGGCAAGCGGTATAAAATTAATTCCTGCCACTATTCCATTACTATCACCTTTCAAAAAATCAAGTGTTAGCAATCCTGTAAAACCAAGAACGCACAAGAATAATAACCAAAAAATGATGCGAAACATATTCATTTTTAATCTAATTTAAACTCTTCTTTCCAATCGTCTTTTTCTGTCCATTCGGGCTGGTCTTTTTTATCGAAAATAAAATTACCAATGACCAAAAAGTCCATTTCCGTACGCATAAGACACTTATAAGCATCTTCGGGTGTGCATACGATGGGCTCGCCACGCACGTTGAAACTGGTATTTACGACCAAACCATAACCCGTTTGTTGCTTAAACTGGTCAATTAAAGTCCAATATCTTGGATTTGTTTCTTTATGAACCGTTTGAATACGAGCCGAAAAGTCGATGTGTGTAATAGAAGGCAAATCCGAACGGAGGTAGTATAATTTCTCCATCAAAGGCAAGGAACGGTAATTATCTGGCAATTGTTTTCTACGTTTTTCTTGAACGTTATGAACCAACAACATATACGGTGATTTGCCTTCCAACTCAAAATATTCCGTTGCATCTTCCGCTAAAACTGAAGGCGCAAAAGGACGAAATCCTTCCCGATATTTGATTTTGAGATTCAACTTCTTCTGCATTTCTTCGTTACGAGCATCTCCCAAAATGCTACGTCCGCCCAAAGCCCGAGGGCCAAATTCCATACGTCCTTGAAACCAACCTACCACATTTCCGTCTGCCAAAGCAGTAGCGGTTTTTGCGGCTAATTGCTCAAAATTTTCGTAATGGGTATAAACTGCATTGTATCTTTTCGACATCAAACGGGTATCTACATCTGAAAATTCTGGCCCTAAATACGAGCCTTTCATTGAATCTATGGCATTGGGATCAACCTTTCGTTCTTGTCCGAAGTAAATATATTCACCCACTAAAGCAGCACCCAAAGCGCCTCCAGCATCTCCTGCGGCTGGTTGAATATAAACGTTTTTGAAAATCTTGGCGTTTTGTAATTTTCCATTTGCCACACAGTTGAGGGCTACACCACCCGCCAAACAAATGTTATCGGAACCCGTTAAACGTTTGGCTTCTTTTGCCATCAAGATAACGATTTCTTCGGTAACGATTTGAGCCGCCAAGGCAAAATCACAATGTTCAGGTTGCAAATTTGTTTCAGATTCACGACGGGCAAAACCGAAAAGTTCTTCCCATTTTTTATCTTTCACCATTCGTAAACCCGTAGCGTAATCAAAGTAATCTTGGTTCAACCAAATTGAGCCATCAGGTTGAATATCAATGAGTTTGGTACGAATAATATCCGCATAACGAAGTGTTCTTTCTGAACTTGGGTCGCCATAAGGGGCAAGTCCCATCAGTTTATATTCTCCCGAATTCACCTTGAATCCCGCAAAATAAGTAATAGCAGAATACAATAAACCTAATGAATGTGGAAACTGCAATTCCTTCAAAATGGTCATATCTTTTCCTTTGCCGTGACAAATTGAGGCAGTTGCCCACTCGCCAACACCATCGATGGTAAGCACGGCTGATTCTTCAAAAGGAGAAGGATAATAAGCACTGGCGGCGTGTGAGAGGTGATGTTCGGGAAAGAGTAATCTTACTTTTTTCTTATCGAATTCACCGATTTTGAAGAGTTCTTCGTACAACATTCTTTTCAAGAACATTTTTTCTTTCAACCACACAGGAATTGCGGTTAAAAACGAACGAAGTCCACTGGGTGAAAATGCGTAATAAGTTTCCAACAAACGCTCAAATTTCAAGAGCGGTTTGTCATAAAAAACGATTGCGTCTAATTTATCTAAGGTTAATCCCGATTCCAATAAGCAATATTCAATGGCTTTTGTTGGAAAAGCGGGGTCGTGTTTGATTCGTGTGAAGCGTTCCTCTTGAGCGGCAGCAATAATTTCTCCATTTTGTGTGATGGTTGCCGCCGAATCGTGATAAAATGCTGAAATCCCTAATATATTCATGAAATAGTTTTATGAGTAATAAAAGACAAAAGTACGATAGATTGACGTAAAAGCCAATCTTGTAAGCTCATCAAAAAGTTAAATTTACTGAATGGAAATGGTCTTCAGAATAAAGTTTTTACTTTTTTTCCTAAATCCAAAGAAAATAATTCTGCTCCTTTTCGGTTCAAATGTTGAGAATTATAAAAATTAGTGCGATTATAACAAAGTGGATTATTGGAATAATCTAAAAAATGGCACTTATATTTTTTAACAGATTCTTGACATAAATTAATTAATTCACTTTTGTTTTTATAATATGGCTGAACTTCGTAATATTCAGGAGCGTACACCAAAATAACTTTAATTTTCTCCCGTTGACAAAAAGCTAAATATTCCTCAAATTGACGTTTTACTTCCTTATCAAATCTATATTTCGCTCCTTTGGGAAAACGTTTTTTAAAACTTTCAAAGTCTTTATTCCAAGCATAATCATTGCCTCGATATCCTTTATATTTTGAAGTAGTATCGTACAAATTTGAAAAGCCCATAAAACAAAAAAAGCCTTCAAAAGCTAATTTTTGTTGGTTTTTATACTTAAATAAGGGAATATTTTGTTGGTAAATATCAAATTCACCTTTATGATGATGCGTAACATTTTGAAGAATGGTATCTTGAATATAGGGCAAAAACTGAGGATAATCTGCTACATCTGCTCGTTTTGAAAAACCATAAACATCAACATTATGGATAATATATTTTGGCTTCCGATTGTGCTGTAAATACATCCTAAAACGGGCGTATTGCATATCAAAATGCCATGCAGAAAGCCCTAAATTGTAGGAATTTAAAACCAGTAATGAATCTAATATTTTAGGAGAAATATGGAATTCTGCCCGTGAAGACCCCATAATTAGCAGGTCGGCACTAATCTTGGAATTATACAAATCATTCCAAGAAGCAAAATACGCATTGCGGGATTTTCGCAAGCCTGTATCAACCATATAAGCGAAAGCATATAGACTGATAGTCAACAACATAAACAGGAAAAATATTTTCTTTGAAAATTTCAAAATCATCGTTTGATTACGCCATTAATTTTAAAATTTTTCTTGTCTCCAAAAACAATTTTCTGAAATCCACCTATCTGATAATGAGTTACTTGATTATTTTTCAAAGATAACGTTAAGTGCCTTTCGGTTTCGTATAAATAGTTTTCGTTATTCACTAAAGCCTCAATATTGATTCTATCCGCTCCTACTTTGGTGATATTCAAATATTTAACGGGCAAATTTTCCGTTTCTTTCAAGGTATATTTTACGCTCGTTGATGAACTATCCACTTGATAACTTTGAATAAAAGCTGGTTTATTCAAATCTGCTTGGATGAATAATTCTAATTCCTTCGCCCAATCAATGGTTTTAACTACTTGGTTTTCAGAATTTTCTGACATTAAAATTGTTTTTTGAACAACTGGTTTTTGCTTATTTAGGGTTTTAATTTGACGTTCTATCAAACCCTTTAAATCAAAATATTTATTTGTTTGATTTTCTTTTACTTCTTCGTTACAAGCACTTAATAAAGCACAAAATATCAATAAACTGATTATTTTTTTCATGTATAAAATCTTATTTTTATGTAAAATTAAGTACTATTTCTGATGTTGTTTTAGTTTTTACATAAAAAGGGCTTCAACCATCGTTAAAGCCCTTTTTACATTTATTTTTTCTATAAACTCAACAATTCTTTAAATCGAATGGCTTGGCGGCGTGAAATCTCAATTTTATCGCCACTTTCTTTTAAGGTTACTTGCAATCCTCCCGAAAACCACGGCTCAATTTTCTGAATATATTTCAAATTAATGATGTGCTTACGGTTGGCACGAAAGAATATTTTTGAATCCAATCTATCTTCTAAAGCATTCAAAGATTTGAGAACCAATGGTTTTTGGTCGTCGAAATACAAACGAACATAATTGCCCATAGATTCAAATAGACGCACATTTCCTAATCTTACGAACCAACATTTTTCACCATCTTTCACAAAAACTTGATCATTTTCAGAAAGAATTGTGGTGTTTTCTTTATTGGTTTCGGTGAGTTGTTTTTGGCGGTCAAATTCCTCCTCAACCTTCTGAACGGCTTCCGAAAGTCGGTGTAATTCGATGGGTTTCAGTAGATAATCCAGCGCATTAAATTCAAAAGCTTTAATCGCATATTCATCGTAGGCAGTCGTAAAAATGACTTCTGGAACGTAGCCTTCGAGGTCGGTCAGGAGGTCGAAACCCGTTTTCCCTGGCATTTGAATATCCAGAAAAAGGAGGTCAGGATGCAACTGATCAATCAAAATTACTGCTTCATCAGCATTGGCGGCTTCGCCCACAATGTTAATTTTGGGAAAATTTTCGAGCAAGCGTTTCAGTTCATTTCTTGCTAAACGTTCATCATCTACGATTAGAGCTTTCATATTTTTTGTTTATTGGTAATTTCGTTGTTTGTGTTGCTAACTGTTGCTAACCCCGATTTCAAATCGGGGTTAGCATGTCTAAAAACCTAATCCCTAATAACCAGTCTCAATAACTAATACCCCGCTTTCACCAGGTTAGTTATCTTCGTTAAAGGGCTATCTTTCTCTGGTTCAATTTGTGGTATTGGAATAATAATCTCAGCGGTTACTACCTCTTTTGAAGCCTGAAAAATTCTAAATTTCGATTCTGGCCCAAACAATAATTCCAATCGGTGAGCGGTATTTTCTAAGCCAAATCCACCCGAATCAGTCGTTTCCAACGTGCCAGTATTACTGATAATAATCAATAAATTTTTACCTGCAACCTTCGATTCTATGCTCACAAAGCCCCCTTTTACGGGTTTTGAAACCCCGTGTTTAATCGCATTTTCAACCAAAGTTTGCAACAACATCGGCGGAACTTGGACGGTTAAAGTTTCGGGATAAATATTTTTACGAATCTGCAAACGTTCTTCGTAACGGATTTTTTCAAGGGCTAAATAATCGTCTACCGTTCTCATTTCTTCCGAAAGCGAAACCGTTCTGCGTCTATCTGCTAATAAAGAACTCCGTAAGATATTGGATAATTGCGTAACTGCTTTTTGGGCTTTGTCGGGGTCTTCAAGGATTAATGCCCGAATACTATTAAGGGCATTAAACATAAAGTGCGGATTCATTTGGGCTCTCAAAACCTTCGATTCTGTCTCTTTTACCGACGATTCCAAGCGAATTTTATCCACTTCAACTTCCGATTTTCTTTCAAAATAATGAGAAGCGTAGTAGAAAAGTGTCCAGATTGTTAAAGGTTTTGCCCAATAGAAAATATACTGAAGAATGAAGAAAAAAGACCAAAAATCAGCTTTTTCATGCTCCCTTAAAATATAGGTATCAATCGGAATGTTAAACAATGCCATAAAAATTGACATGGCACTAACCGCCAATAAAATACGAGGAATTACTCTTTCAATCGAAATTTCTATCCAATCGTATTTTTTAATTACTTTTCTAAAATTATGGGTTAAAACAATGGCGATAAAAATATTTAAAACCGCAGAAGTAAACCATTCAAAAGACAAATTGTAGGTATTGATGTACAACACTACTTCGTTAGCAAGCCAAGCCGACCAACCAAAGATTTGTAGTATCCAATATAATTTAATTCTTGACATAAAATATCTGTTCTGTTTCTCTTACACAACAACAATTTAACGCAATCCGATGGGAAACGTGGGAAAAATTAAGTAAACGGAAAGTTGTGTGGATAAACGGACGATTTTGAAAGGCTTTGGCAAACAAATTATTCAGAAACTCCCGCTAAATGCGTAATATCACAGGCTATTTCAACACTAAATTTTTGAGTTTCATACTCATAAATAAGTTTATACAAACACAAATTAGCGTGGTCGAAAGTATCCATTTCATTCAATGGGCGTTCGAGGAGCAAAGTGAGGAGAATACGGATGGCTCGTCCGTGCATGGCAATCAATATAGTTTCTTCTTCGGGGCGACTAAGGATTAAGTCAATGACGGGTTTTTGACGGGCAATTACATCAGCAGGACTTTCGCCTCCTTCCGATGGCATATCAGTTTCGCCGGCTATCCAACTGTCAATCAACACTTTATAATATTCATTATCTCGATTGTTGGGAATTTTTCCTTCACGCACGCCCCAACTAATTTCGTTCAGACCTATGTGTTGTTCCCAAGGAAGATTCTTCGCTAAAAATTTATTTACCGATTGATGCGTTCTTTTCAAACCAGATGTATAAACTTTGTCGAAAGGAATGTGTTGATAATGTTGAAAAAAAGCCTCGGCTTGCGCTTGTCCTAACTCATTGAGGTCAGAATCTACGCCACTTCCTTGCACTACACCTTGACGGTTGAAGGCAGTTTCTCCGTGGCGTATCAAATAAACTGTTTTTGTGGTTGGGTTTTGTGGACGTTGTTCAGACATTGATTATCAATTAATTGCAAAATATCCGCAAAAGTACGGCATTTTAATCAGAATTTAGCTTTGAGAAAGATGCTTTTAACAAACATTCTCGCTTTTTTATTTAACGGTTAAGAATCAGTCACATAATTACAATAATATGATAAATACTTCAATATCGCTTGAAAAATTAAATAGTATGAGTATTGGTAATATGGTCGAACATTTGGGGATAGAATTTACCGAAGTTACACCCGAATATATCTGTGCGAAAATGCCAGTTGACCATCGCACCAAGCAACCAATGGGACTTCTGCACGGTGGAGCATCGGTGGCTTTGGCGGAATCTTTGGGAAGCATTGCCTCGTGGTTATCCTTAGAAAATCCAGAAAAACAAGCAGCAGTTGGCGTGGAAATCAATGCAAATCATTTAAAATCAGCCCGAGAAGGCTATGTTTATGCAAAATGTACGGCCTTGAAGGTGGGCAGAACGATGCACATTTGGGACATAAAAATTACGAATGAAGCGGGAGATTTGGTTTGTGTGAGTCGATTGACTACCGCAATTATTGAGCAACGCTCATGAAAAAATATACTAAATCAACAAAATCAGCGTAATTTTAGAAACGAAACATATTACGCAACTAATGACTAAAAATAATTCACCATTGCAATTCTGGAACAATTTCCAAAAACCCACGAAATTTCTTTATTTATTTTCAATACTTACTCTTTTTATCTCTCTGATAATCTTTGGATTAGCCTATTTCAAAGGATTAGAAAACGTAATTCATTGGGATGTTCTCAGTGAATTGGGCGAAGTTCCTATTGTTCTCGACCAATTTAAAGTGGGCCATGAAACGCTCAGTATTCCTTCCAAAACTTTCATCATTACTGAACAATTTGTTGCCTCTCCGATGGCTGTCAATGCGCTCGGGAATTATCTGTTTTTGGGGCTTTTTATGACCGGATTTATCCTAATTTTATCCGCTCTTTCGGCGCTTGTACGCTTTTGGTATTTGATATTTATAGGGTCGGTAATTCTATTGATTGTTACCTTCAATGTGGGTTTAGTGTTTAACCTTTCCGATAATTATATCAACATCGCAGCCATCATTTTATACATCGGAACGAGCTATTTCTTCCACGCTTTTCGCCCAGATATTGACATTCTCAAACGTTTTTTTACCTTCTTTTTTATTACAGTTATAGTAGGAATATTAATTCATCATTTTTCCAAAATAAATACCCCATTTTTACTACTTTCAAGTTATCGAACTTCGGGAGCGATGCTTCTTTCAATCGGTTTTATTTTCTTGATTTCCTATGAAATAATCAATGGTTTTTTAATTATCACCACTTCCTCAAAAGGCACAAAACAATTACTCAACTTCTTGATTATCAGTACGATATATTTAGCAAATGTGCTATTAATTTTCTTGTACAACAATAAAACAATTGATTGGAACATGATTTATTTAAGTCCTTTTTTATTGTTAATTATCTCAATAACTTTAGGCATTTGGGGATTTAGAAGTCGTAGAAATTTGTACGTTGAAATTATGAATTTTGAGGAATCGGGGGCGTTTATTTACGTGGGTTTGAGCATCATCACACTTGCTACTTGCGGACTCGCCTTCGCCACAGGCAACGACCCAATGGTTGAGGTTTTTGAAGATGCCGTAACTTATTCGCATTTGGCCATGGGCATTATGTTTTTGGTGTATATAATTTTAAATTTTTCAAGCCTTTTCCGTGATGGATTAGAGGTTTATAAAGTCGTTTTCAAGCCATTTCGTTTCCCAATTTGGATGTTCAGAATCATGGCATTAATCATGATTGGAGGCTTGCTATTATTCATCGATTTCTTTCCGACAAAACAATTTTCAGCCGCCAGTTATAATGCTTTGGGCGATTATTACACGACTGCAAAAGACTATAAATTTGCTGAAATTGAGTACAAAATTGCGCTGTCTTACGAACCTCGAAATCATAAAACCAATTATGCTTTAGCCTCACTTTCCATCACCCAAGGCGACAACGAAACGGCGGGTGTATATTTTAGAAAAGCAACCACCAAAAACCCATCACCCTTTGATTATGAAGGGCTTAGCCGTTCGCTTTCGGATGGTGACCAATTTTTTAATGCCATTTTTGTCTTAAAAGAAGGGGTGCAAAAATTTCCAAAATCGGGTGAATTACAGAATAATCTTGCTTATTTATACAACAAATCAAAATTGCCAGATTCAACCTTAATTTATTACGAATTGGCAACCAAAAATGCTAAAAAACCAGAAGTACCAGCCAGCAATTTATTCGCTTTTTGGGCAAATAATCTGAAAAAAAAAGGCATTGATGAAGTGTTAAGTACGACAGAAGATATCAAGTATAATTCATTTCAGGCCAATAAGTTAGCGCTAAAAAATGTGGCCAAAAAGGCCTCACTCCCAGGGAAAAATTGGGGTGGAATCTTCTCGCCAGATTCAATCTTAAATGCTTCAGATTTCGCTTGGATTTATAACCAATCTATCCACCAAAAATCGAATGGTAAAACCTTACCTTTGAGACGATTAGCCGAATCGGAAGATAACGAATCATTATCTGAAGATTTACTTTTTGCCAATGCCCTTCAAGACTATTATCAGGGCGATAAACTCATTGCTTTTCAGAATTTTCAAGCTTGGTCGTTAGGAGATTCTACCGATAAAAAAGGAAAATATTACGCCTTTTTATTGAATACCTTATTGAAAAAAGAGAAAGCAGAAACCATCTTTATTAGCGATATCAAAGACCCCACGGGACAAGGATTAAAGCAACATCCTTTAAATGAAAATGTAGTGGCCAAAGCCGTTGAAATATTCAATAAAAACAAACAACCCGCAAAAGCTTACGATGCCATTTCAAAAGCAATCGCTTGGCGAAAAGATTCACCAAAATTGTATGAATTATTTATTCTTCAAGCCCTAAATATTGGGATGAAAGATTATGCAATTGATGCTTTGGCGATGCTTCAAAAATTATCCCCAACCGATTATCAGCGTTTTCTACCGACCTATCAAGCCAAACTACAATCCATCGAAAAGGCGGGTGCTGGTTTTCAGTAAATTGGTAAGTTTGTTCTAAATTATTATCAAAAATGGAAATTATACAAACTACCAACATTTCAAGACGTTACGTCATGGGTGAAGAAATTATCCAAGCCCTCAAAGACGTAACCATTTCAGTCAGCAAAGGCGAATACGTGGCTTTTATGGGTCCTTCGGGTTCGGGAAAATCCACGTTAATGAACATCGTTGGTTGTTTGGACACGCCCACTTCCGGACGGTACATTCTTAATAATCAAGACGTTAGTGAGATGACTGAAAATGAATTGGCAACAGTTCGTAACAAAGAAATTGGTTTTGTTTTCCAAACATTCAACCTTTTGCCTCGGCAGTCTTCGCTCGAAAATGTGGCATTACCCTTGATATATGCGGGCTATAATAAAGCCGACAGAATCGAAAAAGCGATGCTCACCCTCAAAGGTGTAGGACTCGAAAACAGAGCTCATCACAAACCAAACGAACTTTCGGGTGGACAACGACAACGTGTTGCCATTGCCCGTGCCTTGGTAAACGACCCATCCATTTTATTAGCCGATGAACCCACGGGAAACTTAGACACCAAGACTTCCTACGAAATCATGGATTTGTTCGACCAATTATATTCAAAAGGCAACACTATCGTCATGGTTACGCACGAAGACGACATCGCCCAATACGCCCACCGAATCGTACGATTGCGTGACGGTTTAGTAGAAAGCGACAAAATTAATCCGAATGTAAAGAAAGCGAAGGAATTGATGATGAGTTTGAAATCGCAGGATTAGTTAATTGTAATTTGTCGAAGTATGAGTGTTCTATCAAATATATTTGAGTCTGATACTAAGGAAAAATGGAAACAATTAGCCTTAGAAATTGGTGGAGAGTTTATTGACGGAGGATTTTGGGATTCGGATAAGGTTATTCTCAATTATCGAAAAACAAGGATTATTTTAGATACTTATACCGTTCACAGTGGTATGTCTCTCACTTAACTTATTGTCGTCTTCGTTGTCCCTTTGTTTCAACAAACGGGATTACCTTTGAGATTAGCTCTGAAAAAAAACGGAATTACATAAATGACCTATTTAGTATTAAAAAAACGGAAACTGGTAATGCTGAATTTGATGGTGTTATTCATTGTAGTTCAAAGCATTTAAAAAGTTTTAGGAGCTTTTTGGACTCAAATCTTTTACAAGAAAAGTAATTCAGTATTCTGCAAAATACTGATGTTAAAGTTTTTGTAAGAGAAAATACAAGGTTTTTTTCTTTATATCATACCCCTCCAATTATGAACAATTAGATAACGCTTGAAAGATTAGGAAAAGAATTGGATATTGAAAAACTGAAATCATGGTTCAACCTCTGCAAAATCACCCTCGACCGTTTAATTGAAATAGGCGAGGCCGAAGATATTAACCCCAATATTCAGTAATTTTAAAAATAAATACTTTTTTTTCAATCAACGGCTTGTATATCTAAAAAACTTCCGTACCTTTGCAGTCCAATCAAATGGAAACAACACCGCAGGATGGAGCAGTAGGTAGCTCGTTGGGCTCATAACCCAAAGGTCACAGGTTCGAGTCCTGTTCCTGCTACTAAATAAAAGCGTAACTTACTTATAAAAAAGTAGTTAC
>JBBAKY010000013.1:0-45229 GCA_040403295.1 Arcicella sp.
ATTAAAAATGAAGAAAATGATATTAAGTCGTTAAGGTTATATTGGTTTTACGGCATCTTATGCGCATTATG
The DNA here is from genome assembly GCA_040403295.1 of Arcicella sp. GTDB lineage: Bacteria > Bacteroidota > Bacteroidia > Cytophagales > Spirosomataceae > Arcicella. The sequence goes on from JBBAKY010000013.1 coordinate 72, forward strand.
TTTATTATCACATTTTTTAACAGCAACGGTTTTCATGGTTCATGGAATGTACGTTTTATTGTTTGTTCGGAAATCGAGACCTTGGGTTTTACTACCCCTCTCTTTAGTGATTGGTGCATTAGCTTTTAGCTATTGGATAACCAGTGGAGGTGGAGATTATACCTTCCAAACCCTTAATTATCAAGCAAAGATTTACTATGCACAAGCTCATCTAAATCCAAATCCACACGCAGGCTATATTGACCCGGCAACGGTTGAAAACGTAACAAAAAAGGCTCTTCCTATTTTTACTGATTTATTCATTGCCAGTAATAACATTCTGGCGAATATAGTTGGTAAAAAGAATTTTTTAGTTGCTCTCTTTATTACTATTTTCTCCGTATTTTCACTATGGAAATTTAAAAAATCAGAACAAAGAAGATGGTTATCATTCATTATTGGGATAAATATATTGGGCTATTTCATTTATTCCACTGCAAAATGGCAATATTTAGAAATAGTTAACGGTGTGCTTCTACTCTACCTATTTGTTGAATATTGGAGGGATACCAAACAAGGTATTGAAAAACAACAGCTTTGGTTACTATTATTTTTAACTTTCATTCCAACCATTTTTTTAATCATCATGACTTTTAAAAATGGTCATACTTTTGGTCTAACTCAACGCTACTCAGGATTTTCATTTCCCTATTCAACTATTTTCCTCAGTATTGCTTTATTAAACGCAAATCAGCAGATAAAACCCCTTAACTACTTTATTTGGGGTTTATTTGGAGTTCAATTACTCTTTGTTAGAAAAACGATTAACACGGTTTTAAACGATGAATCACTGAAATATAACTACCGTAACAAAGCACGTACTGAAAATCCATATCTTAAAATTGCCAACGAATTGGTCAAACAATATCAAACGGGGGATACGATTACTTATCCATCTTATATTAAAACATTTTATGAAGGAGATACTTACGTAAACAGTATTAAAAGGTCGGTATTGGATGCACAATATGTAAATTTGTATCTCCCAAAAGATGCCGAATACATCCAAACGATTGATGCGAAGGAGGCAAACAAAGTAATATTAACAAAAAAAGATGGCAGGAAAATAGAAATATTTGATTTCAAGGGAGATACTTTTAGGTATTAACAACAAATCATAATTCTGTTAACTGCTATATTCCATTTAATCTAAAACTTGGAAGTAGCATAACACACCAAGCACAAACAATTTATGACGCAAATTTTCAATTTATTTGATTTTAAACAAAAAGTAGATTACAGAATAGAAATTTTAGCAGGTTTAACCGTAGCAATGACCATGATTCCCGAATCATTATCTTTTGCTATTTTAGCTAAATTTCCACCTCTCATGGGTCTGTACGGGGCATTTATCATGGGGATAGTTACCGCTATTTTTGGAGGAAGACCGGGATTAATTTCTGGGGGAGCAGGAGCAACGACTGTTGTATTAATTGCCTTGATGAATTCTCATGGTTTGGAATACGTTTTTGCCGCCGTTATTTTGGCAGGTATTTTTCAATTATTCGTAGGCATTTTTAAATTGGGCAAATTCATTAGACTCGTTCCACAACCCGTTATGTTTGGGTTTGTAAATGGATTAGCTGTCATAATTTTTATGGCTCAATTGGAACAATTCAAAACAGTGATTGACGGCCATTCCGTTTGGCTATCAGGAACATCCCTATATACAATGGTAGGTTTGGTTGCTTTGACAATTACGATAATTCTTATTTTTCCTCGTATTACAAAAACTGTCCCTGCATCTTTAGTAGCCATTATTATTGTTGGGCTTTTAGTTTTCTGGTTGCAAATTGATACTAAAACTGTAAAAGATATTGCCTCAGTTAGTGGTGGATTACCTCCTTTTCATCTTCCAAATATCCCTTTAACGTTAGAAACACTCAATATCATTCTTCCTTATGGACTTATCATGGCGGGTGTGGGACTAACCGAGGGTTTACTAACGCTAAATGTGGTAGATGAAATTACTCAGACTACTGGTAATGGAAATAAAGAATCATTAGCCCAAGGTGCGGCAAATATTCTCAATGGGTTCTTCTTTGGAATGGGGGGCTGTCCGATGATTGCTCAAACTTTAGTTAATCTTTCAGCAGGAGCCAGGGCGAGACTCTCTGGTATAATTGCTTCTTTAACAATTTTGTCCATTATTCTCTTTGCATCCCCTATTATTGAAGCTTTACCAATGGCGGCATTAACTGGTGTGATGATGATGGTTGCTTTTGGAACTTTTGAATGGATGAGTTTCAGAGTCATCAATAAAATGCCTAAACCTGATATTTTTGTGGGTGTATTAGTTGCGATTATCACCATTTGGCTTAATAACTTAGCGTTGGCAGTACTGATTGGCGTTATCATTTCAGCCTTGGTTTTTGCTTGGGAAAGTGCCAAACGGATTCGTTCAAAAAAATATATTGACGATAAAGGCGTAAAACACTATGAAATATATGGGCCACTTTTCTTTGGCTCAACGACTACATTTTCCGAAAAATTTGACGTAATCAATGACCCGAATGAAGTAGTTATTGATTTTAAGGAAAGTAGGATTGTAGATATGAGTGCCATAGATGCAGTGAATAAAATAACAGAAAAATATGCTAAAGTGAGTAAAATAGTGCGTTTAAAGCATTTGAGCTATGATTGTCGGCAACTACTTAAAAATGCTGATAAAGTGATTGAGGTTAATGTGATTGAAGATCCTACTTACAAAGTTGCCGCTGATTAAGTAAGGTTTCTTAATTATCTACAAAACGACAGTTGATATTTATTAAACTAATTACAAATCCCATTACCTTACAATGGTCATGGGATTTTTTGCTTTGTGTAATTTCGTAAATTGAGGATTATTTAACAAATCCCATCCTTATGAACTGGTTTGACATAAAAAATATTGAAGAAATTGATACGCCCGCTTTGCTAATTTACCAAGAAAGGGCAAGACAAAACATCGAAAAAGCCATAGAATTAGTACATTCCATTGAGCAATTACGTCCCCACGTAAAAACGCATAAACTCCTGAAAATCACGGAGATGATGATACAAGCGGGTATTCATAAATTCAAATGTGCTACCATTGCCGAAGCTGAAATGCTGGGCATCGCAAAAGCAAAAGATGTATTAATTGCTTATCCAGTTTTAGGGCCAAAAATTAAGCGTTTACAGGCTTTGAAACAGCAATATCCCAAAACAAAATTTTCTTGCGTAATTGATAATCTGGATATAGCTAAGCAACTTTCGGATTGTTTTATGGATGATATATTGGATGTTTTTATTGACTTAAATATAGGCATGAATCGCACGGGAATTTCGGTAGAATATGCGTTAAATTTATACACGAATTCCCTCAATTTAATGGGAATCCATGTTATTGGTCTTCACGCCTACGATGGTCATATCCACGACACGGACGTTTTGGAAAGGAAACATAAAACCGCTAAAGTATTCCAATTAATCTCGCTTGTGCAACTTGAAATTGAAAAATTTGCGGAGAAAAAATTAAAAATTATCGTGGGTGGCACGCCAACTTTTTCGCTACACGCACTAGCTCACCACGACGTTGAAGTGAGTCCAGGTACTTTCATTTTTTGGGATGCAGGATACAAAAGCTTGATGCCAGATTTTAATTTTCTTTGGGCGGGAATAATCGCAACGAGAATTATTTCTGTCGTTAACAAAACGACACTTTGCCTTGATTTAGGGCATAAATCTATTGCGGCTGAGAAACCATTACCTCGCATCAAATTTTTAATTAATGATGAGATAACTCCTATCGGTCAGAGTGAAGAACATTTGGTTGTTCAAGTTGAAAATACGGATAAATACACACTTGGTGATGTTTGGTATGGTGTGCCAATCCACATTTGTCCGACCGTTGCTTTGTATAATGAGGTGAAAGTGGTGCAAGAAAATAGGGTGGTTGATACTTGGAAAGTAATTGCCAGAGATAGAATCATAACGATTTAGAAACTCAATACAGCATTTAACAAATTTCCGTGCTTCCTGATTCGATTTTGAGATTAACATTACTTTTAAAAATGATTTTTTATTATTCCTGTTGTAAACCGTACAAAAAAGAATACATTAGTTCTATTATTCAGAAAAATATTTCAAATAATCCTTCATAAAATGAGGGCTTAAATCTTTAAATCCATAATGAATAACAACCGTTACCCACCAAAAACCAAATATTCGCCATAGATTTCATCGGTATTTCAAAAAAATATCTACATTTGGCTGATAATTTGATAATTTGACGGTATGATCAGTTGAAAATAGAGTGAACAAAGCCTTTTTCATGTTATTGTTTTCAAGTTTCAAGTTATTAAAATTAATTAATCTTCAAATTACCAAATTTTCAAATTTAAAAAATTATGTCAAAAGGACTTCTTATCGGATTGGGCGTTGCTGCCTTAGTATTATTTTGGGGTATTGGTGTTAGAAACGGAATGGCTACTGGAAATCAGGAAGTTGAGGCTTCTTGGGCAAATGTCGAAACAGCTTATCAACGTCGTGCGGATTTAATTCCAAACTTGGTAAAAACCGTTCAAGGCGTTGCCAATTTTGAAAAAAGTACCCTTACGGACGTTATCAACGCTCGTGCAAGTGCAACCCAAATCAAGCTGGATGCCAAAGATTTATCGCCCGAAAATATCCAAAAATATCAAGCGGCACAAAGTCAATTGAGTGGTTCGTTGTCACGTTTGATGGCAGTTGCTGAAAACTACCCACAATTGAAAGCAACCGAAAACTTCTCGGAATTACAGTCGCAGTTGGAAGGTACTGAAAACCGTATCAAAGAAGAAAGAGACCGTTTCAACGGAACTGTAAAAGGTTACAACAGCAATATTGTAACTTTCCCTAACAGCTTAATTGCCAGCTTCTCAGGATTCACAGTAAAAGGATATTTCCAAGCCGATGCAGGTGCTTCAAAAGCGCCAAACGTTGATTTTGGTGGTGGTGCAAAATAATATTTTTGGTTTACGGTAAAAGGTTCACGGTGAATGTTTTACCGTGAACCTTTTACCGTTTATCCTTCACCGTTTACCCCAAAAATCATGTCCCAAAATTTTCTTTCTGATTCTCAAAAAGCCGATATAATTAAAGCTATTCAAGCGGCTGAACTCAATAGTTCGGGTGAAATCCGTGTGCATATCGAAAAAACATGCCCTACTGATAACGTCCTCGATCGTGCTACCGAAGTATTTATTGAACTTGGGATGGGCAATACCGCCCAACTAAATGGCGTACTTTTTTACCTTTCGACCGATGACAGGAAATTTGCTATTTTAGGCGATAAAGGCATTGATAAAGTTGTTCCCAAAAACTTCTGGGAAACCACTAAAATTTTGCTTAAAACCAATTTTTCACAAGGACTTTTTGCCGAAGGTTTAGCTCAAGGCATACACTCGGCAGGCGAACAATTAAAGCATTTTTTTCCGTATCAATCAGATGATGTGAACGAATTACCTGATGATATTTCATTTGGATAAATTACTGAAGCACGAAATAGCACGGGCAACGTTTGCTTTCGTGAATCGGACTCAAATCTTTTATCGTACAATCACGTGCTACATTACCAATCAACACAATTTCATGTCCAGAAAATTAATTATATATTTCTTTTTTACTGCTTACTGCTTATTGTTTACTGCAAAATTGAACGCACAAGACATTCCAGCAAAGCCCAATCCTCCGAGGTTAGTCAATGATTTTGTCATGAAATTAACGCCTTCGGAATTACAATCTTTGGAACAAAAACTCAAAGGATATGCCGACAGCACCTCCACGCAAATTGCCATTGTCATCGTAAAAACTACGGGAGATTCTGACCCCTACGATTACGCCATGAAAATTGCAAAAGACTGGGGCGTGGGCCAAAAAGACAAAAATAATGGCTTGGTGCTTTTGTGGGCAACCGAAACCCGAAAACTCAGAATTGTAACGGGGCGAGGCATGGAAGCAACTATTACCGATGCAGTTTCTAAAAGAATCATTAACACCATTTTGAAGCCCTATTTCCAAGCAGGTCAGTTTTATCGAGGTTTAGACGAAGCCACTTCAGAAATTATGAAAAGAGCCTCGGGAGAATTTGAGGCTGAACCAACGGAAGATGATGGTTCGGTTATTCCATTTCTTATCGTTATTTTGGTCGTCATTATTATCTTATACATCATCGGCAGAAATAGCAAAGGTGGACGCAGTGGCGGAGGTGGCTTTATGGGTGGCGGTTGGGCTGGTCCCATCATTTTCTCATCGGGCGGTTCGTCTGGTTGGGGCGGAGGAAGTTCTGGCGGTGACGGCGGTGGCTTCGGCGGTTTTGGTGGTGGCGATTTTGGTGGCGGTGGCGCTGGAGGAGATTATTGATAAATATTGTGTAATTTAGTAGCAGTAAAACCATAAGTTATTGTTTTACTGCTACTAAACTTATAAAAAAAATTATGTCAGTATTTGATATATTACAAACCGATGTCTTAAAGATAGAAATGCCTCGTTCAGTAATGAATGATGAACAATTCTTTGAGTTTTGTACACCCAATAAAGATTGGCAAGTAGAACGTTCAAAAGATGGTCAAATTTTAATTATGCCTCAACATATATCAAGAATAACGAAATTGCAAGGCAATTATGATGAATGGAAACTGTCTTGAAATCGTTTCAAAGTCAAACAGAAGAATCAATTAAGGCATTATTTATAAAATTTGAAACCATTCCAGAGGATGCAATTTTCTCTTAAATTTTACTGAACCCAGTTACGAACATAATATTGTAAAAAAGGCTTAACAAAATTCAACTTGTTAAGCCTTTTCATTATCCTCAAAACCAAGCCGCCTCCATCTCCACTGTCACATTATCCTCACTCAAAAGTCGCTTCATCAAGGAATCAATTTTCACTAATTCATATTCATAAAAATACCGTAACGTAAAGATTTTACCTTGGTAAAAGTCGTAATCATCGCCCGTCGCTCCTGCCTGCAAAGCCTCTTCTGCCTTGATGGCTTGCACCAACCATTGCCACGCAATTGTCATAATTCCGAAGAGTTCTAAATACAAAGTGGCATCCGATAAAAAGATTTCTAAATCATTGCTCGCCAAGCTCAAAAGGTGTTTCGTTACGTTGTCAGTTTTACCTAAATATACTTGCAATTTCTGAGTAAAAGGCTTTAAACGGTCAATTGAACTTGCTTTCTCAATCGTTTTTAAAATTTCAGCCACCAATAATTGCAATGATTTTCCGTTTTTGATAATGATTTTTCTACCTAATAAATCCAAGCCATGAATACCCGTTGTACCTTCGTGGATGGGGTGAATTCTGGCTTCACGGTAAAATTGTTCTACGGGAAAATCGGTCGTATAACCCGCACCGCCTAAAATTTGGACGGCGGCGGAGGTCGTCAAACAACACATTTCCGAAGGGTACGATTTGGCAATGGGCGTGAGTAAATCCAACAATAAATGATAATGCTCTTGCTCCTCTCCTTCCGTCACCGAAGCTAAATCTGCATACATCGAACATTGCGTTAAAAGTGCCATCGAACCCTCTACAATGGCTTTTTGGAACAACAACATCCGCTTCACATCGGCATGACGAATAATCTGAACTTGGGGTTTGGTAATATCTTTATCCGAAATCAATCGCCCTTGTGGACGCTCTTTTGCGTATTCGAGTGAGGCATAATAAGCGGCAGTCCCGATGGCGGTGGCGTTCATTCCCACGCCAATACGAGCCTCATTCATCATCTGGAACATATATGTCAAACCCTTGTGTGGCTCACCCACCAAATACCCAAAAGCATTATCATTCGAGCCAACCATCAAATGGGCAATCGGCGCTCCTTTATAACCCATTTTGTGATAAACCCCAGCGGTCAAAACGTCGTTGTCTTGTAGCTTTGAGCTGTGAGCTTTGAGCTGTGAGTTTTCGCTCGAAATCCCTTGCTCATTGCTCATTGCTCGTGGCTCATCGCTCACGGTTCTCTTCTGTGGGACTACAAAAAGTGAAATTCCCTTCGCTCCTGCAGGGCCACCTTTTATTTTGGCAAGCATCAAATGGATTACATTATCACAACCGTCGTGGTCGCCCGCTGAAATGTATATTTTTTGCCCTTTTATTTTGTAAACGCCTGGGCGGCACTCCGCATCATTTTCAGTCGATTCTGCGGTGGTAGAAATATCCGAAAGCGAACTTCCTGCATCGGGTTCGGTAAGTGCCATGGTGCCTTGCCACTCACCTGTGTACATCTTGGGCGTAAAAGTTTCCTTTAATTCCTGAGAACCAAAACTACGAATCAAATTTGCCGCTCCAGAAGTCAAAAATGGAAAAACCGAAGAAGAATAATTAGCAGCTTGAAAAATAAAAGCCGCCGAACTCAACACCGTAGCAGGAATTTGCTGTCCGCCTTCATCATAAGAAAAACCCGCATTTATCCAGCCATCTTCCCCAAATTTTTTCAAAATCGGAAACATACCCTCGTGAATTTTGATTTTGCCATCCACCAATTGCGGTTCTTTTCTATCCATCTCCGTCAAAAGCGGTTTCAAGAGTTTTTCCGAAATTTGTTCAGCCGAATCCAGTACCATATCAAACGTTTCACGGGCATGGTCTTGAAAGTATGGATATTTGGTAAGCGACTCTACATCAAGCACTTCGTGAAGAAGGAATTGCAAATTTCGTTTTGAATAAAATTGAGTTGCCATGTTTTTAGTTGTGAATTAGTGAATTGTGATTTAGTGATTTTATGGACGCAATGTTCATCGGATTTGTTACGATTTAATTCAGAATTGATATTTAAATTTTGTAAATGGAATAACTCACAATTCATAAATCACAACTCACCAATTATTCGATACCCTCTCAAAAACTCCTCAATTCCCATCCGTTTTTTGCCCTCTGATTGCAAATTCTCAATCGCCAAAAAGCCATCAGCACATTGAAAATGAAGGTATTTTTTGCCGTCGGTGGTGTATGAACCGGTTATCTGTGAAGACACAGACAACAACGGATTTTCCGCTTCCAATATCCTCGCTTCATAAATCCGACAAGTTTTATCATTCAACATCGTCCAGGCCACAGGATAAGGCGAAAGCCCACGGATAAAATCATGCACTTTTTTCACAGGCTGATTCCAATCAATCTGACAAGTTTCCTTAAAAATCTTCGGAGCATGGTGAATTTCTCCCGTTTCGTCCTGTGGTTCTTGCGGATAAACACCCGATTCAATGGCTTTTACGGTTTTCAAAACTAATCCAGCCCCTTTGTGCATGAGCCGATTATAGACATCACCCACATTATCCGTAAGTGAAATGGGCTCTTTTTCTTGAAAAATTATCGACCCTGTATCAATTTCTTGTTTCAAAAAAAAAGTTGTAACACCTGTTTCAGTCTCTCCATTGATAATCGCCCAATTGATGGGAGCGGCTCCACGATATTGCGGAAGCAACGAACCATGAAGGTTAAAAGTACCTAATTTCGGCATCATCCAAACAACTTCTGGCAACATTCTAAAAGCCACAACAATCTGCAAATCAGCTTGATAGCCCTTTAATTCTTCTAAAAATTCTGGATTTTTCAATTTATCAGGTTGTAGAATCGGAATGTTAGGAGCATTCTCTAAAAGGTACTCCTTCACGGGCGACATTCCCAATTTTTGCCCACGTCCAACGGGTTTATCGGGAGCAGTAATCACTGCCACGACGTTATATTTATTTTCTACTAAAATTCGTAAACTCTCAACCGCAAAGTCGGGAGTTCCCATGAATATTATTCTCATTTTCTTATCAATAAATTCTTATTTAAAACGACTTATTTTTATAAAATTCTGATAATCAGTTAATTACTTCACTGATGCTTAACCCCAAAAACCTAATTCCTAACTATTATGCTAAAAAAACACTTTGAATTTCTTAAAGTTTTCGTAAATTTGTTGTTCCAATATTTATAGCAAATGCAAGTAAAACAAAAACAGGAAAATATTACATAAATTAATGTTTCTGCAAAGGTCATAAAAAATCTTGTAGAACGGTCTTAGGCCGTTCTTTTTGTTTGTATTAGGAATGTAAAGATTAATCGTTTGAAAATTTTACGATGAGCATAAATGCTTTTCAAGATAACACATTTTTAAATTAAAATACCTGCTGGCACGTTGTCAGTATTTTTTTTTCTATTTAGGATAACAGAAAACAAACATAACTATGGCAAAATTTCAATATTATACGCAGGAAAAATTTGATGAATTGAAAGCTGAATTACAGTATCTTAAAACTGCTGGACGTGCAGATATGTCAGCACAAATTGCGGAAGCACGTGATAAGGGCGATTTGAGTGAGAACGCTGAGTATGATGCAGCCAAAGATGCACAAGGACTGTTGGAATTAAAGATTATGAAGCTCAATGAAGTAGTGGCAAATGCTCGTGTGATTGATGAAACAAATGTTGATAATTCAATCGTTTCGATTTTGTCGAAAGTGAAGATAAAAAATGTCAAAAATGGCATGGAAAAAATTTATACAATTGTTTCGGAAGAAGAAGCTGATTTAGCGGCTGGGAAAATCTCAAATTCTTCACCTTTTGGGAAAGGACTTTTTGGAAAAAAAGTGGGTGATATAGCTCAAATTCAAGCGCCTGTGGGGGCAATGGAATTTGAAATTATTGAAATTACAAGATAAGACTCCTCATTTTTTCGATACAAAAAACTCGTAAAGGTTTCGCTTTTGCGAGTTTTTTTATCGGTCGGTTTTGTAGATTTGAGTAATAAACAGAGAAAAATTGTCAGCATTAGAAAAATATCTACAAATGGAGCGAAAAGCCGCTTATAAAGCGAATATTTTCAAGGAGAAATATTTGCCACGGCGGGAGCAAGTTTCAAACATAATATTGTCAATGAAAATTGTTCAGTATTAATTGGCTCGTTTCTGAGAAAAAAAATCCTGTCAATCTTTTTAAAGAGATAGGAAACTCCATGTCCCAGCCAATACGCTTTATCCTTACCCAGATTTAATGGTAGTTTGCGGGGATAAAAAATTTTGGAAGGTAAAAAAGATGTAATAATGAATCCCGTTATCATCATCGAAATCCTGCCAAAAAGTACGGACGCTCATGATAGAGAAGAAAAAAATGCTCTTTATAGAAGTATTCCAAGCCTCCGAGAATACGTTTTGATAAGCTCAACCAGTATCCTTTCGGAAGTAATGTGGAAAGAAAATGATTTAGGGCTTTGGTTTTTAGCTTCCGAAGCCGATACATTGGAAGGGTCTATTTCAATAAAAATGTTGATTGAGAACTCCCATTATCAGACATTTATGAGGAGACGGAGAGAATAATTTTAAAAGAATACTGATATCAGCACTCGAAGATAGCTATAATACATTACAGGAATATTTGGCATTTGAGGAACAATCCGAGATATAGAAATGAGTACATCAACGGACGAATCATTCCTTTGGGGAGTGGTGATTTGCCTTTTATCGAAATGGCAGATTATGTTAATAAGAAATTAAGTTATTACGGAGCCAAACTCTACTCCTTAAGTTTACACAGAACGAAGAAACTAACTTTCCCTAAAAAAAATCGCACTTCAACACACGATTTAACAGCTTTAAAAGGGTCCATGTTAAATACTGTGGGTCACTGATCTTTTCGTATTTTTGTATTATGAATAGTACAGAGATATTTCAAGTGGTATTGGGTCTTCACCCCCCTATAAAATTACGCAAGTAGAGTTACAAACAGAAGACTCGAATGTTAAAAGTTTACATATTCATATAGACTGACCGAGGCAGTAAATTTATGGACAAAAGCCAAGTATTATGTTCTGTCCATGACACGATTGATAGAACTTGGCGACACTTAATTTTTTTTCAACATGAGTGTTATTTGCATTATCGAGTTCTTCGTTTAGTAATAAGTACAGGGCAAGTTCATCAAGTAAATGTACCTTGTGCAAGACCTAATAGTGGCTTTACGCTACTTTTTGAGGCATTTGCAATGCACCTGATAGAGTGTGAAATGCCGATCATCAAGGTAGGTGATACCGTCAGTGAATATCCAAACAGATTCTGGACTATCTTCAATTTTTGGAGTATCAAGGCTTATAATACAACCGACCATTCACAAGTTACCCAAGTAGGTATAGACGAGACTTCTTCTAAAAAAAGGCATAACTATATTACCATTACCGTTGGGGTTGATTTAAAAGAACATAGTACTCCATGCTGTTGTTGAAAAAGATGCTGATACTGTTACTCAGATTAAAGACTGTTTAGAATCAAAAGGATGTCTAAAAGAGCAAATAGAGCAGGTTTCGATTGATTTATCGCCCGCTTTTATTCAAGGAGCAACTGATAATTTTCCCAGAGCAAGTATCACTGTCAACTGATTCCACGTTAAAAAATTACTGAATGAAGCGATCGCATTGGTCTGGAATCGTCAACTACATTCAAACACGAATAACAAACGGGATTTTGGAGAGTATTAATGCTAAAATTCAGCTTGCCAAAAAAAGGGTAAGAGGATTCCGAAATATTAAGAATCTTATTAACATGACTTACTTCATAGCGGGTAAACTCAAATTTGATTACCCACAGCATTCAACGTAGACCCAAAAAATTCATTGTTTTCCTTGAAAACGCTGAATTTATTTGATAAAATAAAAACGCTCAACCTTGATGTTTAATTTCATCAAAATTGAGCGTTTTAAAAATTCATTATTCCCCTACATCACATCTTTCAAAATACCTTTCTTCTCTTTAGCAACCGTCAGAATTAATTCTGCAATCAATCCAGTCCAGCCCGTTTGGTGAGCTGCTCCTAAACCTTTTCCAGTATCACCATCGAAGTACTCATTGAAAAGAATTAAATCTTTAAAATGTGGGTCAGATTGCAGTTTTTCGTAATTTTCATACATCGGTCGTCTGCCTTTATCGTCTTGTGTAAAGATTTTTATTAAGCGTTCTGAAAGACTCATCGCTGCCTCTTTTATACTCATCATCTCGCCCGAATCAGTTGGATATTCTACTTCATAATCATTGCCATAATAAGTCTGGAATTTCAACAACGAATCGACCAACAAGAAATTCATGGGAAACCAAATCGGTCCACGCCAATTGGAATTTCCACCAAACATACTGCCTGTGGACTCCGCAGGCGTATAATCCACTTTCAGAACATCGCCATTGATACGGAATTGATACGGATTGTCGAGGTGATATTTTGATAATGAGCGAATCCCAAAATCAGAAAGAAATTCCTTTTCGTCAAACATCCGTTTCATAATCATCTTCATACGATGTCCCCGCAAAATAGCAAGCAAACGATTTTCTCCTTTTCCAGATTCGTACCAACGAGAAATCAATCCCGCCAAATCGGGGCGATTATTCAATACCCATTCTACTCTACGCTTGAAATCTGGCAGTTTTTCCAACATTTCTGGCGTCAGAATTTCTACGGCAAAAAGTGGAATTAATCCTACCATTGACCTGATTTTTAACAACTTACTGTCATTATTGGGTAGATGAAGCATATCGTAATAAAACTGGTCTTCTTCATCCCAAAGACTAATATCATCGCCACCCAAAGACTGCATCGCTCCCGCAATATGCAAGAAATGCTCAAAGAATTTGGAAGCCATATCTTGATAAACGGGACGTTCCAAAGCAATTTCGCAGGCAATTCTCAACATATTTAAACTATACATGGCCATCCAACCAGTGCCATCGGCTTGTTCCAAACGTCCACCCGTTGGCAAAGTAGAAGAACGGTCAAAAACCCCAATATTATCCATTCCCAAGAATCCTCCGCCGAAAACATTATTGCCTCCTTCGTCTTTCAAATTGACCCACCACGTGAAATTGAGCAATAATTTATGGAAAATTCTTTCTAAAAAAGAAATGTCTCCTTTGCCGTTCATTTCCTTTTCAATTTCATAGACTTTCCAAGTTGCCCAGGCGTGTACGGGAGGATTTACATCCGAAAATGACCATTCATAAGCGGGTATTTGTCCGTTGGGGTGCATATAATATTCCCGCAACACAACCGCTAATTGTCGTTTCGCAAAATTGGGGTCAACCCGAGCTAATGGAATAGTATGGAAAGCCAAATCCCAAGCCGCAAACCATGGATATTCCCATTTATCAGGCATCGAAAGAATATTGGCAGCATATAAATGTCTCCAACTGGCATTTCGTCCATATTTACGATAGCCCGATGGCTCTGGCATGGCTGGGTCGCCTTTTATCCATTCATTGACATTGTAATAATACCATTGTTTGGTCCACAACATTCCTGCATAAGCCTGCCGTTGAATTTTTAATAATTCTTCGTCTTTTACATCCTGTTGAACTTCATCGTAAAAGATATTTCCTTCCCGAATTCGTTTCTCCATGGTGTCCTCAAAACCCCCAAAAGGTTCAACAATTGAGTGGTCAACCAAACGTAAACGAACCGTTACGGATTCGCCCGCTTTCACGATTCTTTTGTATTGAGCGGAGGCTTTTGTTCCTATATCGTTGGGATTGACGGCTTTTTCATCTCCTTCTACGATGTACTCATTGATGCCATCTTTGGTATAAGGGGAATAATTAGCTACGCCATACAATCGTTCAAAATTGCTTTCATTTTCGGTAAAAAGTAGTTCGTCTGCCTCTTCGCAGTAGAGTTTAAAAAGCCCAACATTTCTGTTATCAATCTCAATTGCCTTGTTTGAGATTCCCCGCATCATGGGTTTATACTTGAAATTATCGTAGCCCCAACTCCATGTATTTCTAAACCAAATGGTTGGCAGAATGGTCAGGGGCGCATCTTTTTTGCTTCGATTATGAGCCGTTATTTTGATGAGAATATCTTGTTCGTCCGCTTTGGCATATTCAATAAAAACATCAAAATATTCATCTTTTTCAAAAATCCCTGTATCAAGTAGCTCGTACTCAGGCTCTAACCGAGAACGCTTGCGACTCTCTTCCACTAACTGATCGTAAGGATATGCCGTAATCGGATACTTGTAAAGCATCTTCATGTAGGAGTGAGTAGGCGTGGAATCGAGGTAATAATACAATTCTTTCACGTCTTCACCGTGGTTTGAATCGCTCCCTGTTAATCCAAAAAAACGTTCTTTTAGGATATGGTCGTTATGATTCCAAAGCGATAAAGCAAAGCAAATATGTGATTTATTATCAGAAATTCCCGCAATTCCTTCTTCTCCCCAACGATAGGCAATCGAACGAGCCATGTCGTGCGAAATGGCATTCCAAGCATCTTGATTAGGAGAATAATCTTCCCGAACCGTCCCCCATTGGCGTTCTGATAAGTAGGGACCCCATTTTTTCCAGCCTTTATTATCCTCACGAGTATTTAATCGTAGTTTCTCAGCATTGATGATTTTACTCATATTTTTATGTTATATAAATGCTCCTTTTATCTTTAGTAATTATTGAATAATCCGCTGCAAATATCTGCAAATATTATCAAAAAGGTTGCAAAACTGTGCAAATCGATACTCAAATTTAATCAAAACCCTTTCACTATTTTCTAAATATAAACAATAAATGGTTGAAACATTCGATTTTTTTTGCTGGGTATAAAAGGTTACTCATTATTTATTTAATGGTTTTATCGGCTATTTAAACGAAATTTAAGTTGCAATGTATTCATTTTCAGGTGTTTAAATTAATTTAATTGTGTATAAAAGGTTATTTTAAATCATTTATACACGCCATAATTTTGTATGATTAATACAAACAAATCTAATTTTAATTAACATGAAAAATATCATTTTTACCTGTACTTTATTGGGGATAATGCTTGCAGGATGTAAAAAAGACGAAGTAGTTACTGACCCAAACCCAACTTATAAAGGGGCAGAACAGACAATTGGCGATGGAAAAGTTTATGCTTGGGTTAAGTTTACGGGTGACAAACCAAGTTCGATTGGTATGACTTTAGCGAAAGGCGCTTTGAACAATATTCCGCATAATGGAGGTACCAGTTTAGTGGTTGCTTTGCCCACCGAAGCCATTGGGAAAACGCCATTTGACCATATCTATCTTGATTTTTCCCATTCTGGTCACGAACCCGTTGGTATTTATGACGTTGCCCATTTTGACGTGCATTTTATGATGCAACCTAACGCTGAACGTTCGGTAATTCCACCCTATACTAATACTACGGCGGCGAAATTTGATAATCTTCCTCCTGATGGTATCATGCCGATTCCGTATTTTCGTTTACCCGCAGGAGTGCCTTTGATGGGCGTGCATTGGGCAAACCCAACATCAACGGAATTGAACGGTGGTAAATTTACGGAGACTTTAATCATGGGTTCGTACGATGGTAAATTTACTTTCATTGAGCCAATGATAACGTTGGAATTAATGCAATCGAAACCAAATATTACCAAGAACATACCCACGCCCGCCAAGTTTGCCAAGGCAGGATATTTCCCGATGAAATATAGTATAAAACAAGTTGGGGATGATGTGCAAGTTAGTTTGGATGAGTTGATGTTAATGCAGTAAGTGTCTATTAATCAGTTACTTATTCTTTTTTTAGTCATGGCATAATTTTGAATTATGCCATGACTGTATGGAGGAAAAGTCTGATAGGTTTAGAATAAAAAACTAAAAAATTACGATCATATTCGTTTCGATTATACCTTTGTGGTTCAATTAGTAAACATCCAATGACACACAAAAATTACATAGCCCTATTGCTTTTGATGCTCATCAGTGTCAAAACAATTCTTGTGCCTGTGGTTTATTTGGATTTTGAATTGAGAAAGGATTATATCATCCAAAACCTTTGTGAAAACCGTTTCAAACCCCAATTGAAATGTAATGGTCAATGCTATTTGGCAAAAAAATTACATAAAATTGCGGAAGATAATGCTACTAGAGAAACGCAAAAACAAAGCCAGTCTATGAAAAAAATCATGGAAGAAGTTTTTGAAACTACACCACTTTTTTCTTGTGATTGGACGATGAGAGCATCTGCCCCAAAATCCATTTATTCCTATCAATTAGCTCACACGCAGAGCTTCACTTCTTTTGTATTTCGTCCTCCAATCGTTTAATTATTTTTTATTTATTGTATGGCTGTAACTCGAATTGGCCATTCGAGAGCGTTTTGCTATTATCGAAAAATAGCCTGAGTTATGGTAAATTGAAGTTAATATTCAAAACTAAATAAACATGAAAACGATATATAATTTGCTCATTGTCAGTATGTTGACAATGAATATTTCCTTTGCCCAAAACGTAATTAAAGGTAAAATTTTTGATAATACAACCAAAGAACCCGTTGTTGGAGCATCCATAAAAGCTGAAGGCACAAGCACTGGAACGACTACCAATGTGAATGGTCAATTCTCATTTGAAACGAATCAAAAAGTTTCAAAAATTACCATTTCAAGTATTGGATTTCAAACGCAAATGGTTGATTATCAAGATAATAAACCCTTATCTGTTTCCCTCGAACCATCCATTGAAAATTTGCAACAAGTAGTCGTTACCGCCAATCGTGAAGCCAGTTTACGTACGCAATCGCCCGTAGCAATTTCTAAGTTATCGCCCACTTTAATCAACGATACGAAGGCAACGAATATGTACGAAATTATCAACAAAACGCCAGGTGTGATGATGGTGAATTTGGGAAATGAGCAACACATGATGAGCATTCGTCAGCCAATGGGAACAAATCCCTATTTTTTGTACATGGAAGACGGTTTGCCCATCCGTCCGATGGGTGTTTTCAACCATAATGCTTTATTGGAAATGAATACTTTTGTTACTTCTTCGATTGAAGTGGTAAAAGGGCCAGCTTCATCATTATACGGCCCAGAGGCAGTTGGTGGTGCAATTAATGTGATTACGCAACGCCCAACTTCTGTTCCAACGGCAAGAGTAGGCGTACAATTTGATAGTTATGGATACAAAAGAATTCAATTTGGTGCGGGTGCTACGCTTGGAAAATTAGGTGTTTATTTGGGTGGTTACGTGGCCAAACAAAGAGATTCATGGATGACCAATAGCGATTTTGACAAGCAGTCTTTCACAGGAAAATTAGAATACACGTTCAACGATAAAACTCGTTTGATTGGGGCTATTTCATACATTGATTATAACTCCCAAAGTGGTGGTGGCGGTGATAGTATTTCTTATTATAGCCGTTCTTATACTTCAGTGGCAGATTTTGCGTATCGAAAAGCCTTGGCTACCCGTGCCAGAATTTCCTTGGAACATACTTGGAATAATGATGCTCATACCACGATTACGCCTTATTACCGAGGTAATTCTTTAGGGCAAAATCCAAATTATACCATTATCTGGAAACAAGGAGCATCCACCGCAACCAGCCAAATAAATAATAATTCGTTTACTTCTTACGGTGTTTCGGCTCAACATTCGCAGCATTTTTCGTTCTTGAAAACGAATTTATTGGTCGGTGGCATTTATGATTATTCAACCAATCCGTATTATGCGTATTTGATTAATCTTTCGGCACAATTACGTCCCGATGGCAAATCAGTCGAAAAATACACGGTGAGCAAAGAAGAACCGACCAATTTCTTGTCAAAATACGATGCGAAAATTTATAATACAGGAATTTATACGCAGATAGGTTTTGAACCCGTACAAAATTTTAGATTTTCGTTGGGCTTAC
This sequence comes from Arcicella sp., assembly GCA_040403295.1. GTDB lineage: Bacteria > Bacteroidota > Bacteroidia > Cytophagales > Spirosomataceae > Arcicella. Next base: position 18,757 of record JBBAKY010000013.1, read on the forward strand.
GTTACGACCGAATGGCTTTTGACTATATTAATTATTTGGCAAAAACTGCTTCGGGAGAATATTTTTCGGGAACTAAAGAATATAGTCAGGTTACGCCAAAAATTGGTTTTACCTACGATTTGGGTCATGGAAAAGGATTTTATGCCAATTATTCCAAAGGATTTTCGCCTCCAGCGCTCACGGCAATTTTTCGTAAACGTCCCACGCCCGCAGCAAATGGCGATTTATTTTATTACAATTTAGAACCCGCTCATTTTGATAATTATGAATTTGGCGGTTGGGCTTCGTTGTTGAATAATAAACTTTATATCGACTATGCGTTTTACCAAATGGATGGGCAAAATGAATTATTGAGCATCAAACAGCCCGATAATTCCACGGATTATCAGTCGGTTGGAAAAACCTTGCACCGAGGCGTTGAATACGGAATTACGTATAAACCCAATGTTCAATGGTTGATTCGTTTTGGCGGTACAAATGCTGTTCACCGTTTTGTGGAATTTACGTTGAGCAATAAAGCATCGGATGTTTTGCAAAATGTAAACGGAAAAGATATGCCACAAGCTCCTAAATGGATTGCCAATACAGAGGTTACGTATAAGCCAACTTGGTTGAAAAATTATCGAGTTTCTATTGAATGGCAACGGATTTCATCGTGGTATCAAAACCAAATTAACACGGTTTCTTACGATGATAAAGGAGCTTTTGGCGCAAAAGGCGTAAGTTTTTTGAATTTTAGAACGGGCTATCAATGGAAACGTATTGAACTTTACCTAAACGTTATGAATTTAACGGATGAACTTTATGCCACCAATGCCACCAGAGGTAATAATGCGACTGACAGAACAGCTTATACGCCAGCCGCACCAAGAACTTTTGTGGTAGGACTTCAGTATAATTTTGTAGAAAAGAAATAGCATTCAATTCTTTCGTAGCACTATATAGAGAATGACATAACTTATCGAAATTGGAACTTCCCGAAAGTTTAAAACTTTCGGGAAGTTGAGCCAAATTACTGAAATTTAATTTTAATAAGTTAAGTCGTAGCATTATAATTAATAACAATATAGTATTTAAAACATGAAAAAAACTATCATCACCCTCATCTGTACTTTGTGCATGACGTTTGGCATTTTTGCTCAGAAAGGAAAAAAATCAATTAAGGAAAAACATCAGCATTCGGAAATAAGTGCAGTTTTGAAAGCAGACGCTAAAGACCCAATCTGTAAAATGTCCTTAGCAAAAGGCACAAAAGACGTTTCGGTTTATCAAGGAAAACAATTTGGTTTTTGTAGTGTGGTTTGCAAAGAAATGTTTGATAAAAATCCTAAGAAATATGCGGTGGTGAAACATTAATTATTGAAGTATTCATCTTGAAATTTACAAATTTATGAAATACATAATTATTGCTATTTTAGGTTTTTTAATGAGTTTTAAACAACCTAATAAACCTGTTCAACTTTCTGATATTCAAAGAGTTGGAACAACGCCAAGATTCACTACCGACGCTCAGGGAAATCCAGTGTTGAGTTGGGCGGAGAAAGACGGAGACAAAGCAAATCTCTTCTTTTTTGCCATTTCTAAAGATGGTGGAAATACTTTTTCGGAGAAAATATCCGTAAAAGTTCCCGAAAAAATGTCCATTCACGCCGAAGGAATGCCCAAAATTGCGTTCAAGAAAAATGGAGAAATAATCGCCAATTTTGAAGTCTCAATGCCAACGACTACCGAACGATTTGTAGGTAATTTTTACTTTATTTCTTCAAAAGATAAAGGTAAAACATGGTCTGAACCTCAAACTGTTCACCAAGATGAAACGGCTGGAAAGAGTCATTCCTTTGGTGATATGGCAACTTTGCCCGACGGTCAAGTTGGTTTAGTTTGGCTGGATGAAAAATTGGGGAAATATGCAGGTCGCAGTGTGAAATTTCGTCAGACTTTATCCGATGGAACGCTTTCTCCGGAAGTTGTGGTAGACTCAAATGCTTGTCAATGTTGCAGAACGAACCTTTTTGTGGATACTGATAATAATTTTCACGTCCTTTTTCGTGATTTATTAGCCGATGGTTCACGGGATATTTCGCACGTAGTTTCTAAAAATGGCGGTAAAAGTTTTACCGATTTTAGCGTTGTTTTTGATGATAAATGGAAAGTAAATGCTTGTCCACACACGGGGCCGAGCATTACGCAAGTGGGCAAGGATTTATATACCGCATGGTTTACGGGCAAAGAAAATGAAGCTGGCGTACGATTAACAAAAATTGGTTCGGGGAAATTGCTGGATAAAATTGAAACCAATCGGGCAAAACATCCACAAGTGGGCGTTTTGGACAATAAATTGGTGATGACTTGGGACCAATCTATGCAAAAAGACGAAAAATTCTTTACGAAAATTGGATTACGAATTTTTGAAAAAGATGGCAGTTTCAAGGAAGAATGGATAACGCCAGATTTCGAGGTTTCAACGTATCCCGTGGTTTTATCAGTTGGTAAAGATTTATTAGTTGCTTACGAACAGAAAAAAGAAGCCACGGATAATTCCGTAATTATGGTTCAGCGGATAAGTAATTTAGTGAAGTAAAATATGGGACGGCATCGCTTTTAGTGATGTCGTCCTTTGTTAAATTCTGATAAAATAATCGTAAAATTTTTAGAGGATTTATAAAAGTAAAATTTCCTTGATAGATATTTCAATCCTTCTATCATAAAACTATTGCGTTTATCGTTTGGGATTTAGATATTTGACGAAATTTTATTCTAACGCTTAATCCCAATTTCTACTTCACATGAATCGTAAATTTTACGCCTTGCTGGCAATTGCATTTCTCATGACAACTGCCTTTACATTCACTCAAGAAGGTGAAACAATTACCGAACGAATTTTAGCAAAACTCGAAAAGTACCGTACCAACACTCCTCAAGAAAAAGTCTATTTGCATTTCGATAAGCCCTACTACATGGCTGGCGAAACAATATGGTTTAAAGGGTATTTATTTGATGGAACTACGCATAAAATTGACTCCGTCAGTCGAGTGATGTACGTTGATTTAATTAATGAAACAAATGGCAAAACTATCGCAAGTCGTACATTGAATTGTGATGGTTCTACGTACGGAGACATTGCTTTGCCTGATAGTTTGGAAGAAGGCGTTTATCAAATTCGGGCTTATACCAATTATATGAGAAATTATTCGGAAGAATTCTTTTTCCATCAAGATTTTAAAATTTATCAAGGTTCCATAAAAAATCGTTTGACGGATTCAAATGCGCAAAAAATGACCGAAGCTGCCGATGTTCAGTTTTTTCCAGAAGGCGGTAACTCTGTAATTGGTTTAGATTCCAGAATTGGGTTTAAAGCACTCAATATTTTGGGCAAAGGGATTGATGTTGAAGGCTTTGTGTTGGATAATACCAAAGATACGGTCGTGGCTTTTCACACGGAACATTTGGGTATGGGAGTTTTTAATTATACGCCAGAATCCCAAAAAACATATACGGCTTACGTAAAAGAGCACGATGGCAAATACCGACCTTATTCGTTGCCTTATGCCCACGAACAAGGTTTTACGATGGCAGTTGATAATTTATCGAGTAAAGAAAAAGTGAAGATTTTTATCGCAAACAGTTCACCAAAACCTGCCGATAAATCATCGGAAGTTATTGTGGTGGCTCACCAAAGAGGGCAACTGATTTTTATGGCAAAAGGCAATGAAACCCAAAAGTCATTTGGTCTTTCAATGCCCAAAAATAAAATTCCTGACGATGGCATCGTACAAATTACCTTGATGAATGCCAAAGGTGAACCTCTCTGTGAACGCTTAATTTTTAATAATCAAAACAGACAGATAAATCTCAAAATTATCCCTGACAAAGCAAATTATAAGATTCGAGAGAAAGTTACTGCTAATTTGGAAGCCACCGATGCCGAAGGAAAACCCGTGGAAGGTAATTTTTCAGTGGCCGTTACGGATGCAAGTCAAGTGATTGCCGAGCCTCACCAAGAGAATTTATTGTCCTATCTTTTACTGAGTTCAGACGTGAGTAATTTATCGGGAACGGATTATTATTCTGCCTTGCGGGGAAATATTGAACAGCCAGCTTATTATTTTGACAAAGAAAATACGAATGCAAATCGCCACTTGGATATTCTGATAATGACCCAAGGATGGAGGAGATTTATTTGGCGAGATTTAATGGCTGACAAAGATCCTAAAATAAATAATTTATTAGAAACAGGCTTGGAAGTAACGGGTAAAGCAGTCAAACCAAATGGAAAAATTGCCGAGAATGTTACCTTAACCTTAGTATTAAAAAATGACAAGAAAATCCCTCAATTTCTAACGGCAACTACTGATTCATTGGGTAATTACGGATTTTACAGTTTAGATTTTTTTGATACTACCCAAGTATTTGTACAAGGTTTGAAAAAAAATGGGGGTAAGAATTTAGACGTAACGATTAACCCTCTAAAACCCGCTCCAAAGGTTAGAATTGTAAAAACGCCTTATAATCCAATGGAATTTAATGCCCAAGATTTAGCGATTTTTTTGAAAAAAGCCAATGAAGCCATTGAATTAGAAAAGAAATTAAAGCTCAACAAAGACCAAATGCTTCAAGAAGTAGTAGTGAGAGCGAAAAAATATGAAGAATCTGACGCTCGTAAAATATACGGAAAAGCCAGCAATACCATCAAAGTTGATAATATACTGTGTGCAGGAGCGACCAGCGTTTTTCAGATGATACAAGGCAGAGTGGCTGGTGTACAGGTTTCTCCTAATGGTAGTGGTGGATATTCGGTAGTGATAAGGGGTATTTCAAGTTTTACGGGAAGTACAGAGCCCTTATATTTATTAGACGGAATGCCCGTAGATGCCGATGCTTTCAGTTCAATCACTCCCTGCGATGTGGATAACATTGATATTTTGAAAGGAGCTGAAGCAGCCATTTTTGGTTCGAGAGCCTCCAATGGCGTAATTTCCATTTTGACCAAAAGAGGAGGGAATAATTATGATTATTCAAAAGACCCCATTTCAGGAGTAACAATTCAAAAACGAATGGGATATAATGTTGCCCGTGAATTTTATGCCCCTAAATATGATGTATCTCTTGCCGACCATATCCGTCCAGATTTTCGTTCAACGCTTCATTGGCAACCCAATGTAAGAACCGATGCGAGTGGCAAAGCAACCATAACTTACTGGAATACAGACGCTAAGGCAACGATGAGAATTATTGCTGAAGGGGTTTCTACGCAAGGATTTGTGGGTGTTGCGAAAGCTGAGTACGGAGTTAAGTAGAGAGGAAGGCAGAAAGGGAGAAAGGTTAACCTTTCTCCCTTCCTCTCTTTTTACTTTTCTCCTTTTTTCTTTTTTCCCTTTCTGCTTTTTCCGTACCTTTACGGAAAAAATGCTCCGAATAATTCTCTTCACAATTACCATTGGATTGCTGTTTTACTCTGCTCCAGAAATAGGACTTTCCCAATATGTCCATACTCAGAAATGGGTCATTTTATCCTACTTTTTTGCTATCTCATACCTTAATCACATACTCATGCAAATAGGCTTTGCCAAGAACCGTGAAAACTTCGTTCAGTACTATTTAGGCAGTGTTACGGGGCGTTTAATTTTGAGCCTAATTTTCATCGGAACATTCGTATATTCAAGTACTCCAGACATCAATACTTTCATCATCGACTTTTTTGTACTCTATTTATGTTACACAGGTTTTGAAATATTCGGATTGTTTAGTAAATTGCGTGACTTTTCGTAGATAATCTATTATTTTATTTTATAACACATTGATAATCAATACGAACGAACAAAACCAGATTAAGGATATAATTTATAATCAACCATATACTTCAAAGAAGCCGTGAACAAGAAAGTGTATTTTTCAAATATTTTTGCTTTTTTATTTTTAATTTCAAGCACCATTTTTGCTCAAACAGAACCCGCTGATTCTACTACAAAAAGTGCGGTTATTGAAGCCCACACAGGTGAAGAAGATGCTCATGGAGAAGCCGCCGAAGCATTCAACCCAGGAAAGATGATGATGGAGCATATTGCGGACGAACATGAGTGGCATTTTGCTACTGCTGGACACACGCATTACTCAATTCCATTGCCTTGTATTGTTTGGAATAAAGGAGGATTAACTACATTTTCTTCAAACCGTTTCAAGAACGAACATCACGAAGAAGTTGCCTACGAAGGGCTTAAATTAGAAGAAGGTAAAATCGTTGCTGAAGATGGTTCTTTCGTGTTAGATTTATCAATCACCAAAAACGTAGCCTCTTTATTAATTAGTGTTATTCTTCTGTTAGTAATCTTTTTTACGATTGCAAAATCATACAAAGAGCGTGTAGGAAAAGCGCCATCGGGCTTACAATCAGCTTTTGAACCCATCATTATATTTATCCGTGACGAAGTAGCGAAAACAAATATTGGCGAAAAACATTACAGACGTTTCGTCCCTTATTTATTGACGGTATTTTTCTTCATACTCTTCAATAATATGTTAGGACTTCTTCCTGGAAGTGCCAACGTAACGGGAAATATTGCCATCACTTTGGTATTAGCAGTAATTGCATTTTTCGTAACAAATTTAAGTGCAAAAAGCACTTATTGGGGACATATTTTTGCGATGCCAGGCGTTCCGAAATGGTTATTAGTTTTATTGACTCCCGTAGAAATTATCGGTGTTTTTATGAAACCAATTTCTTTAATGATTCGTCTTTTTGCCAATATTACAGCGGGGCACTTAATCCTTTTGAGTTTGATTGCCTTGATTTTTATCTTCAAAAGTATCGGAGTAGCCGCTATTGCGGTGCCATTCTCAGTATTTATGAACTTGATTGAGATTTTGGTAGCATTCTTACAAGCTTATATTTTCACAGTATTAGTTTCAACCTATATTGGAGCCGCTGTTGAAGAAGGACATCATTAAGATTTCCGATTGACGATTTTCGATTTAAGAAGTAAAACACTAAATCACAATTTAAAAGCGTATTTTCAAATTAATAAATATAAACAATTACAATTATGTCAATGTTATTAGAAGTTTCTCAAGCGTTAGGTTTAGCAGGTATTGGTGCAGGTTTAGCAGCTATTGGTGCTGGTGTTGGTATTGGTAGAATCGGTGGTTCTGCAATGGAAGCCATCGCTCGTCAACCAGAAGCATCAGGAAAAATCCAAGGAGCTATGTTGATCGTTGCAGCCTTCGTTGAAGCCGTTGCTCTTTTCGCAGCAGTAATCTGTTTGTTGGTAACTACAAAAGGGTAATTACTGACTTTATCAGTCAACAGTTATCAGTTATCGGTTAAAAAATAGTTTTAGCAATTTAACTTATCGATTTGTTTTTTGATAAAAAGTAAAACATTACCATCAGCATACAAAGCATTAGGCAAGTATGCTGATGTTTATTAGAAATTAAGAAGACTATTAGTCTTCAATTACTATACAAGAAACTCATAGCTAACAGCTCAATGCTCGCCGCTATTTAACAACCAAAACCATGTTAGTTTCCATCTTAGAACCAGCCCTTGGTCTGATAATCTGGCAATTAGTAATATTCGGAGTATTGTTTTTCATTTTAGCAAAATTTGCTTGGAAACCAATTATGTCTGCCTTGCAAGAACGTGAAGCTTCAATTGATGATGCTCTTTCATTGGCAGCAAAAACTCGCCAAGAAATGACTGACTTGAAAGCAGGCAACGAAAAACTTATCGCCGAAGCTCGTGCTGAACGTGATAGAGTTTTGAAAGAAGCAAAAGAAGCAGGAGATTCAATGATTGCCCAAGCAAAATCCGATGCTCAAAAGGCAGGTGCTGAGGAAATTGAAAAAGCTCGTGCTGCTTTCAATCAAGAAAGAGTGAATGCAGTTGCATCTTTGAGAAAAGAGACCGCAAAATTGTCTTTGGAAATCGCTGAGAAAATATTGCGTACTCAATTGGCTGATCCAAAAGCTCAAGAGATTTTGGTATCAAGTCTTTTAGCCGATGCTAAATTGAATTAATAATTGAGAATTAACAATTAATTATTACCTGCAACCGGTTCTTGTTGATTGTGTGATGAGAAAGTTCTCTAATCAGTAATTCAAAATTCACTTGTTTATTTGCTTACCTGATTGCAGTTGTTAATTATTAGATTGAAACTCTTATTTCAATTATTAATTATTAATTGTCAATTGATAATTGTAAAAAGATGTCCCAGCAAACAGTTGCATACAGATACGCTAAATCATTGTTGGATTTGGCAAAAGAAAAAAACGTTGAAGATAAGGTTTACGAAGATATGAAACTCTTTAACCAAGTTTGTGACGATAATCATCAGTTTTATTTACTGTTGAAAAGCCCGATTGTATCTCACTTTGACAAATTGACGATTTTACAAAAAATCTTCACGGGTAAAGTAGACGCTTCGTCAATGTCTATTTTTGAAATTATCACGAAGAAAAACCGTGAAGAGATGCTTCCACATATTGCCGAGGATTATCTTCGTCAATATGAGATATTCAAAGGAATTCAGAAGGCTTATGTAACCACTGCAACGCCATTGACGGCTTCACAAAAGGCTGAATTTCAAAAAATTGTCGCAGATTCGACTGGTAAGACAGTTGAAATTATTGAGAAGATTGACGACACATTAATTGGCGGATACGTTCTGCAAGTAAATGACCGTCAGATTGATACTTCGGTAAAAACAAAATTGAACGAATTGAAAGTCAAGTTTATGAACTAATCTTTTTGTTCTGAAATCATTAGACCCCACAAGAGTTTTCTTTTGTGGGGTTTTTGATTTATTTTTACTCACAAAAACAATGAATATTCTTGACGAACTCAATCAGATTTCTATTCTGCAAGTAGCGGAAGATTTGGGCTTAGAAGTTCAACGTCACCGCATGAAATGTCCTTTCCACGAGGACGATACGCCTTCGTTGGTTTTATATCCACACACCAATAGTTTTTATTGCTTCGGTTGTGCCAAAACGGGCAATTCCATAACGCTATATTCCGAAATCAAAAACCTTGATATTAAAACGACTATCAGCGATATGGCGAAAGACTATATCGTTGGTTTTCAGCAATATAATAAAACTCAGAAGAAGCCTCTTCCTAAAATAAACGTCTTGAATGCTCCTGAAATAAGGAATTTTCCAGCAAAAGATAAACCAACTACTGAGATTCATTCACAGATTTATGAGGCATTCAGAGACTTTTGTTTACAGCAGAAAACGAATGATTTATCCAAAACTGCCTTTGATTATTTGCAGCATCGAGGCTTTACTGAAAAAACAATCAAGGATTTTAGAATATTTGCCATTAAAGATTATACCGAAGTAACCTGGTATATGAAGCAACGTTTTTCGTACATTGATTTACAAGAATCGGGGCTTTATAATGTCAAAAATAATTTGATTTTTTATTCCCATTCTTTGATAATTCCTTATTATCGAGATGGCAGAATTGTGTATCTGCAAGGGCGAGTTATTGGCAAACCACCAGAAGGTACAAACCGTTATTGTTTTTTGAATAATCAGCCTTTAACGCTTTTTAATGTAGATTCTTTGTTAAAAGTTCGGTCTGGCGAGAGTGTATATGTAACCGAAGGAGCATTTGATTGTATGAGACTCGTGCAGGAAGGAAAAACGGCGGTGAGCTTAGGAACTGCCAATATTTTCAAAAAAGAATGGGCAAAATTATTTCAGCGAGTCAACGTGGTTTTTTATTTGGATAATGATGTGGCAGGACACAAAGCAGCGGATGAATTAGAGAAAATTTTTACGCATTTTAACATCTCCTGTACTCGCAAAAACCTGCCCGATGAATACAAAGATGTCAATGATTATTATACGGCTAAATTGGGCAGTAATGAGCAATTGGGGTTATTTTGAAGATAAACTTCGATAATATTTCACCATTTCTGGATAAGTCAGACCCATCAACATTCCTTGAATGGTCATGGTTATTCGCTTGGTTTTTGTCTCAATTGTCTTGGCAGATTCTATCCATTTTGAATAATACGTTTGATGACTTTTAGGCAATTTCAAGAACGTTTCTAAAGCCTTTGGTTCATCTTCCAAACACATCATCAATTCCTCCGATTGCGGTAATTCATCCTTATCTTCTTCCAAATTGATTGTCACCATTGCGCCCTCTTCTTTGCGGATTCCTTTGCGGATTTTGGCGTTCATAGGAATGATAAAATCGCCTTCTCCCATCGGTAAAAGAGCCAGTAATTTTACTGGAAAGCTATCAATCAAGCCTTTTACTCGAAAACCGAGTTTCGTGTCAGGTTTAATTTCATGGGCAATGTGGGCAGGAATTTCGATATAAGTCCAGCCCGTTTTTTCGCCTTTTTCTCCGAATTTTTGTAGGATTGTTTGGAAGGTGGTCATGGGAATTACAAAGAGTTCTGGATGAATATTAAAACTTCATACAAAGTTATATTTTTAGAGGGATCGACATTGAGCTCATTACCAAAATGTTGATGATATGGAAATGTATATATTTGAGGATGATGTAGCGTATTATCCCAATGATGCATTAACTCATCTTATTTTGACATCGCTTGATAACCATATTTATATTTGTCAAGAATATAACTTCCTGGTTCGTAGATATTTAAAGAGGTGTCATCAATAAAATTTACCTTCATTTTAAGAACTGATTTTGCTTTACCCTTGATTTCCTCTGTGATAATAAAGTTCTTGATAAATCATGCGAATTACGGGTTAGAAATTAAGTAAAAGTAACACAGCGGCAGCCAACTTAGAATAAATGTGAATAAATGACCCATTTTCAGAGCTATACTTTTGAGGTAATCTGGATGTTTTTTAATGAATCGAATTATAAAAATATTCTACGGATTGTCCAATGGTTGCAACCGCCGTTGAAAATAAATCATTGGTTGCCTTGCCCTATCAAATTGTCCAATAACGATTGGCGTTCCTTTAATTTTTCAGGGTCTATGTTGTTTTGTGTGGGTAACTAATTTCAAAAAAACCAAATCAATATTTTTGGTACGTAAAACTACTATATTAAAAGCAAAACCTTTTAATCGAAATCAATAATATTTTTGTTTAATAAATGTCCTTAAAACACAATTAATAAATTGATAGTCAACACTTTAATAAATAAATTTCAGTTTGAATAAATCGCTTTTCCTATGTTAATGCAACTAAAAAGACAGCTAAATCAGTCCAGAAAATTAAAGTAAAATTTTAAATAGAATTTAACAAAAATATTCTACCTACACAAAACAACATAGACCCCTTTTATTCTTGTAATCTTAAAAATATACTATTCCAAAAAATATTTTATCAAAAAAATATTTACACAATATTTATTATAATTTTAGACTATTAATCTTATAAAAATGAATAAAAAAGATTATTAACCTAAACAATAAGCATTTAATAATAATTTTTAGATTTTAATTCTATAAGCTAACATTTAAGGATTTGTTTTTTAAGGATGATAAATGTATTTTTGACTTAGAAAAAAACAAATAACACAAAATAATGAGTCAGAAAATTCAAGTATTCGATACTACTTTACGTGACGGCGAACAAGTGCCAGGTTGTCAATTGAACACCGAAGAGAAATTACAAGTTGCTGAACAACTCGAACTCTTAGGCGTAGATATTATTGAAGCAGGTTTTCCAATTTCATCACCTGGCGATTTTCGTTCGGTGGAAGCCATTGCGAAATTGGTAAAAAATGCGACGGTTTGTGGTCTGACTCGTGCCAAAAAAGAAGATATTGATGCAGCGGCGGCGGCTTTAAAACACGCAAAATATCCAAGAATTCACACAGGTTTGGGTGCTTCAGATTCGCATATTGTTCATAAATTCAATTCTACTCGGGAGGAAATGTTGGAGCGTGGTGTTTGGGCGGTAAAATATGCCAAATCATTCGTGGAAGACGTAGAATTTTTTGCGGAAGATGCGGGTCGTGCAGATTTAGAATACTTAGCAAAATTGATTGAAGCCGTGATTAAAGCGGGTGCAACGGTAGTAAATCTTCCTGATACAACCGGTTATTTATTACCCCATCAGATGTTTCAACGCATCAATTATTTGTTTGAAAACGTGCCAAATATTCATAAGGCAACGATTTCGATGCACAACCACAACGATTTAGGACTTGCTACTGCCAACACCATTGCGGGGATTCAAGCGGGAGCCAGACAAGTGGAAGTTACGATTAATGGTATCGGAGAAAGAGCGGGAAATACTTCTTTGGAAGAAATAGCCATGATTTTGAATGTTCATAAAGATTTAGGTTTTCATACTGGAATAAACGCCCAGCTTTTATATCCATTCTCAACGTTTGTTTCTAATTTGATGGGAATGCCCGTACAAGCGAACAAAGCAATCGTTGGAGCCAATGCCTTCGCCCACTCATCTGGTATTCATCAGGACGGTTTCTTGAAGCATTCAGAGACGTATGAAATTATGAAACCAGAAGATGTAGGTGTTCCTTCATCGGCCATTGTTTTGACTTCACGTTCGGGTCGTGCTGCCCTTCGTCACCGTTTGCAATTGATTGGTTTTGATTTTGAAAAACCAGAATTAGATAAACTTTACACTCGCTTTTTGTTGATGGCGGATGTTAGAAAACAATTGAACGATGAAGATTTAAAGGAATTGGTAGGGTAAATTATAGAATAGATTTTAGAAAATAAATTCTAATTTTAAAAGGCTTCTTTGGTTTTCAAGGAAGCCTTTTTTGGGTATATTTGTTAATAATCCCCAAATCCTAACCGAGCGACGGTCGCCCCCAACCCCTAAATAAATATGAAAGATTATTTATACACAATTTGTATTATTTTGGCAGTCATTATTGCCTACAATTTCCCACAATTTTTTCTTGAATTTAACGGAATAAAATCCAGTGTTTTAATTTTACCGATGCTTCAAATCATCATGTTTGGTATGGGAACTACCGTTTCAGCCGATGATTTTGCGGAGGTTTTTAAGTCACCTAAATCGGTTTTTATTGGTACGGTTTGTCATTTCATTTTTATGCCCCTTTTAGGATTTGGCATTGCCCATTTATTTAATTTCCCCGTTGAAATTGCCGCTGGAATCCTATTAATTGGCTGTTGCCCAAGCGGATTAGCCTCTAACGTAATGTGTATGATTGCGAAGGCAAATGTAGCTTTATCCGTAACAATCACCACTATTTCTACCTTATTAGCGCCATTTCTTACCCCCCTATTGATGAAATTTTTGGGTGGTGGACTCATTGAAATTAATTTTTGGAATATGGTTTGGGACATCACCAAAATTGTGATTATTCCCATTGGTTTTGGATATATTTTAAATCAGTTTTTTGGAGAATTATCAAAAAAATTACAAAAAATATTGCCTTACCTTTCTATGATTGGTATTGGCGTTGTGATAGTGGTAGTTACGGCATCTGGTCAAAAATCTTTACAAACCGTAGGCGGAATGTTGATTGTGGCAGTGCTTATGCACAATATTGGGGGATATTTTTTGGGATATACGAGTGCAAAATTATTGAAAATGTCAGAACAAGATTGTAGAACGGTAGCCTTGGAAGTTGGTATGCAAAATGCTGGATTAGCTTCTGGTTTAGCCAATCAATTAGGCAAAATTGCTACTTTAGGACTTGCTGCCGCACTTTTTGGCCCTATTATGAATATGACAGGCTCACTTCTTTCGAGTTGGTGGAGTAGGAAACCTCTCGTTGCTTCATAAATCAACAAAAAGCCGTCCCCAGATACTCTGAGACGGCTTTTTCATAAACCCTAAACCAAACTAAATTTATTGTCTTATAAAAATTATTACTTCTTTTTCTCTTCAGCTTTCTTCTTCGCTACTAATTCCCCTTCTTTTAATTTTTTAGAAACTGTAATGTAAGGTCCCGAAATAATGATTTCTCCTTCTTTCAAACCCGACAAAATTTCGATGTTTTCAAAATCAGAAATACCCGTTTTCACTTCTCTTAATTTTGCTTTACTATTTTTATCCATCACAAAAACCACTTCCTTGATCTTGTCTTTCTTGATAACCTTTTCTGGCTCCTGATTGTTGTCTTGTTCGCCATCTTTTTTATCACCTTCCTCCGGTTTCAGCGTTGGGTCACGGGTGGTAACGGTAGCCAATGGCACCGACAAAACGCCATTTTTACGGTCGGTAATAATTTCTACCGAAGCTGTCATGCCTGGTTTTAAAGGATATGAACGCTTTCCAACAATCAAATCTGAATATGAAGAACGTAAAACCCTAATTTTTACTTCAAATTCTGTTACAGCATCACTCGAAACAGCAGCGGCGGCAGTTCCTAAACCATTGGCAGAACTCGCAATTTCATAAACAATGCCTTTAAATTTACGTCCCGAAGCGCTGTATGAATCTACGTCAATAATTACGGTATCATTCATCGAAACACGAGTAATATCGTTCTCATTTACGTTTACCCTAACTTCCATTTTATTCAAATTGGCAATTCTAAGTAATTCAGTACCAGCCATTTGAGATGTTCCAACCACACGCTCACCCAATTCAACATTCAGTTTTGAAACGGTGCCACTTTGAGGTGCATAAATAGTCGTTTTCGTTAAATTAGCTCGTGCTTCTTTCAAAGCTGCTTCTGAACTTTTTACGTTGAATGTCGCCGCCAGAACGTTGGCTTTTGCTGATTCTACGTCTTGTTTTGCCACTAAATATTGTGAATTAAATTGGTCAAAATCAGCATCAGAAATAACTTTATCGTCGTGCAATTTTTTATTACGGTCATAATCAATTTTGGCTTTCAACAAGCGTGATTCTGACTGAGATTGTCCCGACCTTGATTGTTCAACGGATGCTTTTGATGAATTTACCTGTGCTTCGGCACGAGCCAATAATGACTCATAATTATCAGGTTTAATTTTCAACAATAATTGTCCAGCACGCACAGAATCACCCTCGGTTATGTACAGACCTACGATTTCTCCCGATACGTCTGGCGAGAGTTTTACTTCAACTTCTGGTTGAATTTTACCAGAAGCAGATACCCGCTCAATAATATCGGCTTTCTTTACTTTTGTAAATTCAACTTCCGTAGAGGGTTCTTTTCCGATAAGTCCCTTTTGCTTGGCAATGCCTAAGCCACCGCCCAAAAGGACAACCACACCCCCGAGTATCCACCAGATTTTATTTGAAGATTTCTTTGCCATAATTAATTTAGCTTTGAGCTATGAGCATTGAGCCATGAGAAAATAAGTTTAATTGAAAACTCAATGCTCATAGCCCAAAGCTCATAGCTAATTAAAAAGTAAGCGGTTTATTTTGATAATAATCTAAGATTTTAGTTCTAAAAATGAAGTCATATTTTGCCTGTACAAGGTTGCCTTTTGCTTTGTCGAGATTTGTTTTCTGTAGGCTATAACTTACAAAATCAATTGCTCCTGCATTGAAACGGCTTTCTGCCGCTCTGAATGATTCTTCTAAGGCTGAAACCTGAACTAAGAAAGCATCGTATCTTTTAGCGGAATTTGTCAAGTTTGTATAAGCCGTTTCGATATTTTGTCTCAAAGTCAAACGAGTTTGTTGAGCGTTCAAATTAGCATTTTCTTTTTGAATTTTGGCTCGAGTAACGTTGCTTTTATTGTTATATCTACTAAAGATTGGAATACTGGCATTAACACCAAAACCATAATTGGCCGTGTTTCCGAGTTGCGTAAAATAGCTGGTTGTCCCGTTTTCAACATAATTAGGTTGAGAAACTATCAGCGGGAAATCTGTTCCGTTGAATTTTACAATGCCAAAATTTTGGTCTTTTGTGCCAGATTGAATATAATTTTTCTGTCTATTAGATTGATTTCCTCCAAAGTTGGCATTAGCCGTAACGATAGGCAGAAAACCTGCTCGGGCAATTTCGATGCCTTTATCCGCACCAGCTATTCTTAAATCAGCGGCTTTTACGGTAGGTTGACTACCTTCTGCTGTTTGATAAACTTTATCAATTGAAGCTTCGTAACCAGATGTTGCGGGCGTAGGTACAGAAATTCTGTCCACTTTTACATCCGTAATATTTCTATCGTTCAATAATTGTAAAAGCGTCAGTTTAGCTAAATCCAAGGTACTTTGATTATTAATAACGGTTGTTTCTTCGGTGGCTAATTGTGCTTTTAAATCAAATAAATTTGATTGTGCCAACGAACCCGCTTTTACCAATTTATCAGTTTTATCTATTTGCAAGGCCGTAATGGCAATTTGCGTTTTTGAAATGGCTAATTGGTCCTCAGCATTCATAATATTCAAATAAGATAACACTACTTGCAAAGAGATATTTTCCTTCATTGCCTGCAAATCAAATTGGGTGGCTTTCAAAAGAATATCATTTTGAGCAATGGTATTTTTAAGTTGATAACCATTGAATATAATCACATTGGTATTAACACTAATCTGGTTATAATTCACACTATTATCAATGTACGTATTGGTAAATGGATCTAAACTCCGTCCAAAATTAAAAGATTCACTGATATTACCACTGGCATTAGGCAATTGATTGAACTTTGATTGCTGCAATTGTAACGTATTCAACAATACTTGATTCTGGCTTTGTTTAACGGAAATATTATTTTTCAGCGCAATATTCACGGCTTCTTGCAAGCCCAATTTGGTTTCAGTACCACTGGCTTGAACTGCATTTTGGGCTTTCGGTTGGAAAGTCAAACAGGTAATTAATAAGAGTAATAAGGGAAAACGATTCATGGCATTTGTGATTTGATAGTTCAATGTTACGAATGATAATTTTTGATTTAAAAATGTTTGGGATAAACGGCTATCTCTCATGGATAAATGGAAATTGTGAATTTTGTAATTTTCAAAATTATTCTTGCCAACAAGACTGAAAGACTCAAAGAGGAATTTTATCAAAATCTTCGTGTATTGATGTCTGAGTGACATTTTATTAATTATTTAAAAATAGTCAAAGACAATACCAACTAATCTAAACAACTGATTATCAACATTTTATACTAATTTACAAAAATAAAAAGTGTCCGTTTCCGAACACTTCTATTTTAAAATCGAACAATTTTTATGGAATAATCTTGTAGGTCGCTTTAGCAGTCTGTCGAGAAACTGCATTAAAATGCCACCATTCGTATTCAATTGGCATATATCCGGCAGATTTCATTACACTTCTGAGCAATTGACGATTGGCAATTTGCTGTTTTGTCAATTTTCCTATGTTCAGAAAGTAATTTTCCTTTTTGGGATACGCCAATTCTCCGAAAAAATCATATTCCGTTCCCATGTCAAGCGGCGTACCGTCTGTTGTAGCAATCGTCAAATCAACCGCACTTCCATAATTATGTATCGAGCCTTGCGCAGGATTTGCCACGTAGGTTGCTCGTTGTTTGGGAGAATATTGCGTGAGTGAATTCCACAAAACCTTCTGACTACTCAAAGGTCTCCCTCCATCATACACCAAAAGCCGATAATTTGGATGTTTCCTTTTCAATAAATCATTCGCATGGGAAAGCATTTCGGCAGGTTTTTTTTGGAGGAAACAATTGGTAATACATCCATAAACGTCTTTACCAACAAAATTATCCGTTGTGGAATATTTCAATTCTACCAAAATATTAGGGTCAATTTCTTGAACATTCACCAAGCCTTGTTCACGCATTTTTTGTTCATATGCGCAAATTTGGCTTATTTTTGTAGGTTTTAATTTTACTTTTTGTTGGACGGTAAATGAAAGTAAAATAAAAGGGACAATGATTATTAAAGAAGTTTTTTTCACAGCTTAGGTAGTATTGTAAGAAATAATGGCATAAATTTAATGAGTAATTAGTAAATCACGATAGATTTTTAAAAAATAAAACTATGCAATTAACACTTGAAGTCAAAGAGAAATTGGATGAACTTTAGTGTATTGCTTTATATGAAAAATCAAAAAAGTACAAGCGAAATCTAATACCAATGTCAAAAGTTTTTGCAAATATCTCAACATATTAAATGATAGAACACGGATTGAACGGATTAGACAGGAATTAAAAGAGATAATCCGTGTATAATCCGTTCAATCCGTGTTCTATTGCTCCTTCAAATTCATCCATAAAACCATCAATGGAAAAATTCTCCAAAAAAATTTTAGACTTCATTTCCCTCAAAAAACAAAGCCCTCTCTCAGCGATGTGGGTTTTATTTTTTGTAGTGGCTTTCATAACGGCCATCATAAAATGGTTGAATCCTGATATTCCCCAAGAACAAAAAAACGAAATTTTCAAGGTAATTGTGGACGGAATGTTTGATTCTGCCGAAGTGGCTGTGATGAAAATTGCCTTGCCTTTGGCGGGTGTTATGACCTTTTTTATGGGTTTACTCGCCATTGGTGAGAAAGCGGGCGCCATTGGTTTTTTATCAAGACTGATTGGTCCATTTTTCAGCAGATTATTTCCAGAAGTGCCGCCCAATCACCCTGCCAGCGGACAAATGATTATGAATTTCTCGGCAAATATGTTGGGATTAGACAATGCCGCCACTCCTTTCGGACTCAAAGCCATGCAGAGTTTGCAAGAACTAAACCCCAACAAAGAAGTAGCTTCCAATGCCCAAATCATGTTTTTGGTATTACATTCGGCGGGTCCCGTGTTGATTCCCTTGAGTATCATGGCACAACGTTCCATCTATAAAGCAACTGACCCTGCCGATATTTTTATTCCTTGTTTAATAGCCACTTATTTTGCCACTTTGACGGGACTAATTTTCGTGGCCATTAAACAAAAAATTAATCTTTTTGATAAAGTTATTCTCTCTTGGTTGGGTGGAATTACGGCTTTTATTGGACTTGCATTATGGTACTTTTCCAGTTTACCACAAGAAGAAGTAACGACTCAATCGAAGATTTTTAGCAACGTAATTCTCTACGGTTTTGTGTTGGCTTTCATCTTGGGAGCAGTCTGGAAAAAGGTTGATATTTTTGATGCTTTTATTGAAGGTGCCAAAGGAGGTTTTGAGACTTCGGTAAAAATCATTCCCTATTTAGTCGCTATGTTAGTCGCAATCAGTTGTTTACGCAATGCAGGAACGTTGGATATGATTGTAGGAGTCATCAGAATGGGTGTTGAATTTATAGGATTAGATACCTCTTTTGTGGATGCACTCCCAACCGCACTCATGCACCCATTGAGTGGCGGAGGCTCACGAGCCATGATGATTAGCACGATGCAAGCTTCTGGCCCCGACTCTTTTGCTGGGCGACTTTCTTGTGTTTTTCAAGGATCATCGGATACTATTTTTTACGTATTAGCTTTATATTTTGGTTCAGTCGGCATCAAGCAAACTCGTTATACGCTTTGGGCGGGTCTGACGGCTGATTTGGTAAGTATTATTATGGCTATTTGGGTGAGTTATATATTTTTCCCGCATTGATTATGAAAACTACACACCTATATTTCCACACCATAATCCATCTACGCCCAATCCAAATATACTACCGAATTTTCTATAAAATCAGGTCAATATTTAGGAAATTTATCGGGTTTCAATACCCACAATTTATTTCAGCGAAAAGTTATTCTATCATCCTAAAACCATCCATTCCGAACAATCAAAGCTATTTTTTATCTGAAAATCGCTTTGATTTTTTAAATCAATCGCAAACTTTTGAACGCAATCAAATCAAATGGAATGACGAACAAACTTTCGGAAAATTATGGGCGTATAATCTCAATTATTTTGATTTTCTGAATCAAGAAAGTCTTACGCAAACGCAGGGACTTGCCCTCATACGGGAATACATAAAAGCCTATCCAACGCTCAAAACGGGTTTAGAACCTTATCCGACTTCAGTAAGAAACATTAATTGGATAAAATTTCTGACAAAATTCCAAATTCAAGACCCAGAAATTGATGGATTTCTGATGGCACAATATGTCCGATTAATGGATAATTTGGAGTATCATCTTATGGGAAATCATTTACTCGAAAATGCCTTTTCATTGCTTTTTGGGGCGTATTATTTTAGAAATGAAGCATTTTTCAAAATCGCCAACACCATTTTAAAGACTGAATTATCCGAACAGTTTTTGGAAGATGGCGGGCATTTTGAACGCTCGCCAACGTACCATCAACTCATGCTTTTTAGGCTATTGGATTGCTGGAATTTGATGGAAAATAATTCAATTTTTAAGCCTATTTCGGATCATGAAATCTCGCTAAATGTGATTGAAAAATGCCTAAATTTTCTCCAAACAATCACTTTTCAAATTGGAGATATTCCTTTAGTCAATGACGCTGCCAAAAATATTGCTCCCACAACAAAACAACTCACTGAATACGCTAATCAATTGAATATCAAAGGTTCAGCAAGTAAATTATCAGCAAGTGGATACAGGAAATTCAGCCATGAGCAATACGAATTATTGGTGGATGCTGGTAATATTGCCCCTGATTATTTGCCAGGTCACGCTCATGCAGATACGTTGAGTTTTGTGTTGTATGTCAATCAAAAACCTTTCATCGTGGACACTGGTACTTCCACGTATGAAAATAATAAAATTAGGAAATATGAACGCTCAACGACTGCCCACAATACCGTCCAAATTGGCGATTTTGAACAATCTGAAATATGGTCAAGTTTTCGAGTTGGGCAAAGGGCAAAGGCGACTATTTTATCAGAAAATCAACACCAAGTTACAGCCTCACACGATGCCTATAAACAGCTTGGCCTTATTCACGAAAGAACTTTTATTGCTGATTATCAACAAGTTATCATCAAAGATAAAGTCATTGGCACGTCAAAATATCCACAAAAAGCTTTCTTGCATTTTCATCCTTCCGTTGAATTATTAATTGAAGGAAATATCGTTAAAACTACTTATGGGAACCTAATTATTGACAACGCCATAAGGATTACCGAAAATAATTGTAGCATTAGTGAAGAATTTAATAAAAGAATACCAACTAAAATGATAACTTTGTTTTTCGATAAAAACATAACTACAACCATAAATATCCAACCACCTTGAAAATACTCATCTTATCCTTTTATTACGCACCAGATTTGAGTGCCTGTTCATTTCGTAGCACCGCTTTAGTAAAATCTTTAAGTAAGAAATTGAGCAACCATGATTGTATTGAAGTCATAACCACGATGCCCAATCGCTATCAAAGTTTCAGAACTCCCGCTTTACCTTTTGAAGAAATTGGCAATACAACCATTCATAGAGTGGCTATGCCTAATTTTAGCATTAATTTTTTGAATCAAGCCATTGCTTTCATTAATTATTGTGTTGGGGTTAGAAAAATAATCAATAAACAAAACTACGACCTTATTTTTGTGTCTTCTGGTCGTTTTTTCTCGGCATTTCTCGGGGCAATCATTACCAAAAAAACCCAAACGCCTTATTATCTCGACATTAGAGATATTCTTTCCGATGGCGTTTCTGACATTGTAAATAACAGAATTTGCAAATTTTTCTTAATTCCGTTCATCAAATACGTAGAAAAATACAGCGTTTCGTCGGCCACTCATCTCAATTTAGTTTCCAAAGGCTTTAAGGAATCTTTTAAATTTTATGATGGGAAAACCACCTTTTTTACTAACGGAATTGACGATACTTTTTTGGAAAATGATTTTGAAAATGAACCTAAAATAATTCAGCAATCAACCAAAACAATTACTTACGCTGGAAATATTGGGGAAGGACAAGGCTTAGAAAAAATTATTCCCGAGGCAGCCAAAAAATTGAAAGGAAAATATATTTTTAACATCATAGGCGATGGCGGCACAAAGCGAAAATTAACGAAAAAATTGGCTGATTTAGCGATTGATAATGTTCATTTTTTCGATCCCATCAACCGTAATAAACTCATAGAATACTACCAACAAAGCGATTTTTTATTCTTGCATTTGAATAATTATGAAGCTTTTAAAAAAGTATTACCCTCCAAGATTTTTGAATATGGTGCGCTAAAAAAACCGATTCTTGCGGGCGTCGATGGATACGCTCGAAAATTTATGAAAAAGCATTTGGAAGATACTTTAATTTTTGAGCCTACTAATGTTGAAAGTTTTATAGCGATTTTAGAGAAATACGAACCACAAATTATTTCAAGAACAGCGTTTGTAGAAAAATTTAGCAGAGATGTAATTTTGGATAAAATGACGGATAGCATTTTGGATTTGATTCCTATAAAAAAACAGTAATGTCAAAATATTGATTGAAATTACTTTCCAATAATGCGGGGTTGTGTAAAAGTCCAAAGTTTATAAGTAAAAAGTTTAAAACAAAAATATTTTAAATGCTATTTCGGAATATTATTCGGCAAAAACACTTTCAACTTTTTTACTTTGGACTTGTTAGATATGCCCTGCAAAATTTCAAATAATCTATCCCTTATTTCTCACAACAATATTCTTCAAATACGAAATTTCACCCAAATGAAAGCTCTCGTGCATAAAAAACGTCCATATTTGCGAGCCAATCGTTGTGCCAAAGGGTAATTTAAAAGGGCTTTCAGCATCCCAATGTTCTTGGGTTAGATTGGCTAAAAGTTCAATAATTTTCTCCCCTCTTTTCTGAAAAATTGCCGTAATTTCTGGAATTGAAGCGTACATTTCGTTGGGTTGAATCGGCGTACCTGGTGCAAAATTGGCTCGTTCATTTTGGTAAATGTCCAGTTTTTCAGCTGGATTCAATAATTTAATAATTGTATTGCGAATGAAAGAAAGATGGCCAATTTCCCAAGCCAAATGATTTACATTATCGTAAGGACGAAAAAAAGCTTCGTCGCCAACGAAATTTTCTGCCATTTTAGCGACTCTTTTACTACTGCTTGCAAAACCCTGTTGCATAAGTGGAATGATGTTCATAATGATTTTTTTTGTTGAAATAAGATTGCTTTATGATGATGTAAGGTATGACAAATGGCATGATTAACAGTACGCTATCATTCTCAACAATTTACGGATTGAGTCATGCCATGAATACATTACATTTAATCCTCTATTTTTAAAAAGGCGTTAATTCCACTTTTCTGAATTCCACTTCCGAACCTTCCGCTTGCAAAGCTACTTTCCCTTTCTGAACCGTTGCACCAAAGCCATCATTGACAACGTCACCATTTAGCCAAACTTTGATTTTATCTCCCCGACATTCAATAACCATTTTATTCCATTCTCCCAGTGGTTTTTCGGAATTATCGGTCAGGTTTTTGATTCGTCTTTCTTTACCATCAACACTTCCCCAGTTTTCTTCCGGTCCTCTTCTCACTTCCATATTTGGCACGCTAATATCTTCGGTAATACACCAAAAATCTCCCGCATTATCGTGCATCATTTGTACTTCAATGGACTTTGGAAATTGTTTGTATAATGCCCGTAGCGTTGAAGCATGAACTAAAACACCGCAATTTCCAGGCTTTCCCGCAAAGCGATATTCTACTTCGAGACGATAATTTTCGTATTGCTCTTTCGTAATTAAATGCCCCTGTGGTTCTCCCAGACTCACCAATAAACCATTCCGAATGATGAACGGATTAATGGCTTTGGGGTCATTATCCATCGCTGGTACATCCACAAACCAATTGTTCAAATCCTTGCCATTGAAGAGTATGATAGTTTGTTGAGCGAAGGTGCTGGTGGTAAAAAATGTTAGGAGGATGATTAGTTTTTTCATTATTTTAAAATTTAAGATTTATTTACTCTACATAATCCAAATCCTTCTTAAAAGTCTCTTCCACTTGCGAAGTTGCCCAGAAGGCGGCAGCGTAACAAACTACACCCACAATCATGGCTGAATTCAAAAGTCCGTAAGTCGGCATTAAGGCTCTGAAACCTAAAGTGATTGGAATTAATGCACCCCGTACAAAATTGGGTACGGTGGTAGTGACGGTGGCTCTGATATTGGTACCAAATTGTTCGGAAGACATCGTGATAAAAACGGCCCAATAACCACCAAAAAAGCCCAAAATCATGCAAAGAATGTAGAAATGATCGGCTGATATTCCGAAAGCATTGAGGTAAATAGCCGTAAAAATTACGGCCATTCCTACAAAAATATAAATCGTTTTCTTTCTACTTTTCAAAATCTGACTGATTAAACCACTCAAAAAATCGCCTAATGAAAGTCCCGTATAACAAAACATAATTGTTTTTCCGCCAGATATTTCGCCTTGTACATTGAGGGCTTTGCTCATTTCGGGGGCAACTAAAACCAAAATTCCAACGACATACCAAACGGGCAAACCGATGAGAATACAGTAGAAATATTTCATAAAACGCTCCTTATTCGTAAATAAACTAAGGAAATCACCTTTCTGTATGTTTTTTTCAATCTGCTGAAAAAGCAAAGATTCAAACGTCCCAAAACGCAAAATCAAGAGAAATAGACCCATGCCTCCACCGATAAAATAGCAACTTCGCCACCATTCGGGGTCGTGGCTATACCCGCCTACAAAAGCCGCCGTTACCGCTCCCAAAGCTCCCGTTCCCGCAATGACTAAGGCTCCGATGCCTCTCTTTTCTTTGGGTAAAGTTTCGTTGACAAGCGTGATACCTGCTCCCAATTCACCCGCAAGGCCGATTCCTGCGATGAAACGGAGAATTCCGTATTGCGTTAATGCACTTAAAATGGCGGTATCGTGTATCAAACCATTCAAAGCATTGGCGGTTGAATACATCAAAATTGAGCCAAAAAGCACTGATTTTCGCCCTTTTTTATCTCCCCAAATGCCCCACAAAATTCCGCCGATCAACATTCCTGCCATTTGAATATTGAATAATGAAAGTCCCTGAGCGAGTTGTTGCGCTTTGTCTAATCCCAAACTGGCAAGGCTCGGATTACGCACTACGCCAAAAAGAATTAGATCATAAACATCCACAAAATAGCCCAAAGCCGCCACAGCAATCAGGATTTTAGCGTTTTTTGAAATGGTAGTATTGGTGGAATTTTGAAGGGTGGTCATAGTTATTGGGAGAATTTTTCTGAAATGAACCCTCCCAAAGGGTTTAAACGTTTAGGAGGGCTATAAATTCAGTTAATTTTTGATTTTCCTCAGTATTTTCAAATTATTTTACACTACCACCTCGATAAAACTTGCGTGCGGTGGGCATCAATTTTTAGAAAGATAAATAATAAAATCGAAAATGACCAAAGCGAAGAACCTCCATAGCTAAAAAATGGCAATGGAATGCCGATTACGGGCATCAAGCCAATAGTCATGCCTATATTTACCATAAAATGGAAAAATAAAATGGAGACAACGCCGTAACCATAGACTCGTGCGAATCGGGATTTTTGTCGTTCTGCCAAATAAATTACTCGTAATAATAGTCCCAGAAATAGTCCAACAACCAATAAACTTCCTGCAAAACCTTCCTCTTCTCCTACCGTACAGAAAATAAAATCGGTAGATTGTTCTGGCACAAAGTCAAATTTTGTCTGTGTTCCTTGCAAAAAACCTTTCCCCACGAGTCCACCCGACCCAATGGCAATTTTTGCTTGACGCACATTATAACCCGTTTTCTTTCGGTCAAAGTCTGGGTCAACCAATACTCTTATACGATTGCGTTGATGTACTTGGAGAATATTATTTACCGCCCAATCAACGCCCGTAACGAAAACCCCCATCGAAATGGCTATTCCGACAATCAGCAGAACATTTCGAGTTTTCCGTTCGTAACGGGGTAATATCCAGATAATTAATCCTGCTAAAATGGCAACACCAATAAAAATTTGCCAAGAAGGATAAATTAATGATAACACAAAGAGAATGATTATACTCAAAAAAGAAGCAGGATAAACCCCTGGTAACCCTTCTCGATATAATAGCACCATAAATCCGGCAAAAACTAAAGCAACACCCGTTTCTTTAGAAATTAAAACCAAAATTGGGGGAATTAAAATGATCAATGCGACATTAAATTGGTCTTTAAAACGGGACAAATTCACCATGGGCGTACTGATATATTTTGCCAAGGCCAAAGCAGTTGCCATCTTGGCAAATTCAGCGGGTTGAACTTGAAAACTGCCAATCCGAATCCAAGAATGTGACCCTTTAATTTCAGCGCCAAATACTAAAACCACCAAAAGCATGAATATGAAAAACCCATAAATAAAGAAAGCGGTGGTTTCATAAAAGCGATAATCAATGACCAGAATAGCAATAATTAATAACACAGTCGTGCCAATCCAGATAAGTTGTTTCCCTGCATTTGTGTCGAAAAAACCCGCATCGCCTATCCAAAGTGGGTTTTCGGGATTATAAATGGCTGCATAAATATTCAACCATCCCACCAGTACGCACACGATAAAAAGTAGAACAGAAATCCAGTCTAAATTTTTTGATATTTTTTCTTGTCTTGCCATTTTAGGGGAAAGAAAGAAGGAAAGGAGAAAGGGAGAAAAGGAAACTGGAAAGTATTTAATTTACTTTTTTTCCATTTCTCCATTTTTCCATGTTTCCTTTTCTCTTATTTCTTCGGTTTCATCGGAATTTT
>JBBAKY010000014.1:0-42349 GCA_040403295.1 Arcicella sp.
TATATGTACTCACATCTGGCTTGAATCATAGATTTTGAGTAAATTAGAAGGTAAGTTCGTGAGGCTTGCCTTTTTTGTGAAATTATGCAAACAATAGATAATATACCTCTTAAAAATTTTGATGGATTATTTGAGATAATACACTTATTTGAAGATACAAATAAAATAACTTGTAAGTTGCTTAATGCCAAGCCTTTGGGTTTTTATAGTAGAGTTGTTATTAGAAAAATAGAAAAGAATAATGATTTTAGAATTGTTTTAACCATTTCTAAAACGACAAATAGTGTTCGTTTTTGGGGAATGGAAACTGAAAAAATAGAATATCTTATAATAGAGATTAAGGGAAATCATTTTAAAATAGAAAATGCCTTTATATGCAATATCGAAGAGTCGTTTGGTACTAACTTTAAAAATGCAAAAGTAACGGCACAATTTAACGAACTTATTAAAATTCAAAATAATGTAGATTTTCATTTTCAGCGCTTAATAATACCATGTGAAAAAGATATATTCTTTCCTTTTTATTTTGAAGATGCAAGAGGATACAAGACAGAGGAAAAAGTGATAATGGGTTTAATTCCTCTTTTAATTGATTCTCAAAATTTTGAAACATTCAAGCATATTAAAGAAATATCTTCAATAAAAAGGAGTTATTTGATAATTGATTCAATCAATGAAATGACACTTGAAGTCTTCCAAAATTATGTTTACTCCATTTTAATTGGATTTGGATATATAACAGGTTGTTTTCTTCAGAATCTCGGCTTCTACTTTTCTTATGATAAATATAAAAAATTGCAAGGAATTCAAATTCAAGGTAAGCGGAAATCGGTTTACACATTTCTATCTCCTATTTATAAAAATCCTTATGGTGTATTCCAAAACAAGGATTATCACGACAAATATTGTAATATTATTAGGGGAGTTAAATCATCTGAAATATCAAAATTATGTCATTTAATTAATTCTTCACAAGATTTTATGGTGATAATTCTTCTGATATTAGAATCTTGTGCAGTAACACAAATTATACAACCTGCAGGGTTTGCAGTGGCATTAGAAGGCTTTTCTGCATTTATAAAGAAAGAGCTTGAAAAGGAAACAGAAAAAAAATCCCCTAAACTTTCATCAAAAATTTTAGGGGATTTGAAAAAGATTTTGAAAGATAATGAAGAAGAATTAGGAGAAGCATTTGCCCTTTTTTATAAAAAAATAGAACAAATCAATCAACCTACAAATAAAGATACTCTTCTAAAACCATTTGAATATCTTAAAATTCCCATCAGCGATACCGATAAAGAGACAATTGCTCATAGAAATGATTTATTGCATGGGAGATACGATTTAAAAAGTACATTTGAAAGCGAAAGTAATCAAAATTATAGATTTTTAATTTCCACAAGGCTTTATACTTTGTTATCTGCATTGATTATGAAATATATTGGATTTGATAACATGATTATAAATTATCCAAAAAAGTACGAGTATTTGCTTAATATTACCTCAGATGAAGAACCATTTAGACAAATATAGATTTCCCAACCCCATGAAAAAAACACTACTAACCCTCCTAACAACTGCCCTGATTTTCAGTATAAAAGCTCAACAACTTTCGGTTGAGCAAATTATGCAGGATCCAAAATTTACCATTGGCGCTTTGCCTTCAAATATCTTTTGGGCGGAAGATTCTAAGACCATTTATTTTAACTGGAATCCAGATAAAAACAAGGCTGATTCGCTCTATGGAGCTTCATTGGCTGAGAAAAAACCGTTTAAAATTGCTCCGCAGGTGCGTCGAGCATTACCTTCAAATAATGGAAATTATTCTACTGATTTTGGCAGAAAAATTTATTCCAAAAATGGTGATTTATTCTTGATGGATTGCCGAACGATGGCGATTCGGCAAATTACAAATACCGTTGAATCGGAGTCTAATCCAAGCTTTAATGGTAAAGATGATAAAATCGTTTTCACGAAGGGCAACAACCTTTTTAGCTTCAATATCAGCAATGGAGAAATTGACCAATTGACCAATTTTCAGTTGGGAACTAAGAAAGCTGAGCCTAAGTTGAGCGAGCAGGAAAAATGGCAAAAACAAGACCAATTAAGTCTATTCGGCATTTTAAAAGAACGTTCCGATAAGAAAAAAGAAGGCGATAAAATCCAAAAAGCGGATTTACCAAAACGTGCCAAAGAGATTTTTGTGGAGGATAAAAACGTTTTAGAACCACAATTGAGTCCCGATGAAAAATATATCACTTATCGTTTGACAAAATCGGCAACGGGAGCCAAATCGGCTTTTGTGCCAAGTTATGTAACCGAATCTGGTTTTACCGAGGATTTACCCGCCCGCACGAAAGTGGGAGCCGCCCAAACATCGTATGAATTTTGGGTTTATGACATCAAAAAAGATACTGCTTTGCAGGTTTTAACGAAAACAATTGAAGGAATTTTCGACGAGCCTGATTATTTGAAAGATTACGTAAAAAAATCACTTGTCGTTAAAAAAGATACCGCCAAAAAGAAACCTGAACCCAGAAAAGTAATTTTCAGTAACGTTATTTGGTCAGAAGATGGGAAATATTGCGTTTTAGTCGTAAAAAGTCAGGACAATAAAGACCGTTGGATTATGCGTCTCGACCCTGCTACGCAACAATTACAAACCATTGACCGTCAGCGTGATGAAGCTTGGATTGGTGGACCTGGCATTGGTGCTGGGGGAAATGCAGGAACGATGGGTTTTTTGGCCGATAATCAAACGCTTTACTTTCAGTCGGAAGCTGATGGATATTCGCATCTTTATGCCGTGAATTTATTAACTTCCGTTCGCAAGCAACTCACAAAAGGAAAATTTGAAGTTCAATCGGTGCAATTATCTCGTGATAAACAAAATTTTTATCTCACCACAAATGAGGTGAATCCTGGAGAGCAGCATTTTTATCGCATGGTAGCAACGGGTGGCGTTCGGACTCGTTTGACGAAAATGACGGGTTCCAATCAAGTGGTTTTATCGCCAGACGAAACAAAATTGGTCTACTTAAACTCCTTTTCAAATCGCCCTTGGGAAGTATTTTTACAGGAGAATGAAGTGAATAATGCTCCTTCGCAAATCACAAAATCGCAGAGTCGTCAATTTAAAGAATACAAATGGCGTGAACCCGAAATTGTCACTTTCAAAGCCGAAGATGGTCAGGATGTTTACGCTCGTTTATACGAATCCAAAACTGGTGAGCAAGGCAAAAAACCAGCCGTGATTTTCGTTCATGGAGCGGGTTATTTACAAAATGTTCACAAGTGGTGGAGTCAGTATTTCAGAGAATATATGTTCCATAATATGTTGGTGGATAATGGTTATACCGTGCTGGATATTGATTACCGTGGTTCGGCGGGTTATGGGCGAGATTGGCGGACTGGAATTTACCGTTTTATGGGTGGAAAAGACCTTTCTGACCACGTGGATGCTGCTAAATACTTAGTTGAACAACAGGGAATTGACTACAAGAAAATTGGTATTTACGGTGGTTCGTACGGAGGATTTATTACTTTGATGGCGATGTTTACCAAACCCGATGTTTTTGCGGTGGGTGCAGCTTTACGTCCCGTAACGGATTGGGCGGCTTACAATCATCCTTATACCGCTAATATTTTGAATGAACCACAAGCGGATTCAATTGCTTATCAGCGAAGTTCTCCCATTTATCACGCTGAGGGTTTGAAGGGAAATCTATTAATTTGTCACGGAATGGTGGATGTCAATGTGCATTATCAAGATGCCGTTCGACTTTCGCAACGACTCATTGAACTCAGAAAGGAACACTGGGAGTTAGCATCTTATCCCATGGAAGACCACGGTTTTGTAGAACCAACGTCTTGGATGGATGAATATAAGCGGATTTTTAAATTGTTTGAGACGACTTTGAAGCAGTAGATTGTAAAACAAAATAGATTGTATGAAGCATCTACTTCATACAATCTATTCTTGCCATTTAGATTTTCGATATTGGTTTGTAATAAAATTTATGATAAAATTGTACGCAGTAGATAGAAAATTGTTGCTGATAATAATATAGTTACTGGCAGCGTAAGTACCCAAGCCATCACAATATTTTTAATTGTTCCACCTTGTAAATTCTTGATTCCTTTTGAAGCAACCATTGAACCGGCAATACCCGAAGATAATACGTGCGTAGTTGAAACAGGCCACTTATAAGCCGTTGATAAACCAATCGTAATTGCGGCAACTAATTCTGCCGCACCACCTTGGGCATAAGTAAGATGTTGTTTTCCGATTTTCTCCCCGACTGTTACAACGATACGTTTCCAGCCAATCATTGTTCCTAAACCTAATGACACGGCAATCATCCACATTACCCACTGTGGCGCAAAGTCAGTTAAGGATGATAATCCATTATTAGAATTTCCGAAAGTAAAGAAAGGTGCTTTTTTACCAGAGGTTGCATTTTTTAAGGCGTTTTTGTCATCTGCACTTAAAGTAACAGCATCACTTTCCATTAATTTTTTTGAATACTTATTGATATTCAAAACGTCTTTCCGTATTTCTAATTTCGTCTCAACGGTTAAATTTTTGGCATTAAGCGTTTTATTACCAAAAATCACACTGAGGCTTTTCGCTCCTTTCAAAACAGTTGCATAACTCTCTTTTTCAGTTGAAGAAAGCTTGTTCGTGTCAATTTTAGCAATTATTATCTGAACTATCGATACTTCTTTTTTTAATTTAAAAGGGTCAACGTCTGTATTTATCGCAAAAAAATGTGGTAAAAAAGCAATTAGGACCAACATTACCAAGCCTATACCTTTTTGTCCATCATTGCGCCCATGGAAAAAACTTACCAAGGTACAAGTCATGACTAATAAACCTCGAATCCATAGCGGAGGCGGTGTATCTTTTTTGGGTTCTTTAAAAATATCTTTATTACTGATTGATTTTCTTAAAATATACATAAACACAATAGCTACTGCAAAACCAAATAGTGGCGATAATAAAAGTGCTTGACCAATTTCAACAGCTTTGTCCCAGTTTACCGTTGACATCCCTTTATTATTTTCTGGCAATAATGCGTATCCTATTCCAATACCAATAATTGAACCAATTAGTGTGTGAGAGGATGAGGCTGGAATACCAAAATACCAAGTTGCCAAGTTCCAAATGATGGCAGAAATCAACATTGAGAATGCCAAAGCCATGGCATGGTAAACATTGGGGTCAATGAGCAGTTCCGTGGGCAACAATCCAATAATTGACATAGTTACTCCTACTCCACCAGTAAGTAATCCTAAGAAATTCATCATTCCAGACCAAACTACTGCTTGTGTAGGTTTCAACGTGTTTGTATAAATAACAGTTGCAACTGCATTGGCTGTGTCATGAAACCCATTCACGAATTCAAAAGCACACGCTAAAAATAAACAAAGAAATAGAAGAATAAACAGAGATGTTTCGAGTCCGAACATTGTGGTTTTGGTTTGAAAATTTGAAAATGAATTTATGTAATACATTGAAAATAAGCATCTAAGATTTACCATTAGTCTTTTTCAAAGTATTACAATTTCAAATCGGAGTTATTCATATTGGTATTTAGTCATAAAGGTAGGTCGCTTGTGTTTCTCTAATGTTAAGGAATTGTTAAATTTGGTTTTTCTTAAAACATATAGAGATTAAGCAGAAATAAAAAAAAGCCCTCCAAATCATATTAAAAGGGCATTTTTGCTTGGCATTTTGTATTTATTTTTCTACAAAATATTATGTAACTTTTAATAAATGTACGGTTACAGACTCGTTATCAATCTATCAAAATCTTCTTCTTTATCAAACACTCCTCTTCTTTTATTTTGATTCATTTCCAACATTTTAATAAAATATTCGGGTGGATAAAAACCTTTTAATCGCCCCAAAACCTTCCCATTATAATCTAAAAATAAGGTTGTTGGCAATTGTGTTACTTTATATTTTTCCCCAATTTCTAATCCATCAGTATCATCGGCATCAACTTTATACGCAAAATATTTCAAACTAATAATCGAAGCAATCAACTCATCTGAATAGGTTTCTCGTTCCATTTTCTTACAAGGTCCACACCAAGAGGCCGAAAAATCTAAGATAATTGGTTTTTTCAAGCGTTTGGCTTCCTGCAATAAATCCTGATAACTTCCTGTAAAAAATGAGGCTGAAATAATATCTTGGGCTTCTATCTTTGCGGAAATCAATAAAAAGGCTATGATTAACAATTTCTTTATCATATCATATTTGATGAGGTAGTATTAGAAATAGCGTATTTCAATAATCAAGCCAAAAATTTTCTATTTGCAATTTTAACCCTATAAAATACTGATTATCAGAATTTTAACCGCAAAAAAAGTCCTAAGAAATTTTCTTAGGACTTTTTTTGCAGAAAAATTAAAAGTCTTAAAGAATTACTCCTAATGCTTTCAACGTTTCAATACTTCTATAATTACCAGTTGATAAGTTTTTATCTTTTTGGAATTGTAAAATAGCAGCCTTAGTTCTTACGCCAATGATGTCATCAATTGGACCTGGATCATATCCTTTGGCTTTCAATGCTTTCTGGATTTGAATAATCATGGCAGTAGTCAAGTTTTGGTCACAAAGAACTTCCGTCCACTCAGCATACGAATTACCCGATGTTTGAGCAGTAGTCGTATAAGAACCATATTCAGCAGGAATAGTTGTTTCAGTAGTTTTTGCCGCAGCTTTAACAACAGTCTTAGTAATCGTTTTGTATTCCGCAGGAATTTCAACTTCACGAGTCGCAGCAGCACTACCTACAACCTGACGAGTACGTGTTCCGTATTGTGCAGGTGTTTCGATTACTTTAGTCGTTGCCGGAGAAACTAATACTTGTTTAGAACGAATTGCATATTGCGCCGGTACTACGATTTCACGAGTGGCAGCAGCAGTAGCTACCACTTGCTTCGTAATCGTTTGATAGCAACTTCCACCAACAGCTAATTTACCAGTACCCGTTGTAGTTGCAACAGCACTGCTCTCACTTGGAGTTGCACATGGTGTAGTAACATCTAATAAACGAACTGTTGCAGGAGAAACCACTACTTGCTTAGTGCGAGTTGCGTATTGAGCCGCAATTGGTTGCTCTTTCACTTCAGCATCTTTCACTAATACTTGTTTCGTAATCGTAGCATATTCAGCAGGAATAGCAGTTTCACGAGAAGAAGCAGCTTTTGCTAATATTGTTCTTGTAATCGTTTTGTATTCAGCAGGAACTTCTTTTTCCGTAACACGAGCAGCTTGGTCAACAACTTCACGAGTGATGGTCTCATATTGAGCAGCAATCGCAGTTGAAGTAGCAAACATAGCATTTACGTTAGTTCCAGTAGCAGTAGGCGCAACAATAACTTGTTTAGTAAATGTGGCATATTCAGCAGGAATTACAACTTCACGAGTTGATGCTGGAGTAGCTAAAACTTGCTTAGTAATCGTTTGATACTGAGCAGGTGTTGTTACTTCTTTTGTTCCAGCAGGAACTTTCAATACTTGTTTTGTGATTGTTTTATATTCAGCAGGAACAGTTACTAAACAAAGAATACGGCAATCTTCTGGATTAGCAGACAAACATCCTGGGTCAGCTTTACCTCTTTCGTATTTAGTATATTCGTCACGAATTTTAATTTTTTCTGTGACAGTTTCATACACTGGTAGCGTTGTTACTAAAGCAGTTGATGCTTCTTTCAATAAGATTTGCTCAGTTACCGTTTTGTAAGTGGCAGGAACAACTTCTAAGCGTTTAGAGACCTCTTTCACCAAAATTTGCTCAGACATTGATTTATAACCAAATTGTTGAGCCGCTAAAACAGTTGAAGCATCTTTTATCAAACGCTGCTCAGTTACTCTTTTGAAAGTACCTGGAATAACCGTCAATACTTTTGAGGCTTCTTTTACTAACACTTGCTCAGAAGCAGTTTTGTATTCAGCAGGGATAGTCTCCACCCGTGAGTATGCAGGTTTCACCATGTATTGCTCAGTTTCTGTTTTGTAAACCGCAGGAATAACTGTATAAGTTTTCGATGCTGGTTTAGAAACATACTGCTCAGTTTCTGATTTCAATACTGCTGGCACAACTTCTTGTTTTTTACAAGGACTTCCTGTTACAACTGCTCCGTCCATTCCGATGAATGATTTACGAGCATTGTCCCAAGAACCTGCTAAGAAAGAACCTGTTGGACAACCACCCACGAAGATATTTTCGGTAATTGTTTTGTAAGTTGCAGGAATTACTTCCAAACGCTTATAAGCCTCTTTCACTAAATAACTTTCTGTTTCTGTTTTGTAAACTGCAGGAACAACTGTTACTGTTTTACCAGCTTCTTTTACCAATACTTGCTCTGAAACCGTCTTGTAAGTCGCAGGAATTACTTCCAAACGCTTAGAAGCCTCTTTCACGAGGATTGATTGGGTTTCCGTACCCATTGCCGCAGGTACAACCGCAAGGGTCTTTCCAGCTTCTTTGGCTATGTACTGCTCAGTTTTAGTGGTAAACTGTGCAGGCTTCAAACATTTCGCATAACACTTACCGTTTACGGCGTTAGGCGGTAGGTCATTTTGGGCAATTGCCACAGTACTGACCAAACTGAAGGTTACTGCTGTATAAAGCAGTGAAAAGTTGAGTTTCTTCATGTTGTTGTTAGAAAAAATAAATCAGGTGTTAATGGGGATTTGATTTAATGGACAAATATATACGGGGTTTTGGTAAAATGCAAAGCAATCAATATCTATGTATATATCGCATATATTCACTTTGTCTTAGAACGAATAAAACGAAATAAAGTAACCAATATCACATATAATACTTAATGTTTATAGCTCCATTTTATGGCGGGAAGCTTTGTAAGGAATACACTATTGCAGAGTGTAGAGAGCGGAAATGATAATTCTTGCGTAAATTTGCAGATGTTTTACAAGCATTGCAAATTTTTTATTAAAAATGAAATGCTTTTCTACATATTTTTTTCAAATTGTTTTAATAATTATCATTTGTTAATAATTTAGCAAATTACACTTATTTTTTGTTAATATTTATCAATTCCCATAGTGTTACATAATGACTTTTTATTCATGTTTCCTTGTCAAATTTTATATATTTATAAATGAAAATATCAGAAGCAATTTTTATACAGAGTAATACGGATTATCTAAAATGTCCGAAGCCTGATAAACCAGAATATGCCTTCATTGGAAGGTCTAACGTAGGGAAATCTTCGTTGATAAATTCTATTGTTCAAAAAAAGAATTTAGCGAAAACTTCGCAGACGCCTGGAAAAACGCAATTAATCAACCATTTTGAAATTGATAAAAAATGGTATTTAGTCGATTTACCCGGCTATGGTTATGCAAAAGTTAGTAAAACTGACCGTGAAAAATTTGAAACGATGATTCACGAATATCTCGAAAATCGGGAGAATTTATTGTACACTTTTGTACTGGTAGATGTCAGACACGAACCTCAAAAACTGGATATTGAGTTTATCAATACATTGGGAGAAAGAGGAATTCCTTTTTGTATTGTTTTCACAAAAGCCGACAAATTATCGAAAACAGCGGTGGATAGAAACGTGGAATTATACCAACAGAAAATATTAGAAACGTGGGAAGAAATGCCGCAATTTTTTGTAACATCTTCCGTTAATGGAAGCGGTCGTGAAGAGATTTTACACACGATTTCGGATTTAAATAAAGAGTTTTGGGAAAGTGATGCGTTTCGAGAGGTAGGAATTTATTAAAATCTCTCATTTTCTTTGTAAAGATTTAACCAGTATTTTTGTAAAAATAATCATCAAATAAAATAATCAACTTGGCGTAAGTATTTTAGCTGAAATTCACTTGAAAACTTATGACTAACGAATAATAAAACAAATGGAATTATTAAAAGAAGTTGCGAATATCTCAGGACAAAGCGGTTTGTATAGAATTTTGAAACCTACTCGCACGGGTGTAATCGTGGAAAGTTTAGACGGTAAGAAAGCTCGTTCAGTGGTAGGTGCAAATGCTCGTGTATCAGTTTTGAAGGATATTTCGGTGTATATGGCGAATCATCAAGATAATGCCATTCCGTTGGGAGATATTTTTATGGCAATCAAAGAAAAACACGGCGATAAAGTAGAAATGGATGTAAAAAATTCAACGGATGCCGACCTTTTCGATTTCTTGGATTCAGTAGCACCTGATTTTGACCGTGAGAAAGTTTATTCATCTGACGTTAAAAAGATGATAAATTGGTTTAATATTCTTTCGGCAAATATGCCCGAGGCTTTTGTGAAAACGGCTGAACCAGAAGTTGAAAAAACCGAAGAAGCGTAATTAGTTAATAATTAACAGAAAATAGATAATAGTTAAAATTTTGTTGATTCATCAAAAGGTTCTATGGAATTAATATTTCACAGAATCTTTTTATTTTGTAGCCAAAGTTGTAATTTTCAACTATTAAATATAAACTATTCATCATTAATTATATGAAAGCTGTACTTTGCAAAACCTATGGGCCTCCAGAAACACTTGTCGTTGAGGACGTTAATTCTCCGAATGCTTCCCCTGGAAAGGTCGTAATCAGCATAAAAGCCTGTGGCGTAAATTTCCCTGATACGTTAATTATTCAAGGAAAATACCAAATAAAACCACCGATGCCTTTTTCGCCAGGTGGAGAGGTTTCTGGCATTATCAAGGAAGTTGGCGAAGGCGTAACGCACTTGAAAGTAGGCGATAAAGTGTTTTCATTGACCAGTTTTGGCGGTTTTGCCGAAGAAGTTGAAGCCGATGCAAAAACGACATTATTAATGCCCGAAGGACTGGATTTTATCACGGCTTCGTCGGTAATGTACACATACGGCACATCCTATCATGCTTTAAAAAACCGAGCTGAATTGAAAGCGGGCGAAACCCTTTTGGTGTTGGGCGCTGCGGGTGGCGTTGGTCTGGCAGCCGTTGAATTAGGAAAAATCATGGGAGCAAAAGTAATTGCGGCAGCTTCAACGGATGAAAAACTGGCACTTTGCAAAAAATATGGTGCCGATGAAATTATTAATTATTCAACTGAAAATTTAAAAGACCGCATCAAGGAAATCACGGGCGGAAAGGGTGTGGATGTGGTTTACGACCCCGTTGGTGGTCAATATTCCGAACCTGCTTTTCGTTCAATTTCTTGGAAAGGTCGTTATTTAGTCGTTGGTTTTGCAGCGGGCGATATTCCAAGTTTACCTTTAAATTTACCGCTTTTGAAAGGTGCATCCATTGTGGGTGTATTTTGGGGAGCATTTGCCACAAACGAACCGAAAGAGAGTTTTCAAAATTTTAAGGAATTATTAGACTTCATTACCAAAGGAAATTTAAAACCGCATGTACACGCCCAATATTCACTCGAACAAGTATCCGATGCTTTATACGAAATGCTGAATCGGAAGGTGATGGGAAAAGTGGTGATTGTTAATTGACAATGGATAATTGACAGTAGATAATTATTAATGGTTAATTTGTAATTTACAACTGCCAATTGTTCATTATCAATTGTCAACTGTCAATTTATTCACCGTAATTCCCTCTTCTCATCTTTCAAAGCATACAAAAACACGACTTTTTTCTTGGATACATTTTCAATAAACGGTTTTAGAATTTGTTCGGCCGATTTTTTAGTTTGTTCCAAAATACCCATATCCTTGGCGTTTTGTGCAATCTGACTTTCCGCTTTTTGAAAGGCATTATCCACTAACTTTGCTTCATCCAAAAAGGCATATTCTGTACTATAAACCTTTGATTTTGAATGGTCTATCTTATAACTACATATTTCTGGATCGGGTAAATGAACGACCAAAATACTATCTTTTTCACTAATATCGCCCAATCTAATTTTGGTTAAATCCAAACATCCCGTGGCTTCTCCCGAAACGATTAAAAGCACTTTTGCATCGGGCAATAAATCCTTTTTAATCTTGCTTTCTACCACATCTCGAAAATTGTATTTTACTAATTCCAACTTCCCCATTGAAGAAATTTGTTGTAACAAAACATTATGTGAAACCTCCACTTCTCCGCTACTAAAAGGATTTTTAAAATCTTTCACTTTTTCCCAAGCATAGATGGCAAGGGCAATCACTAAAAAAAGAGGAATTAAACGAATGAGTCTGCGAAGCATGGATTTGTGTTTTTGTTTGAGAACAAGCGTGGATTGACATAAGTTTGGTTATCTCACAAATACCTAAAATCCAAAGGATTAGCATACAAAAACTCATAGCCAGTCTGTGAAATCAACTTTTGTGAACTAATTATTTTAAACGGTATCTCTTCAGAAGGTTCTTCAAAAATGGGTTTCTCAAAGCCTAATTCTTCACAATTTTTAAAATAAATTTCCTTCCGAATCGGATGTATAGGCGAAACTACGTTAAATGTTTCATGCCAAAAACCTTTCTCTAATATCAGGGTAATTATTTGAATTACATCTTGCTGGTGAACATAATTCACGGGAATTCCTCCCGTATTAATCGTCTTTCCGGCAAAGTATTTTGCGGGTATTCTTTCACCGCCCATCAATCCTCCACAACGCAGAATCGTAACGTTTTTGGAAAGGATTTTTAGTAAATTTTCGACCTTAATTAACGCATGATTTTCTAAAACTTCATCCTGTTCCGTTACTTCACGATTCAAGTCTGGATAAACGGAAGTGGAGGAAGTATAAATAATGGATTTGATGCTGGATGAAGGCAAATATCCCATCAAAGATTGGATTTGCTGTACGTGAAAATCTTCTCCGTATTTGCCCGCTCGTGGAGGAATGCAGATGATTAAAATTTCGGAATTTAGAAAATTAATAATATCCTTACCTTCAATTTCAGGAGCAAATTTCAACAAAAAAGGCTCAATACCTACTGCTGAAAGCAACGTTATTTTGCTCTCAGAAGTGGTTGAACCTTTAACGGAATAACCATTTTCTACTAAATATTTTCCTAAGGGTAAGCCAAGCCAACCGGAACCTAAAATACTGATTTTCATATTAATAGCTGTGAGCTATGAGCATTGAGTTATGAGTTTTACCAAGTCATTTTCTCAAAAATCACGGCTACAAATAAAATTTCTTCCACAAAATATATTCCTCCACCACTTCTGGTACCATATATTTAATGGATTGCTTATTTTTTAGACAATCTCGAATAAAAGTCGCTGAAATATCCAAAGAAGGCGAATTAATGGATTTTACATTCGGATGATTTTCTAAGTCACTTCTCACAGAATTGGGTCTTGGATAGACATATAAACCAAAATATTCCAAGATTTTATCATGATTTTTCCAGTTGGGAAATTGAGCTAAATTATCACCACCAATAATTAATTTAAACTCATGTTGCGGATGTTTTTCTTGTATTCTTATCAGTGTATCAATCGTAAAAGAAGGTTTTGGCATCGAAAATTCAATATCAATTGCTTTGAATTTTGAGTTATCGGCAATGGCTTTTTCAACCATCGTCAGACGGTCAAATTCGTGCAAAAGAGAATTATTTTTCTTGAATGGATTTTGGGGCGAGACCACAAACCAAACTTGTTCTAAGTCGGTGGTAGTTGCCATGACATTTGCCACAATCAAATGCCCAATATGAATAGGGTTGAATGACCCAAAGAATAAACCGATTTTCATTTTTATAGGAATCAGGTAATTAGGAATTGAGTAATTAGGGACAAAAAACTAATCCCTAATTACCCAATTCCTAATCCCTAACCTTCAATAAATTCATCAAATAACTTCTGTGCTTTTCTGAATGCCGTTGTTAAGTCGTCATTTACTAAAATAACGTCAAATTGGTCTTGAAAAGCCATTTCAAATTTCATTTTGAAAACTCTTTTTGAAATTGAATCTTCCGAGTCAGTTCCACGTTCACGAAGCCGTTTTTCTAATTCCTCCACGCTGGGTACTTTTACGAAGATTGATAGGGCTCTTTCTTTATAATATTCCTTCAATTTCACACCTCCACGCACATCTACGTCAAAAATTACGTGTTTCCCCGATGCCCACAATCTTTCAATTTCAGATTTCAACGTACCATAATAGGCTCCTGGATAGACTTCTTCCCATTCCACGAACTCATTATTGATAATTTTTTCTTTGAATTCGTCGGGTGTCATGAAATGATAATCCTTGCCATTTTCTTCGTTACGCCCACGTTTATCACGGGTGCAAGCAGAGATTGAAAAGCCCAAGTTATCGTTATTTGCCAAAAGATGTTTGACAATAGTG
The DNA here is from genome assembly GCA_040403295.1 of Arcicella sp. Taxonomy (GTDB): domain Bacteria; phylum Bacteroidota; class Bacteroidia; order Cytophagales; family Spirosomataceae; genus Arcicella. Next base: position 14,268 of record JBBAKY010000014.1, read on the forward strand.
GTCTTGCCCGATCCAGATGGGGCAGAGAAGATAATAAGTTTACCGTTTTCCAAGAGTGATTGATATGATAATAGTTCATTGCCAACTCGTTAAGCAGAGGATTGGTATGAAATAAATTTCTACAAAAATAAAAAGTTATTAAGTTAAACCGCATAAAACGACTAACTTAATAACTTAAAATAAAATAATTCTAAAAAAGAATTTTATAACATATTGATTTTCTGTTTTATACAGTCAATCAAATCCGAAGGGATACATTTTTTTTCTAATCTTAGTTGCATTGTTTCTTTGATACATTTTTCCAATTCATAGCCTTTTTCACAAGGTAAACATTTATCCATATTCAATTTGAATTGGTTAATTTGTTCATCACTTGCCTGACCGTCCACAATCAGTTGTACCATTTTCATGCAATCAGATTGATGTTCACATGATGTCTTTTTTTGAATTTTCTCAGCCTCGGAAACCATTTTTTTATGGATTATGAAATATTTAATATTGGTCTAACTCTTTGTTTGTTGTTTATTATTCAAGTAGTTATTAAACAGGGGGTGTTTTAAAATAATTCCCGAAGAGATAAAAAAAGTTAATGGTTATTAAAAATGTTCAAAGGAAAAGTAGTAATTACTACTTAATATTTGTCACACCAATAATTAATAACTAATTTCAATTAATCTCAACTATTCTGCCATAGTGTCAGCATTGACATCATAGCCTAACGATTTGGCATACGATTTTAATTTTTCTTTCAACAACATTCTGGCACGGTGCAATCTTGATCGAACTGTACCGATGGGAATATCAAGAATTTTTGCCATTTCTTCATAGGTGAATCCTTCCACGTCACAAAGGATAATAACCGTCCTAAAATCGACAGGAAGAGCATTCAAAGCATTGGCAATTTCGTCGCCAATCAAGTCCTGAACTGATTCTACCCGTAAATCTACGGTTTGGTTCGTCTCAGCATCCTCCTCTGAATTATAGGTCGTTTCAACGTCCTGATAATCCACTTTGGCGGGTTCTTTCGACTTTTTTCTAAAATCATTTATAAAACTATTTTTCAAGATGCGGAACAACCAAGCCTTTGCGTTTGTTCCCTGTGAAAATGAGTTAATAAATCTGAATGCTTTAAGATATGTATCTTGTACGAGGTCATTTGCATCGTCTTCGTCATTAGTCAAACGAAAGGCAAAATTGTACATAGAGGTAATATGAGGCATAAATTCTTTCTCGAAGACACGGTGCTTTTCGAGATCAGAATAGGTTTGAGTTGCTTGGAGTTCTTCTTGTTCGTCCATTTTTTTGCTTAGAATCGTCAGTAAAAATAAGCCATCCTTTTTGATTTACAAAGAAACATTGTACAAATCAATTATTAGGTATGAATGTAATTACAAACAAACAACTTGCCAAGGATGTTTTAATTCATTTTCCTGACAAAAAGGCATAAGTTAATAGCCCACGAATGAACCCGCAACGGAGTTGGGATTTAACAGATTTACACGAATCTTTTGAATTTATCTGTGCAAATCTGTCTGACCATAAGAATCTGTGATCTAATTTATTCTAATCTACTTCATATAACTTTTCGACTCAAAAACTTTTGTTACGCCTTTTTCAGTAAGTGTATAACTAAATCCTGATTGAATAGCATAAGCTCCATATTCGCCTTTTTTGTTCAAGGCAAGATATCCAATTTGAAATTCTTTGTAATTATATCTTTTTACAATTCGCATAATTGCTTCTTCGCAGGCTTGTTGAGGTGTTTTCCCATTTCGCATTAATTCTACAATTAAAAATGAACCAAGCGTTTTCAAGACGAACTCACCCAAACCTGTTGCACACGCCCCTCCAACTTCATCATCACAAAAAACGGCCGCACCAATAACGGGCGAATCCCCTACTCTACCGTGTATTTTGAAGGCTAATCCGCTGGTGGTACACGCTCCAGAGATTTCACCCTTATTTCCCAAGGCCAAAAGTCCGATGGTATCGTGGCGCTCAATGTTGATTTTGGGTTCGTATTTTGATGTTTTCTTCCATTCTTCCCACGCTTTTTTGGCCGATTCTGTCAACAAATTTTCTTTTTTGAATCCTTGAGCAAGCGCAAATTGCAAGGCTCCTTCACCCGAAAGCATTACGTGCGGCGTTTTTTCCATAACTGCTCTCGCTACTGAAATCGGGTGCATGATATTTTGAAGAAAAGTAACCGATCCTGCATTGCCTTTTTCGTCCATAATACAGGCATCGAGGGTGACAAAGCCATCACGGTCGGGAAAGCCACCGTATCCCACGGAGGTATCATTAGGGTCGGCTTCGGGAATTCTTGCCCCTGCTTCAACAGCATCTAAGGCTCTGCCTGATTTTTTGAGCGATTCCCAAGCGGCATCATTGGCTTTTTCGTTCTTCCATGTGGAAAGAACGATGGGGAAGTCGGCGGGTAGGGCATTTATGTTTACGCTTGATAATGCCGTCAGGGCTGTGGTTTGTTTAATGAATGTTCTACGTTGCATGGGTTTTCAGTTTGTTTGGCTAAATTTATCGAAAAAAAATTAATTATGGGTTACTGTAGCTCGAAATAGCATTTCGAGCTACCGTAAAAAAGAAAAAAATGAAAATAGTTTGTATATCTGATACTCATAGTCTCCAACACCGCATGACCATTCCTGACGGTGATTTATTGATTCATGCGGGCGATGTTTCTTCAAGGGGACGAATTGAAGAAATTGAAATGTTTAATGAATGGATGGGTTCATTGCCGCATCGGCATAAAGTAGTTATTGCGGGCAATCATGATTTCTTTTTTGAAAAATATCCGAAAGAAGCCAAACGACTCATTACCAATGCCGATTATCTCAATGATAGTGGTATTTTGATTGAAGGATTACGCATTTGGGGTTCGCCAATTCAGCCGTGGTTTTACGATTGGGCGTTTAATCGTAAACGTGGGAAAGATATTCGTAAACACTGGGATTTAATTCCGACTAATACGGATATTCTCATTACGCACGGACCACCTTTCGGTATTTTGGATGCCACTGACCGAGGTGAAAAAGTGGGTTGTGAGGATTTATTGGATGTTGTTCAAAATCGTGTACGCCCACAATTGCACGTGTTTGGGCATATACATGAAGCGTATGGACAACAACAAGTGAGCGAGACTTTATACGTAAATGCTTCAATGGTAGATTTGGCGTATCGTCCTGTTAGGGAGGCGATTGTAATTAATTGGTAATGGACAATAATTAAAAGCCGATTGTTGTAATTAATTATTAATTGTCTGTTATCAATTATCCATTGTCCATTAAAAAAATTATTCCCTAAAATCCCCTTTCTCATATTTATCAAAATATAAATCAAAATGCCCTTTCAAGATTTCTTCTAATTTTTGGTGATATTCTGGAAATGAAGGTAAATTATTATGTCCGCCTCCGTAAATGGGTGTTAATCTGGCAGTTAGCGGAACGAGACTCTGTAAACGAACCGAGGAAGAATAGGGAATTAACCAATCTTTTGTACCGTGAATAATATAAATGGGACATCTAACATACTTAATCCAAATGTCCGTTCTGATACTAAAACGTAAAATCATCGCAATGGGCATAAAAGGCAAAAAACGATTCGTCAAATGCGAAAATGAATAATATGGCGCATCTAAAATCAACATTTTAGGACGATTATTTGAAGCCAATTTACAGGCAAAACCACTGCCCAACGACCGTCCATACACAATGATATCTTCTTCTTTATACCCATATTTCGACCTCATTTTATTATACACAAATTGCGAATCTTTGTTGAGATTTTCCTCCGTACGTTTGCCGATTGATTTTCCAAAACCACGATAATCAATCATTACTACATCGTAGCCGTGTCGGGTAAAATCAACCGCATATTTCGACCAGCCTTTGATGCTTCGGGTATTGCCATGAAAATACATCACCAAGCCAACGGGTTTATCGTGAAAGAATCGTAAACCATTGATTTTCACGCCTTCTTCGGGTTCAAAATGGAGTTCCTCGAAGGGAGAATCATATTTATATTCAAAATCAGCATGAAGTTTCTCGGGCTTGAAAATAAATCTTTCTTGAATAAAATACGCAAGAATACACAAAGCCAAATAGCCAATGCCGATATAAATCCAAGTTTCAGTTGTGAAATTCATCGTGGGGTTAGTTATTATGAATTAGACCACGGATTTTGCAGATTAAACGGATTTACACGGATTTTTATTCCTATTATTATCCGTGTAAATCTGTTAAATCCGTAAAATCCGTGGTCTGATATACTTGTCCGATATGGAAGTTACAGTTAATCTAAAAATTTCTTCAAAATCTTCTCCACTGCATCCAAATATCCACCGCCAAATAAATTCACGTGAACCATCAGCGGATATAAATTATACAGTGGAATTCTATCGCCAAAGCCATTTTCGATGTTATTTACTTCGTGGTAGGCTTCGTAAAAGGTTGTTTCAAAACCGCCAAACATGGTCGTAAAAGCCAGTTCAGCTTCTCGCAAACCGTAGTAACAAGCAGGGTCAACCAAACCAACAAGCCCTTTATTATCAGCCATTACATTTCCCGACCATAAATCTCCGTGCAGTAAAGCTGGTTTTTCATTGGGAATTAACGAAGGTAATTTTTCGTATAATTGATCAAATTTTTCGTGTAATTCTTCCGAAATTTTGCGGTCATACAGCGCCAATCCCACTTGAACTTTCAAGCGTTTTTCGATAAAAAATTGTACGCCATCATCCATCCATTCGTTAGACTGTCGCAAGGCTCCGATGTAATTATTAAAATTGAGTCCAAACTGTGGATTTGTATGTTTATGCAATTTTGCCAGTTTTTGTCCGAAATCTTGCCAATAATTGGATTGCTTGAAACTGGTCGTCAAAAATTCCATCATCAAGTATTCTTTATCCACAATTTTACCGTGATTAATTACTTCTGGAATCGACATTACACCCGTATCCCGCAAGACCTGTAAACTACGTGCCTCCGACTCAAACATTCCCTCATGGTCGCCCTGATTCCACTTAATAAAATACTCTCCTTCCGATATTTTTACTTTTACGGCAAGATTGAAATTACCTCCATAAAAAAACTGAAAATCAAGCATTTCTGGGTGATAGCCTAAGTTTTCAAAGAGGATACTTTCGATAAATTGGTATTGTTCTTGGGTTTGAAAAGTCATTATTTTGAAGTTGTAAGTTCTAAGTCTAAAAGTTGTAAGTCAAATTTAAGATAAAACTGGTAAATTGCGTGAAAGGTTGGATTTTTTACTTTACAAACATATAATGAAATACAAAAAACACGTTTTTATCTGTACAAATCAGAAAGACGCACCCAAAAAATGTTGTGGTGACGAAAGAGGCATGGCGCTGGTCGATGCTTTCAAAAATTCATTGAAAGAAAAAGGATTATTAACCGAAATAAGAGCCCAGAAAACGGGTTGTTTAGATGTTTGCGCTTTTGGACCTTCTTTAGTGGTTTATCCAGAAGGAGTATTCTATGGCAACGTACAACTATCTGATGTTGAGGAGATTATCGAAAGCCATTTGGTTGGAGATATGCCTGTTGAACGTCTTGTTATTGGTTAATATATTGGATTGAGGTTATCTTAGGAGTCAACTGTGAAGACACAGACAACAGCGAGGGGTTCATTTACTTCCCGAAAGTTATTTTTACTTTCGGGAAGTTCCAAATATTTCAACTTCCCGAAAGCAAAAAATGCAATTGATATTGTTTCGGGAAGTTCGATTTCGTTAAATCAACAAATAACTAAACCAAAATGTACCGCATATACCCAACTCTTCTAAACTCATTCGCTTATTACGAAGCTAAAACCCTTGATGCTCAGGGTAAAATCCTCGTGGATATGCAAGAGATGATTGACCGTATCAATCGTGTGCGCAAACCAACGACTGCGGCACAACAAAAAGGAATTGATTTTGAGAAAGCAGTCGTGACGGGCATAAATGAGGACGATTTTAAGGAAGGAGTCATTGAAAAAGCAAGGGCTTTGTTACCCCAAAAATACAAAACCCAGTTTTATTCTGAAGCAAAATATAAGAATTGTTTAATTTATGGCTACGTAGATTTAGTTGGAACTGAACGTGCTGTAGATTTAAAATCGACCCGTTTCTATTCGCCTAATCGCTTTGCACTCAATCACCAAAATTTCTATTTATTAGGATTAAAAAAGTACGGCATAAAAACCTTGGATTACATTATTACGGACTTTGAAGACGTTTATCAAGAAACGTATTCATTTGATTCTTACGACTTTACGCCATTATACCATCAATTAGACAATTTCGTTGATTTTCTGGAACAACACAAAAAACTGATTCGTGATAAGAAGATTTTTGATAATAAAACGGATAATAATCAGTTGTCGATGTTTTGAAATTATGCCTCTACTGGTTCATAATAAACTTTCATCAATTGCTCTGATGATAAAATGGGAGTAGCATAAGTGACTCCCTTAGTATCAACGAATTCAACCATAAAAATATCCTCCGATAATTGTTCAATAATTGTTCCTAAAGACCCTTTTTTGAGTTTTTTGCTTTCAATTTCTTGCGTTAACACTACAACATCTAATAATTCCATGATTTCTTATTTTATGAGAACATAAAAACTTGTCATACGAGGAAAGTTCTCTTCATGTTTGAGAATCCAAGAAGTTCTAACAACGGAACTTTTGGGAGAGTTAATCAATTCAAAATCAACATAATAAATATCGCCATAATCAGTAGTTTCAACAAAAATGGCATCGTTCGTCAATACAGCCATTTCAATAGATTCTTTAAGATAAAGATAATTTTCAATAGTAATATTTAATGCTGATTTGAAAATACGTGCTTTATGTTTACCAATAGGATGTTCCTCCGAAAGGCAATAATTTAATAATTTTCTATCCTCTATGAAAGCGCTTTCTGCAAGGGGTAAAATCATATTATAAATTTAACATTTTTCTTCTCTCCTACAAAATCCCTTTCAATTCTCCCAAATCCTGAATTTCGTACTTTGGCTTAATCGAAATATCCTGATTTCGTTGGTCTGGATTAAAGAAAACGGCATCAATTCCCGCCCGAGTTGCTCCCACAATATCCGACTGAAAACTATCGCCAATCATTAAACATTCATGTGGCACGGCTTTTATCTTTTTTAAGGCATATTCAAAAATGCGAGAATCTGGCTTTTTATAGCCCGAATTTTGAGAAGTAACTACCTCCTGAAAGAAATGGGTAATCTTTCCCGCATTCATTTTTATGGACTGAATTTCATCAAAACCGTTCGTGATTATGTGCATTGGATATTTCGGAAAGAGATATTCCAACGTCTCATGAGCATTAGGTAAAAGGTGGTGTTTTTTAGAAGAAATACTGATATAAGTATTCGAAATTTCATCACAAATCGAATCATTATTCACACCCAACTGACTAAAAATTAATCGAAAACGAGAATGTCTCAACTCGGGTTGAGAAATTCTACCTGCTTCATATTTATCCCACAACTGATGATTAATTTCGTTAAATTTTAGGTAAAATTGGGTTGGAGAGAATAACCCTAAAGCTTGTAAGTCAAATTGTTGATACACTTCTTCCAAGCCAATTCGGGAGTTAGTATCATGATCCCAAAGCGTATGGTCGAGGTCGAAAAAAAGGTGTTTATATTTCATATTGTTCATTTATTGATGCGACCGTCGCTCAGTTCGATTTTCGTAAGCAAATAATCTAAATTTTATGCAATTTAGGGCTGATTTTTGTTTCCCTCTCAATAATTAATACATTTGTAAAAACTATTAATTTCGATATTCGTTTTTCGAGGTTTGATATTCGTATTGCTCCCGAACATCAAACATCGAAAAACGAATATCGAACATCAAAAATAAAATGGCAAAACAAGAAGAAGAAAATCAAATCAACGTAGAATTATCTGAGGAAATGGCAGAGGGAGAATACGTAAACTTGGCAATGATAGCGCACTCGCAAAGTGAGTTCGTCATAGATTTTATCAAAATGATGCCTGGAATTCCAAAAGCAAGAGTAAAATCAAGAGTCATTCTCACGCCCGACCACGTGTATCGCCTGATGCAAGCCTTAAAAGAGAATATCCAAAAATACGAAGAGGTTTATGGCGCAATTTCGGATGACCAAAGCCCAATTGGTTTTCAGTTTCCAATGAATTATCGAGGACCTATTGGAGAAGCTTAATCGTTGGCAATATATACTAAGGCTTAAACTCATGGCATCACTATTCCAACTATTTTATTGCTAAAAATTAAGTCTTTCAGTCATGCTACGAGTATTTTACTTAGCATTTAAAAACAAAAAAGCGTAAAACGAATCAGAAAATTTTCTGTAAACGTTTACGCTTTTTGTATTTATCAAAAAACCAACAATTTTAATTTTTAAGCCTAAAATATTCTCATAAAATGAGTATATCTATGTATTAAATTTACTTTCAAATTTATAACGAAAATCATACAACTTTATAATGAACTTTAAACTAAACAAATCACATTTAGCTTCTAATTCGGTCAATTTGAGCAAACAGTTAAACTTGCCAGAACCCTCGGTTTTTGATTTACCAGAAAAAGTTTTACAGTTCGGAACGGGCGTTTTACTTCGTGGATTGTGCGATTATTTTATTGATAAAGCCAATAAACAAGGCATTTTTAATGGGCGAATTGTGGTTGTAAAATCAACCGATAAAGGCGACGCTGATGATTTCAACGAACAGGATGGACTTTTTACGCACGCTGTAAAAGGTATCGAAAATGGGCAGCCCATTGAGGAATATATCTTAAATGCTTCCATTTCTCGCACACTTTCTGCCCGTTCTCAATGGCATGAAATCTTGCATTGTGCCAAAAATCCTGAAATGCAAATTGTCATTTCAAACACCACGGAGGTTGGCATAGCGTTTCTGGAGAATGATAAAATTACCAATAATCCTCCTTCTTCTTTCCCCGTAAAACTGTTAGCTTTTTTGCATGAGCGTTGGAAGTTTTTTGGCGGTTCTACTGAAAGTGGTATGGTTATCGTTCCAACGGAATTAGTCGTTGGAAATGGCGATATGTTGAAAGATATTGTGCTTCAACAAGCCCATAAAAACAATCTCGAAGTTGAATTTATTGATTGGTTAAAAAGCCATAACTCTTTCTGTAACTCATTGGTTGACAGAATAGTACCTGGAAAACCAGAAGCAGAAATGGTTACCGAATTACAGACAAAATTTGGTTACCAAGATAATCTAATGGTGCTTTCGGAAGTTTATCGTCTGTGGGCAATTCAAGGCGATGAACACGTCCGTAAAGTGCTATCATTCTCTCAAGCAGATTCGGGCGTAATCATTGAAAGAGACATTGAAATTTATCGTGAATTGAAGCTCCGTATGCTCAATGGTACACATTCTTTACAGTGTGCGATGTCATATCTTTTAGGGTTTAGAACGGTGAAAGATGTTATGGCGAATGGATATTTGAGTAGAATTATCATGAATTTGATGTTAGGAGAAATTGCCTTGGCGATTCCCTATAAAATTGATTCAAAAGTAAAAGACAGATTTGGCAGAATGGTACTCGACCGTTTCCGTAATCCATTTTTGAACCATAAATTATTGGATATTTCAGTCCAATATACCACCAAAATGAAGATGCGAAACATTCCAATTCTTATTCAATATTACCGTGAATTTGGCAAAGCTCCTGAACTTTTTGCCATGGGTTTTGCCGCATATTTACAGTTTATGAAAGGTGAAAAAGAAGTAAACGGAACGTATTACGGAGAATCAAACGGTAGTTATTATCCTATCAACTGCAATTTTGCTCCTTATTTTTACGAAGCATGGCAAGATTTTGATTTAGAAAAAGTATTAGCTAATCGTAGTCTTTGGGGTGAAGATTTAACCCAATTAGAAGGATTCGCAGATGCAGTTCGTAAGTATTTATAAAAGAAAAAATATGAAAGTTACTACCTTCGGAGAGGTCATGATGCGCTTGAGTACGCCAAATTTCTCACGATTTCCACAGGCTACTCAGTTTGATATAAATTTTGGCGGAGGCGAGGCAAATGTTTCGTCTTCGTTGGCTATTTTAGGTATTCCTGCCAGCCATGTTACTCGTTTTCCAGATAATGATTTAGGGCGTACTGCCACGAATATTTTTCAAAAATTTGGCGTAGGAACCCAACACATTGCTTATGGAGGCGATAGAATCGGCATTTATTTTGTTGAAAAAGGAGCCGCTATGCGTCCAAGCAAAGTAGTTTATGATCGTGCCAATTCCGCTTTTGCCACGCTTGCTCCTACTGATTTTAATTGGGAAGAAATTCTAAAAGATACCACCTGGTTTCACTTTACAGGTATAACTCCTGCCATTTCAGAAGGTGCATTTCAAGCTTGTTTGGAAGCCGTACAAACTGCCAATAGAATGGGCATTACCGTTTCTGCCGATGTAGGATATCGTTCAAATCTTTGGAAATGGGGCAAACGTCCGAACGAAATTATGCCTCAATTGATTGAATATTGTGATATAATTGTTTGTAGTAAAGGCGATGCTGCCGATATGTTTGGTATTGTGCCCATTGATGAAAAAGGCAGTTTCAAATCTGTTTGTCGACAAATTACAGAGCAATTTCCAAAAGTAAAAAAAGTGTTGACTACCAAGCGGGGGCAAATATCGGCTTCGCACAATACGCTCTTTGGAAGATGTTGGGACGGTTCTCAAATGATTGAAACCGAAGCCATTAACATTCCCGATATCGTGGACAGAATTGGTGGTGGCGATGCTTTTATGGCAGGTTATATTTACGGAGAATTAATTTACAAAGACTGTAAACAAGCACTCGAATTTGCCGTTGCGGCATCAGCGTTAAAACATACTATTGAAGGCGATTTCAACCTTGTAAGTGTTCATGAAGTAGAAGCAGTGGTGAATGGAGATGTGAGTGGAAGGTTGAAAAGGTAGATTTTAGGAGAAAGGAATAAAAGAGGAAGGGAGAAAAACTTTGTCAGATGGTTTCAGACAATAATCAATCGGGGCTGTCGATCCGTCTGCCCCTTGACTCATCAATATTTTAAAATTTAAAAGCCATTTAGGAACTACTGAAACCTTATGTTTTCTATGTCTCTACGTGGTTGCAAAGAATATGAAATTTACAAAAGAAGAATTATACGCAAAATTGAGCGAAGTGCCGATTATGCCTTTGTTCAATCACCCTGATTTAGCGGTGAGTAAGGCAGTCGTAAAAGCATGTTACGATGGTGGAATTACCGTTTTTGAATACACAAATCGTGGTGAAGGAGCGGCCTTAATTTTTGCGGAATTAGTAAAATATATCCGTGAAGAATTACCCGATATGGCCATTGGTATTGGCACGGTTTTCACCGCCGAAGAAGCTGAGTATTTTGTCAGTTTAGACACTGATTTTATCGTGCAACCATGTCTAAATCCAGCAGTAGGTGAAATATGCAATAAGCACAAAATAACTTGGATGCCAGGCGTTATGACTATTACGGAGATTTATAATGCTCAACAAGCAGGAGCCGACATTATCAAGATTTTCCCCGCCAATGTGCTTGGAACGGCTTTTATCAAAGCACTTAAAGCGCCAATGCCTAATGCAAAGGTAATGGTAACGGGCGGTGTTGAACCTAATGAAGAAAATTTAAAAGGATGGTTTTCAGCGGGTGTTACTGCCGTGGGAATGGGTTCTCAATTATTTCCAAAAGACGTTTTAGCTTCGGGAAATTTTGAACAAATTACGGAAGTTGTGAAAAAATGTGTGGCGATGGTGAAAGGATTTTAGATATTTGATGTTTGTATGTTCGATGTTTGGTTTTCAGTCCCTAACATCGAACAACAAACATCGAACAACGAATATTAATCTCTCCTAAAAAACTGAATGATTACTACGACAGTTGTGGTGAAAATTGTACTACAAATCACCTTCGTCATAACTGGTAAAAACAGTCCCCAATCCGAAGCCTCCAATAAGAATAATACAAAGTGATGCACAAAAATTAAAGTTGCTGCGTACGTAATAAACCAACTTAAACCCATTGAATTTAAGCTAAGAGTTTGGCGTTCATCGTAACCTCTTTGAGGCGTTAATAAAGTAATTATTGTGGGACGCAAAAAGGCGATTAACGTCATTGCAGCAGCATTTGCCCCGACAGTATTGTAAAAAATATCAACCATTATTCCTGCCACAAATCCCAAGAAAATTAACGTAACTTTATTAATCTCGAAAGGTAAAAGTATAATACTTGCCACGTACACAAAACAGAAGGCATAGTCGAATAGTACCAATTGTCTTACAAAAAATATTTGCAACAAAAGGTAAAATATAAAAATAAGAACTTGGGAAACTATACTTCTTGGGGTCATTTATTATTAGCTTTGAGCCTTGAGTCAATAGCTTTGAGTTTTCTAAAATTATTTACTACTTACTACAAACTGCCTACTTTTACTTATTTCGCTTTTACATCTCCACTCTTTTCTTCCAACGCTTTTTGTTCACCTAATAATTTGTTATTTATTACGTATACATAAGCCAGTGTATGAAAATTTGTGGCTAATTGTAAATCAATTTCATGAAAAGTTTGATCAGGTTTTACCCCCACTTTCTTGACGAATCCAATGATGATATTGGGTGGAAAAACGTAATTAAAGTCTGAAGTAACTACCGTATCTTTTATTTTAACTGCTTTATAACGAGACACTTCAGTCATTTCCACAATATCAGGATTAACGCCTTTCCATTTCACCGAACCAATTTCGTTATTACTCTTCAATTTTGCCGATACTGAATATTCTGAATGCAAAATAGAAATTACCACCGAATAATGTTCAGAACATGACTTGACTTTACCAACTACTCCCGTAGAAGAAATCACACCCATACCGGGGGCAAGTCCATCCGCTGAACCTTTATCAATTGTGATATAATTATTAAATTGAGACGTTGTTAATCCTGATACTTTTGCTACAACGAACTTAAATCTGCTTGCAACATTAGAATCAGCTTTGTAATTAACCATTGATTTATCTAATTGCTGGGCTTGCAACTTAGCAATTATCGAATTTAGACGACTATTTTCAGAGGCTAATTCAGTATTTGCCTCTCTCAAATTGGAATATTCTCTAATCGAATTTGAAGTACTTAAAGCCTTTGCAGCATAATAATTGCTGGTGTTAAAGAAAATAGCGTTGGGATAATTATTGTAGGAATAAAAAAACCAAAGGCTCAACACCTCCAAAAATGCGAACAAAATGAAGGCTCGTTGTCTGGATATAAATTGGACGAGTTGGTACATTGGAAAAAGTTTTATACGTTAAAAAGTTAAAGAGTTAGAAAGTTGAATAGACATATCCACAACTTTTTAACTCTTTAACTTCTATAACTCTTTAACTCAAAATTAAGAAATTAGAATTGGCTTGAAGTGGTCTAAATGCTTCAAAACCTCGCCCGTTCCACGCACAACTGCACGAAGTGGATCATCGGCAATGTGAATTGGCAATTTTGTTTTATTGGCTAAACGTTTGTCCAAACCATGCAGCAATGCTCCTCCACCCGTTAAGTGAATACCATTATGATAAATATCAGCCGAAAGTTCTGGTGGTGAAACCTCTAATGCTTTCATTACTGCTTCTTCAATTTTCGAAATTGATTTATCTAATGCGTATGCAATTTCTGAATACGTAACTTTAATTTCTTTCGGAATACCCGTCATTAAATCACGACCACGGATTTCATAATCTGCGGGAGGATTTTCTAATTCTGGCAAAGCCGACCCCACTGAAATTTTAATTAATTCAGCCGAACGCTCACCAATCAAAAGGTTGTGTTCACGACGCATATAATCAACAATATCACGGGTGAAAACATCGCCCGCAATACGTACAGAAGCCTCACAAACAATGCCTGAAAGGGCAATAACGGCAATTTCAGTAGTACCACCTCCAATATCCACAATCATTGAACCGTTTGGTTGTTCGATGTCAATTCCGATACCGATTGCCGCAGCGATTGGCTCGTGAACCATATAAACTTCCTTAGCTCCTGCGTGTTCGGCAGAATCTTTTACGGCACGTTTTTCAACCTCTGTAATACCCGATGGAATACAAATAACCATGCGGTGTGAAGGTGTAAAGAAACGATTTCCCGTATCAATCATTTTTATCATTCCACGAATCATCAACTCGGCAGCAGTAAAGTCGGCAATTACTCCGTCTTTGAGTGGACGAATGGTTTTGATATTTTCGTTGGTTTTTTCGTGCATTTGCATCGCCTTGTTTCCAATGGCCAAAACCTTGTTAGTAGCTTTGTCGAGGGCGATAATTGATGGTTCATCAACTACGATTCTGTCTTTGTGGATGATTAACGTATTGGCAGTGCCAAGATCAATCGCAATATCCGAAGTTAGGAAGCTAAATAATCCCATTTTTATGATTAGTTCTTTGTTATCTGAGCTGAATAATTAGGCGATATTTTTTACCGATACCTATTTTCTTGTAAAAGTACAAAAATAATGAGAATCATTTAGAATTAATAAAAAGGAAAGGTAAAATTCTTTTGCTTGGACATTAGAGAAAGTAGAAAGTCCCCAATTCTTTTTAGTTTTGCATACTATTTGCTTATAATCAAGAAATCCGAAATTCACTTATAAAAAATATGGCAAAGAATAAAGTATCTCCGACTCCTAAAAACACCCTACAAAAGCCTCAAACGGTTAATCAAACTACGAAAATCCTTAAAGAACCCGAAGTTTTGATTGAACCAATTCCTTATACCGAACGCAATTTTTGGATTCTTGCGGGAATTATTGCCGTGTGTGCATTCATTGCCTTTTTGCCTGGTTTTCAGAATGGTTACGTCTGGGACGATATGTTTTATATTGTCAATAACGAAGATTTACGCCAAGTTTCCTTCAAAAATTTTAAGACCCTTATTTCAGAATATTATCTTGGTAACTGGCACCCGCTTACGATGGTAACGTACTATATCGAATACTCGCTGGTAAAGGATACCGCTTGGGTTTATCATTTCAATAATACCGTTATTCACATTATTAACAGTATTTTAGTCTTCAAAGTAGTGAATAAACTTAGTGCTAATTTCTTAATTGGGGCGGTTACTTCGGTACTTTTCGCCATTCATCCGCTACACGTGGAGTCGGTGGTGTGGGCGGCTGAACGCAAAGATGTGCTTTATACATTATTTTTGCTTTTGTCTTTTTGGCAATATTTGAAATACGCCGACGGAGTGGTCAGTGTGGACACTGACAACAACGTGGTCACCGACTGGAAAAACAAGCATCTATGGTACGCTTTGGGCTTATTTATCCTTTCATGTTTATCGAAAGGTATGGCGGTAATTTTGCCAGTGGTGTTTTTAATTACTGATTATTTCTTGCTGAACCGCAAGCAAATTGGCAAAATTGGCATTGAAAAAGTGCCATTTTTTGTCGTTTCTTTAATTACGGGTATTATTTCCATCAAAGCGCAAAGTGATGCAGGAGCTAATGCCACAAAGGTAATTTCTGATGCCTATTCCTTCTCAGAACGCTTTTTCATGATTAATTATGGTGTACTTTATTATTGGATAAAAATGGTTCTTCCGACCAATTTGATTGCTTTTTATCCCTATCCGCAAAAACCTAATGGAGCAATTCCATCCATTTATTATTCTGCTTTTGCGGGCGTATTGGCTTTGGCAATTTTCTTATTCTGGACGGGTCGTAAAAATAAATTAGTTTGGTGGGGCGGACTTTATTTTCTCATCGTAATTTTCCCCGTTTCGCAAGTTTTGCCCGTGGGTAGTGCCTTGATGGCTGACCGATATTTCTACGTTTCTTCGATTGGGCCATTGGTAATTTTAGCCGTTTTTGCCAATCGTTTGTACCAAAAAGCAACTACCAACAAACTCATGCCCGGCATTGGAGCGGTGCTTTTATTGGGCTTAACGTTTCTGTCTTTCAATCAATCAACGCATTGGAAAGACACCTTGACTTTATTTACGCCCATCTACGAAAAACATCCGAACGATCCGATGGTGACCAGTAACATGGGTTGGTATTGGTTTGGTAAAAAAGACAATGAAAAAGCCAAATTTTATTTTGAAGAAACCCACAAAACAACCTTCAAAACTGCCGATGTTCATACGGCTTTGGGACAGATTTATTTTGATGAAAAGAAATATGATTTAACGGTTGATAATTTCGAGGCAGCACTAAAAATCAAACCGAAAGAAATGCAAAACCTCCACTGGATGCTTGGAGCGGCCTATTATTATACTGGAAAATATAATATCGCCATTGATGAATCAAAGATTGCTTTGGAGAAATCTGACAATAAAAACCAATTTGCACAGAATATTATGGGCTTGTGTTTGGCAAAACAAGGTAAAGAAGACGAAGCCATGAAACGCTATCAAACCGCCATGAATTTAGACGTAAAATTTGCTGACCCACACATCAATATCAGTACGATTTTAAATCATAAAGGCGACCACGCAGGTGAAATTAAAGAATTAGAAAAAGCCATAAAAATTGACCCCAAAGCAACCGTTGCCTACAAAAACTTGGGCGTTGCCTACAAATCAATGGGCGACTGGCAAAATGCGGTTAAGGCTTGGCAAAAAGGAATTGTGGCAGATAAAAAAGATGGAAGTTTTGATTATAACATTGGTTTGGAATACGGACAACACGGCGATTTTCCAAACGGTATAAAGGCCATGCAAAAGGCCGTGGCTAAAGGCGACCAAAATGCGGTGATATTTTTGACACAGCGAGGAATTCCTTTGAAATAAAGTTATAATGGCTGAACAACTAATCGTTCAGCCATTCTCTTTTCTATCCCTTCAAAATCGCCAACTCCGCTCTCACAAAATCCATCAACGATGCAATGTGTGCTTTTGAGAAATCGAAAGGAATATTGGCAGCGGCATAAATCTCGCCCATTGGTTTGGTATAACCCAATTTCAAGGCGCTTAAATAACCTTCCAAGCCCTTTTGTGGGTTTTCTTTGTAGTTTTTCCAAACGCCAATCGCTCCTAATTGAGCAATGCCGTATTCGATATAATAAAATGGCAACTCAAAAATGTGTAATTGTTTGTGCCACATAGTTGCTCTGTATTTTTCTAAACCCGACCAATCCGTGATACTATCCGCAAATTGCTCGTATATACGTATCCACGCTCCTGTACGTTCTGCAGTCGTGTGCGTAGGATTTTCGTAAATCCAATGTTGAAATTTATCAACCGTTGCCACCCACGGAAGTGTACCGATGATGTCTTCTAAATGCTGGATTTTTGCCCGTTTCAATTCTTCTTCATTGTCAAAATAAACATCCCAATTATCCATCGAAATCAACTCCATTGACATGGAAGCCAATTCGGCAACTTCCGACGGGAAATTACGGAAAGTATTCAACGCCAAATCTTTCGTAACGATTGAATGCACCGCATGACCGCCTTCGTGAAGCATCGTAATTACGTCACGCATCAACGAAGACGCATTCATAAAAATGAACGGAAAACCTGTTTCTTCCAAAGGATAATTGTATCCACCTGGCGCTTTTCCCACCCTCGATTCTAAATCTAAACGCCCCATACACTTCATAATGCGGAGACATTCACCCAAAAATGGGTCAAGTTTTGTGAAACATTCAATGGTTTTATTCAACAAATCTTCGCCACCTTTGAACGGATGCAAAGCAGGGCGACCTTCTGTATCAACCGCTCTATCCCAAGGACGAAGTTCATCCAATTTCAAGGCATTTTTACGTTCTTCCATTAATTCGTTCAAAATTGGAACTACCGTTTCAGCAACGGCTTCGTGGAAAACAAAGCAGTCTTTAGCAGTATAATCAAAGCGTTTTAATGCCGCAAATGTATAATCTCTAAAATTTTCAAAACCTGCATTTACGGCTACTTGGTTGCGTATTTTGGTCAGTTTATTGAAAATTTCGTCTATTTTTTCATGCTCTGAATAACGACGTTCTTGAAGTTTGTAATAAACCGATTCACGTAAAGAACGGTCGGTATTTTCCAAGAAAACACTGGCTTGTTGGAGCGTTTTTACCTGTCCGTCAATCTCAACCGTCATTCCGCCACTAATTCCCTGATATTCACTCGAAAGATTTTGAATTTCAGTAAACAAAGGAATATTTTCATTTCTAAAAATCTCCGTTGATTTCTTCATTCCACGAATTGTTATATCAAAACCCGTGTCATTTAATTCACTTAAAAATGGATTTTCGAGTGTTTTTATGTTTAGAATATCGTCATATTCAGCCAATTGTGGTTGGATTTCTCCCACAAATTGGTCGAAATGAGCTTTAATTTCTTTATCGCCCGTATCGCAAGTCATTTTGATATAACGCCAAGCGAAATTTTCAGAAAGGTAACTTTCCAATTCAGAACGGTCGGCAAAAAATTTGCGTAAATCTTCTGCATTTTCAATGGTACGCTTTACCAAATTTTCGTAAAAAGGCTTAACGCTTTCCCAAGTTGTGAGTTCAAATTCTTCGCCCAAGAACTTACGCACGGGCAGGGTGGTGGATATGGTTTCTTGCATTGGTTTTGTTTAATTGTAAATCGAAGTTTTACTTCGAAAATTATCAAAATCTAAATTCTGATGCTTCTGCATCGGGTTACATTTTCAAAAGTAATAGATTTCGTTTAATTGAGTAGAAATGATTTGAAAAATGTAATTTTGTAATTCAATTAATCACGTAAAAAAATGCCCCTCACCAAAGAACAAGCCTTAAAACAATACTACGGATACGATAAATTTAGACCGCTTCAAGCGGATATTATTGATTGGGTTCTCTACGGACAAGATGCCATGGTTTTAATGCCGACGGGTGGTGGAAAATCGGTGTGTTTTCAAGTGCCTGCCCTCATGATGCAGGGACTCACTTTAGTTATTTCGCCTTTGATTGCCTTGATGCACGACCAAGTACAAGCTCTCAAAGCCAACGGAATTCCTTCGGCATATTTAAACTCTTCTTTGGACGGAAATCAACAATCTATCATAGAACGTCAAGTACGGGCGGGTGAATTGAAGTTGTTGTATATTTCTCCCGAAAAATTATTTACACAAGGCTATTTAGACTGGATTAAATCGTTAAATATCAGCCTATTTGCCATTGACGAATCGCACTGTGTGTCTACTTGGGGACATGATTTTAGACCTGAATACACTAAATTGCACGTTTTGAAGGAGGCTTTTCCAAATGTGCCTGTCATTGCCTTAACCGCCACCGCTGACCGTGTTACTCGCAAAGATATTCTCTCGCAGTTGGGAATTCCCGAAGCCCGAACATTCATTTCTTCTTTTGATAGACCCAACCTTTCCCTTTCGGTTTTACCAGGGAGAAATCGAGTAAAAATTATTCAAAATTTTATTCAAGAACATCCCCGACAAGCAGGAATAATTTACTGCTTAAGTCGAAAAAATACCGAAACCGTTGCCGAGGCTTTACAAAAAGTGGGTATTAAAGCCAAATATTATCACGCAGGAATGCCCGCTGCCGACCGCTCGAAAGTTCAAGATGCTTTTATTCGGGATGATGTGCAAGTAATTGTGGCAACGATTGCTTTTGGAATGGGTATTGATAAATCCAATGTTCGTTGGGTAATTCACTATTCGATGCCATCAAATGTGGAAAGTTTTTACCAAGAAATTGGTCGGGCAGGACGTGATGGTGTAAGAGCAGATACGCTCCTTTTTTATACCTACCAAGACGTGATGGTTAGAAAAGACATGATTGCAAACTCTGAATTACCAGCAGAAATGAAGGAAGTTCAGAACGCAAAACTCGACCGAATGAAGCAATATGCCGAAGCTGAAATTTGCCGAAGACGTATTTTATTGAGCTATTTTAATGAAGAAGTAACCAAAGATTGTGGTAATTGTGATGTTTGCAAAAACCCTCCTATGCGGTTTGATGCCACATTATTGGCTCAAAAAGCACTGTCTGCCGTGGCTCGTACCAACGAAAAAATAGCCATGACGATGTTGATTGATATTTTGAGAGGTTCGAACAATAAACGATTGATTGATAACCGTTACCACGAAATAAAAACCTTCGGAGCTGGTAAAGAGCTGAAGGCCGATGAATGGGCCGAATATCTCCAACAAATGCTCAATTCGGGTGTGATGGATATTGCGTATGACGAAGGACATGCTTATCGGCTCAACAATGCTTCGTGGGCCGTTTTGAAGGAAGGTCGTAAAGTAAATTTGACGAGATATAAACCTTTTGAGGAACGTCAAGCCGAACGAGAAGCAGTTGCACCAAAAGAGAAGACCAAGAAAGAAGTCATTAAAGATGCGCTTTTTGAAAAATTACGTGAACTTAGGAAACGTTTGGCAGATGATAAAAATATTCCACCGTTTGTCATATTCTCAGATGCAACGTTATCGGATATGTCACAACAAAAACCGATTACTCAAGAAGCCATGCTGAATGTGTCGGGAGTTGGGCAGCAAAAATATCAGCAATACGGAGAGATTTTTATGCATGAAATTAGAACATTTTTGAAATCTGTTGCTAAAAATTAAACATTCATTTAGGTTATTTTACGGATTTGGAAGAATGAAGTGATATAAATGTTATTGATAAATTTTTGCGTAAATTATTTGTTTCTACCTAAGAAATTGTATTTTTACGTATAGTCTTATCAATTCATTTAATCCACAAATTAATCACAAAAAAATGAACATTGTAAAACAAATCCCTACTTACTTATTAGGTGCTTTATTCATCTTTGGCGGTGCAAGTTATTTATTCAAATTTGTTCCTGAACAACCCATGACAGGCGATGCCGAAACCTTCATGAAACTTTTTGGCAGCACTGGCTACATGACGGTTATTAAAATATGTGAATTGCTATTCGGAATAGTAGTTTTAATTCCCAAAACACGTGCTTTAGGTTTGATTTTAATAGCTCCAATTGTAGTTAATATTCTTATATTTGAATTGCACATTGCCAAAGCTCCTGGCATTGGCGTTGCGTTGGTAGTTGTTACTGCGCTGGCGATATATTTTAACAAGGAAAAATATTCGAGTATTCTTTCGTAAAAATAGAACACTGATTAACCCGCAATGGAATTGCGATTAATCAGTGTTTCATAAAATATCTACTATTTCAACGAGTTACCGTATCCAACCACTAAAACTGACAAGATAATCGTTAAAATTCCGGCAATAATAGTTGTTAATGTTTTCTTTGAAACACCTTTCCATTCTTTCAAAACCAAGCCCCACGAGTTAGCTACCAAGATGATAAACGCCATGTGTAAAATCCATGAACTTGGTCCATTGCCTAAACGACTTTCGCCCATTCCGTAGAAGAAAAATTGTAAAAACCAGGTTGTACCCGCAATGGCGGAGAAAAGGTAGTTTTTCAATAATGGCGTTTTTTCGTTTGAATAATCTCCAAATGATTTATTCTTGAAATTTAGATACATACACCAAATCAGGTTGGTCGTCAGTCCGCCCCAAAGAATCACCACGTAAACCACATTATTTCTAAACAAAAACTCTCCCTGACCTACATTCTGATTAACCCATTGCTCATTCGCTACATGAGCCATTGATGAACCAGCCTCAATGCCAAAGCTAAAACAAGCACTCAAAACACCCGAAATGATGGCAAAAACTAAGCCTTTTGAAATGTCAAATTCTGCATTATCGGCAGTTTCTCCGTTGAGGTCTTTGTCTTTCATGCCACCCGCTTTTCCACAAATCACGATGCCCGCCACACAAATTGCCAAGCCCAATAATACCATTTGTCCCCACGAAGTAGTCATTAAATCGTGAATAGTATCTTTACCTGCCGTTGGATTGAAATTATAATAAATCGAAGGGATCAAAGAGCCAAAAACCGAGCAAAGTCCCAAAATAATTGAACTACCCAAAGAAACACCCAAATATCGAACGCCCAAACCGTAAGTCAAACCGCCAATTCCCCACAATAGACCCATCAAATAGGTCCAAAATAAAACAGTTCCTTCAGTGCTTGAAATGATAGAAGCGAAATCTGGAATAGTCAAATAAGCGGCAATTGGCGGAACGATTAACCACGAGAAAACCCCTCCAGTAATCCAATAACTTTCCCACGACCAACCTCTTACTTTTTTGTAAGGAATATAAAAACTACCCGATGCAAAACCACCGATAAAGTGAAAAAGAACGCCAAAAATTGCTCCCATTGTGTCTGCTAAATATGGTTAAGTAATGAAAAAGTATAATATTACAAACCTAACTAATATTTCGGTAGCGATACACCTGTACTTACCTGTATGCACTACTCCACCAATGCAACCCCACCCCCTGAATAACTCCTATACTCCCCACGGTACATCGCATCCGCTGACACAGGTCCCATTTGGAATTTGCCTTTTGAAACAGCTCTTACTAAATAATAGAACGTTTGTGGTTTGTTGGAAATATTGGTGAAGAAGTTAATTCTGTCGTCTCTAATATCAAAATGTTCGGGCGTGGTTTGGTCTTTTACCCACACTAAATCACGGTCTGCCGTTAGCCTTGGATTTTCAATTTCTACGCCTGCGGGTAGCATATCCGTAACTACCACGTTATCAACTGCTAATCCGTTGGTACTTTGGAGCGTAATTTTTACCACAATCAACTGATTTTGTTTGAATTTAGCTCCTCCCAAAGGTTGCCCCGAACGAGTATAAAATTGCTTTCTTACCTTCAAAACATTATCAATTTGCTCGTATTTGCCCGTCGCACTTAAACCTTCGGCTTGGGCAAAATAGTACAGAATCCCCTTTCCTTGCGTGCGAATAACCAACTGATTTCCGATATTTTTAATCAATAAATCATTTGCCGTAAAATTACCCATCACTTTATTATTACTTGAAATTGAAGCCTTTACAGTGCTTTCATTGGCTTTCTTCGCTAATTTACCCAATGCCAAAAATGCAAAGGCTTGTTCTTGGGTGGTGAGATACGGTTCGGTTTTCAAATTTTGCGATAATTGTCTCGCCAAGGTCGGAATTTGTAAATTATTGGGGTCGGTATCAATCAAGGTATTTAATACCAAAGCCTGATTTCTAATCGGCGAACTGAAACTTCCGCCCGTTTGCTTTTGGGTAATTTCTAAACCGTAATTTTTCGGTAAAATGGCATTGTAACTTTTCACTTCGCCAATCAAACTGTACGCAGCCGCCAAGAGATATTTTGAGTCGGTGGTGAGTAAATCCATATTAGATTTGTAATAATTCATCACCGAACGATTGGGTTTGCCTGCCATCGCCAAAACGTACAAACTATAAATGGTTTCACGAGCCGCAATGACTTTGGTTTCGTAAGTTCCTGTTTCTAAGAAATAATACTCTTTGTCGGTCATTTTAGAATTTGAAGCCACCGTCAGATATTCAATTAATTTGCCCAAAGTTGGGCTATTTACCTGATAATCATTCTTTTGAGATTCTAATAAGAAATGTGTAGCGTAGGCAGAACCCCACCAAGATTCTCGGTCGCCACCTTGCCAGTATGATAATCCACCGCTTGGCAATTGCATCGTTTCGAGTTTATGAATGGCGGCTTCTACATTTGTTCGAGGATTTAGCTGGCTTTCTCCCGCTTTCATGTACGGTTTTTTACCCGACTGAATTTGTTTGACAAACTCAGAAAAATACAATTGTGGAAAAGCCGTTGAAGTCGTTTGTTCTACACAACCATAAGGGTAATTTAGGAGATTTTGGAACTTGTCCATAAACTGCACCATTGGCGATTTACTCACCGTCATTTCGGTTTTCAATGAACTCGGAATGTAGTCATTTACCAAATTTACGTTGCCAACCGAACCACCATTTACCACGCCAGCCACCGAAGTTTTCAGTAAAGAAGTCGTTGGGCGAATCGTTAATTCTATCTTTTCGGTAAATTTCTCTTTCAATCCATTTACCACCACATTTACCGTTGCATTGCCAATACTTGGAGCGGCTTTCACGGCAAAATAGGCTCTTCCTTCTTTTTCGGCAGGAATTACTAAGGTCTGCGTTTTATTACCAACAACCGACAAACCGCCTGATAATGAAACCGTTGCGGTAACATTAGCGTTTTGTTTGGTGGTATTGGTAATATTGACAGGCACTTGAATTTCATCATTTGGCGAAGCAAATCTTGGCAAAGCCGTAGAAATTACCAAAGGGTCAGCGACTTTCATATTTTTGGTTGCCGAACCAAATGCTTCATCTTTATAAGCCACCGCCATGATGCGTAAATCGCCCGAAAATTGTGGAATATCAAACTCAAAAGTTGCCTCCCCTCCTACGCCAGTTTTCACAATTCCCGACCAAATTGCCACTAAATTTACCCGTCCGTTATTCAAGGGATTCACTCGTTTTTGCATATCATAACCATCACCACCAATTGACGAACTTCCCGAAATTGATAATTCTGGAAATAAAAACGGATACAAATCGTAGCTATCAACTTCTAAAGCCTGTTTTTGGTAAAAGTGGACGTAAGGGTCAGGCGTTTTGAAGTTTTTGAGTTGTAAAATTCCTTCATCAACTACTGCAATCGTCAATTCGGTACTGCCTTTGGTTTTAATGGTTACTCGTTGTTTGGTTTTTGAACGAGATTTTTCAACCGCTACAATTTCGATTGGCAATTGATTATCAAGGTCTTCTACCATAATAGGTGCGTATCCGTGGGCAACCGTAAGCGGCATATTTGAACCATCCATCGGACGAATCAAAGTCGCTGAAACATACACATTTGGCAAATGTTCTTTCCCAATTTTGAAACTCAATTCTGCCGATTTTTTATCCGTTTCAATCACGAAATTTTCCAAAACGTGATTTCTTTCAATCGTTACAATCAATTTTCCTTGAAATGGCGTTTTGAAAAGTACCGTCGCATTATCGCCAACTTTGTACTTTTCTTTGTCAAACGACATTTCCACTTTTCCTTCGTTATTGACTTCAAACGAACTATTTTCGGTTGAACCGTAGCCGTAAGCATAGAAACCCTGAGCCGTCCAAGATTTTGCTCCTTCGCTATGAACTCGAATTTCGTACTCGCCCGAAACAGGCGGTGCGTAAGAAACCACGGCCTTTCCCCCGTCAAAATTCATCGTGCGAGAATACACAACTTTGGTTTGTTTTTTAGAAGAATATTTTAACGTATTATCGGCATTTTTCTCGATAACTGTTTGATAATCAAAGCGAACAATTTCCACTCGACCTTTAGCCGAAACTGGTTTTCCGTCTTTATTTAAAGAAACCAACGGAATTTGCGTGGGCACATTCGTTCCGATATACGTATCTGGCATTCCGATTCCGTAGAAAACAGACTGCGTAAAAATGTCTAATTTACTCAAACGATTCACCGGGCGACCCGTTTCGTCAAAAACCGTTACATACGTTTTTGCTTCCAAAACGCCCATATTTGCGTATGTCGCAGGGATTTGAAAACCTTCCGAAGCCAAGCCATTTTCGTTGGTAACGCCCTCACGAGCAACCATTTCAAAATTGGTATTATCCTGAATATCAAAAATAAAACCTTTGTATTCTTTCGGTTCAAAAAGTTTACGATTCAAATTCAATTCCATCTGATAATTTCGATTGGAGGCGGGCGGTCCGAACAAATTGGTAGCCGTTGCATTAATCTGAATCGTCTCGCCATTTCGGTAAAATTCCTTGCCCGATTTTACCTCAACTTTGATACGGTCGGGCATAAATTCTTCGATGGAAATATTCCGAGAAGCCAATAAAACATCATTCGCATTCAGCATTTCCACCACGTACACACCCGTGATAGACGCACGGTCGGTTGGCACGGAAATTTCAACTGCACCTTGTGCATTGGTCGTTTTTTTGAAGGTTTGAAACTCCTTGCCGTTTGGCAAAAGCAGGCGAATTTTTACGGGAATTTCACCCACCGATTCCCAGTTATTTTTACGAATAATGGTATTAAAATGCAAGGTTTCCCCTGGACGATAAATATCTCTGTCGCCGTAGATAAATGCCTCAAAACCAGACGAATTATCCCGTTTCCCTTCCACATCAAAACGAGAAGTTTCCACTTGTGAACCCTCTAAGAAAAGGTAATTAAAATCATCTTCGGTATGAGCCGTAATCATGGCGGGGCGGAATTTTGAAGCCTTAAATTCCTTGAAAATCGCCATGCCTTTTCCATCGGTTTTTGCGGTTTGAATGGTTTGATTATTCGACGAAATCAAACTTACTTCCACGCCACCCATCGGCTCGGCGGTTTTAATAGAATTCGCAAATACAACTACCTCATTTTCAGACGTTTTCATAATCAAACCAATATCCGAAATACTCACTAATTTAGTTGCGTGATTGTAATATTCATCGTTAGAATTAACGCTCACCAAATAAATTCCTTTGATAGAATTTTGTTCGGGTAATGATAAATTTAAGGCTCGAACGCCCTTTGTTTTGGCAAGGTTGGCAGTTTCAACGGTTTTATTGACGATCACATCTGAATATTGACCTGCTTCGTCGGTGTCATAATCGTATATTGTTGAGGTACTATTTCCTGCTTCGTCATAATTGGCATTCTCGTAATTCAAATAACGTCCATTCGTCAAAAAATGCAAAATGTTATTTTCGTAAATCTTGGCAATTCTAACGTTTACTTTTGGCGTATTGACAATGTTGATAGCAACGTTCTTATTTCCTTTCGACGATAAATAAACGGCTTTTTTATTCACAAATCCAATCGAAGCGGGCATTTGTCCGAAATACAGATCTTTTGTATAATCGTCTGATAGTGAAGCACCTAAAATGCCTTTTACTTCTTTATTTATCGTTAAAATATAATTATCCGATTCGTTAAAATCTCCTTTTATGATAAATCCATTTTCGGTAATTTCTGCTTTGGTTTCAAGCGTTGGAATTTGCGGTTTTGCTTTCGGAGTAACGGGAGCTTTCACAATCGGATTCCCCAAAGAATCATATTCATAAACGGGTTCTTCAACGGGTTCGGAGGCTCCATTAATTTCAATTTTATAAATTTTCTCTAAATCTTGAACGCTAATTGTCTGATTGGTAACGACTTTCACAAAGCCTTGATTATTTTCAAAACCGTGTTCTACGTTGGTAATTTCTAAGGTTTTAATATCGGGTAATGAAGCTTCCAAAGTCAATTCTTCGGGTGTTTCAAATTTAGAATTTGGCATGGATAGTCCTTTTTCTAAATTGATTTTCAAAGATTTTCCTTCGTCATCAGAAATACCTTTCAATTTGACTGAAATGGTATTAGAAGCTCCCGTTTGGTTTAAAGAAAAATCATATTTTTTATCGTCAGAATCCGTCACTTTCAAGACTTTCGCCACTTCCTGCGGATTAACGGGATAGTTAAAATTCATTTTCAACACGGCGGCCCCTTGTCCATCTTCACGGGATTTTGTCCAATAGGTTTCTACATTATCCAACTTCAAATAGGGCGTATGAAACGTAATTTTATCAGCATTTAGTCCATATTTTTTCTCAGATTTTGCCGTAACGGATTTGTTAATTGTTGCGGTATATTCAGTAGCAGGTTCAAAACCAACCGCAGGCGAAAACACGAGTTCGTTGGTTGCCGTCCATTTAAATTTGCCTTCCACTTTTGGCGAAATTTCGATGTATGGTTCCGCCTCCCAAGTATTTAGGTCGCCATCACGCACGAGGTCTTTATCGAAGGTAAATACCAGATTTTGAGCCAATTGCACCTCATCTTCAAAGTTCATACTCGACACCGAAACGTTATCGAATTTAGAACAAGAAGCAAAAAAGAAGAAAGAAAATAGGATAAAATGAGTTAGTTTTTGAGGAAAACGAAATGTGGATTTCATGAAGGGATTGTCGGTTTCAGAAACCGAGAAATTGTATGGTTGAAATAATCGTAGAAGTTCAGAAAAGTTTTAATAATTTTCAAATATTTGTAGATAAATCTTTTTAGGGGTTGGATGAGATAAATTAAATATTATTTCGGAAACAGATTTCAAAATAATGTTGTTCACTGTAAAATTTTGTAATATTGTGTAAGTATTAAAAAATAGAAACTAA
>JBBAKY010000015.1:0-28285 GCA_040403295.1 Arcicella sp.
TCCTCTTGTGATTTAACCCATATTAGAGCATACATTCTGTAACACTACCAAATTTAAATATGACTGGACAGTTTTTGCATCAAAAACTACCCGAAAGTTCTAAAATTTTCGGGAAGTTTAGACACCCAAACCTACAAACTCAGCAAAAATGCCATTGTATCAACCCCATCCGCATAATCCCACAATTTGGGTTTCTGTGCATCCCCAAAATTCAAACTTTTCTCAAACCAAGAATTCTTTGAAACCATGCATTGAATTTTATCATTGTTTTCCTCAATTTTAGTTTTCAATTCAGCTTCATTTTTATATTCTTCGTAGAAAATAACGGAGATTGGCGAAACCAACGCCTCGCTCGGCGCTAATATCATAAATCCATTATCAAAATGCGGCATCATATTTACCAAATAAATTGACTTATTATAGTCATAATTATTTTTGTATTTATTATGATAAAAAATATCGCCTAAAGATTCTATAGAATCATAAAATTTAGTAAAATCATAATTTTCTGGTACAAAGATTTTTGAAACGTTTCTACATCCTAATCCAAAATAATCCGTAATATCCTTTCCAACATTCAAAAAATCTTCCTCGGTTTCCTCGCCATTCAGAATCGCAATTGAAGTTCTGTTTTTACGGATAATATGGGGTTTTGATTTAAAATAATATTCGAAATATTTTGCGGAATTATCTGAACCTGTAGCAATTAGTGCATCCACTTCATTCAATTTATCCGCAATTCTAATTTCTAAATTTGGATTTATTTCTAATAATTTTTCCATAAGTGTTAGCATTAAAAATGAGTCTTGAGAACTCAGTTTTGCTACACAAGCGTGTCCTGACAGCACAATAGTCATCATATCGTGAAAACCAACCGCTGGAATATTTCCCGCCATGATTACCCCAATACTTTTTATCTTTTTGGGCGTATCGGGTATTTCATAAAGTCCTGTCCATTGAATTAATAAATCTGGATTCAAATAATAATCAGCAATTGCTTTTAATGATTTTTTTGTATTTTCAAGGGTAAACCAATTATTTTGGTGGGACGCTTTATCTGCCCAAAGTTCAATTTCCTCTTGATTTTCAGTGGCGTTCAAATACCGACCTAAGTCAGCAAAAGCCTTGATTCTTGCTTGTAATGTCATGTTTTTAAAAATTTCATGCAATTTACTCAAAACTTATCAAATAAATATTTTACAATACTCTTCAAACTTTGTAGGCTATTAAATGTTTACCTATTAAATTTGTATAGTTTTTTACATATATGAATACTTATTTATTAATTATTTAATATTCATACTCATTAAAGAAGATTATTATGGCAATTATTATCACAGAAGAATGTATAAATTGTGGGGCGTGCGAACCAGAATGCCCTAATACTGCCATCTATGAAGGTGGCGTTGAATGGACTTGGGGAGGTGGAACAAAATTAGTTGATGTCGAATTAGAAGACGGTTCATCAATTGGTGGTAAAGACCCAATGACTCCAGTATCCGACGAATTTTATTATATAGTTTCTGATAAGTGTACAGAATGTATGGGTTTTCATGAAGAACCACAATGTGCGGCAGTATGTCCTGTAGATTGTTGTGTTCCCGACCCTGACCGTGAGGAGGACGAAGAAACATTACTTAGTAAGAAGGCGTGGTTGCACGCTGAATAAAAAATTTAAAGTATGTTTTAATTATTTAAGAGTTGTCAATTTTCAATAAATTGGCAGCTCTTTTTATTTGTGTTCAATATTTGAATAATTATATTATTTCTTGAAATTTCAATTTTAGAATATTTGGTTTTTTTCAGTTTTCACAGAATAAGTTAAAAATAAACTTGTAATTAAAAAAAATATCCACAAATGGCCATAAATAGGTTTAATTTCAAACCATTTTTGTACTATTATTCGATAAATTCACAAAAACTGGTTAAAATATTACATAATAAATTTGGAATACTGAATTTTACCTATAATCTTTGTGAGGTAATCAAGCATTTAATCAAAACATGAAACAAAATTTTATTATGAAAATCGCCCTAACTACCATATTTTCTTTGCTTATTGGATTTTCGTCTTTTTCTCAGGAAAAAACAGAAGATAAAGGAAAATTTACATTTTCAGGATACATAGATTCGTACTATATGGCGAACTTTAACAATCCAAGAGATAGAAGCAACTTAGGAGCATCAGGTACTGCTCGTGCATTCGACCAGAAATCAGGTCAATTTTCATTAGGACTTGTTCAAACAAAAATTGGATATTCGACTTCAAAGTCTGATGTAGTAGTAGATTTAACATTCGGACCAAATGCAGATTTAGGACAGTACGGAAACGTAATTGGACCATTAGGTAAAGGAACGACTGCTTTAGCCATCAAACAGGCTTATTTTAATTGGAAAGCAACTGACAAATTAACATTCACTGCGGGTCAGTTTGGAACACACATTGGCTATGAAGTAATTGATGCTCCTGTAAATTATCATTACTCATTATCAAATTTATTCAACAATGGCCCATTCTACCATGTTGGAGTTAAAGCTGCTTATGCCTTCTCTGATAAATTCTCAATCATGGGCGGTTTAGTGAATAATGTTGATAACTTGAACGATAATAATAACAAAACTGGTCTAATTGCTCAAGTATTCGTTCAACCAGTTGCAGGATGGAATGTGTATATCAATGGCATTACCTCAAATGAAGCAACTGAAGATATTACGACTGGAAAAACGCCAGATGCCAATTACGCACTGTTAGATTTGAGTACTACTTATCAAATTACTGACAAATTTTTATTGGGATTGAATGTTGCTACTGGAACACAAAAAGGTGATTATCAAGGTACCGGTGGTCCAAGTACTGCTAAAACATGGGGTGGATTTGCTATTTACCCCAAATATGACATTTCAAGTACTTTTAGCATCGGAGCAAGATACGAATCTTTCAATAATCAAGATGCAGTTCGTGCCTTGAGAATAACTAATGCAGATGGCAGTTACACTGGGGTTTCTGTATCGTCTATCACAATTACACCAACCATTACGTTAGCGGATAGTCATTTGTTATTAAAACCAGAATTAAGAATTGATACTTATGACAAAAACTTCTTCACAGATGGAGATGGGAAAGCAACAAAATCTCAAGCAACGCTTGGGTTGGCAATGATATATAAATTTTAATTAATAATTCAATTAATAGATAATCATGTAATTTTATGATTATCTATTAGTTTTCTGTAAACAAATCCAAAATCAAAAACCCCTTAACAAAAAACCACATGACACAACAAAAACCATCTTGGCTTCCCATTGGCATTTTGCTTTTAATTGCCATTGGAGCCGCATTTGTTCCTGCTCCAGGAGCAGCAGTAACCGAAGGCATTGATACAGGCGACACTGCTTGGATGCTTGTTTCATCAGGACTTGTTCTTTTAATGACGCCTGGTTTAGCTTATTTTTACGGTGGAATGGTAAACCACAAAAACGTAATCTCTACGATGTTGCAATCATTTATTGCGATGGGTGTGATTACCATTATTTGGGTAGTGTTTGGTTTCAGTTTAGCTTTCGGTGATTCTGTTGGAGGTTATGTTGGAAATCCAATGACTTATTTTATGTTTCAAGGCGTATTTGATGGAAAACCTTGGTCATTAGCACCAACAATTCCGTTCGCTTTGTTTGCATTTTTCCAAATGAAATTTGCGGTAATAACCCCAGCATTGATTTCTGGTGCGTTAGCAGAACGGATTAATTTCCGTGCTTTTGTTTTATTTATGGTTCTTTTCTGTGTGATTGTTTATGCTCCTTTGGCGCACTGGACATGGCACCCAGAAGGGTGGTTGTTTAAATACGGCGTTCTTGATTTTGCTGGTGGAACTGTAGTTCACATGAGTGCTGGTTGGGCAGCTTTGGCGGGTGCATTATATTTAAAAAGACGTAAATCTCACGTTGAAGCAAATGTTTTACCTCCGGCAAATATCCCTTATGTACTTTTAGGTACTGGTTTATTATGGTTTGGTTGGTTCGGGTTTAACGCTGGTTCAGCAGTTGGAGCGGGTCCTTTAGCAGTTTCAGCTTTTGCCACTACACACGTAGCAGCAGCAGCAGCAGGTTTATCTTGGATTTTATTTGATGTAACCCGTGGACGTAAAGTTTCGGCATTAGGATTTTGTATCGGTGCAGTGGTTGGTTTAGTCGCTATCACACCCGCTTCTGGTTTCGTTTCGGTAACTGCCGCAATTACGATTGGAACTGTTGCCGCAATCGTATCAAATATTGCAGCACATTGGAGAGCAAATTCTAAATTAGATGATACATTAGATGTGTTTCCATGTCATGGTGTTGGTGGTATGATGGGGATGTTGATGACTGGTTTATTCGCTTCTAAAGCGGTTAATGCAGTAGTTGTTGAAGGCGAACAGGGATTGTTCATTACTGGTGACATTGCTTTGTTAGTTAAACACTTAGTTGCATTGGCAGTAGTTTCAGCTTTTGCATTCGGTATGTCATATTTGTTACTATTTATAACTGACAAAATCATTCCTTTGCGTGTAACAGAAGAAGAAGAAAGAGTAGGATTAGATATTTCTCAACATGATGAATCGTTAATCGAAGCTTAAAATATTGTAACATGGCCACAAGTAATGGTTCTTGTGGTTTTGTTTCAGAAAGAAAGTTGTCTGTCTATGACGGGCAACTTTTTATTTTTGTAACCACAATGGTAAGATAGGAAACATAGAAATTTTAGAATTACGCTTAAAAAATCGACGAAAATATTTTAAATATACAAATTCTGTAGTCTAAATATCGATCTAATTTGAACCAAAATGACAATGCACGATGTTGTAATTTTGAATAAGAATTAAAACTTAATTAAATAAATACAATGGGAAAATATGTTGTAGCGACTGACGAAAACTTTCAAGAGCTAATAAATTCAGACAAACCAGTTTTAGTAGATTTTTGGGCAGAATGGTGTGGACCATGTAAAATGATTGGACCAATCGTTGAAGAGTTGGCAGGAGACTTGGAAGGACAAGCTATTATTGCCAAAATGGACGTTGATGCTAATTCAACCATTCCATCAACCTTAGGAATTCGTTCAATTCCAACGTTATTGATTTTCAAAAATGGAGAATTAAAAGAGAGACTTGTTGGAGGTAATATCCCAAAAGCAGTATTAGCTCAAACAGTTTTGAAACACGCATAAATTAAGTATTAGGTATTAGGCATTAAGTATTAGTCATCCGCACTAAATTTAAATTCTAATACCTTTTCATTTAAATAGAAGAAATTATTGTACTACAAGCCTCCACAATCTCTTCGTCAGTAATGATTAAAGGGGGCGCAATTCGCATTGAATTGTCACAGAATAAAAACCAGTCGGTAATAATTCCTTTCTCAATAGCACGGTCAATAATTGGCTTTAAGGTCTCAAAATCTTCGAATTCCACCGCCATCATCAATCCTTGATTTCTAACTTCTTTTATTTTCTCGTGAACTAATAAGT
The DNA here is from genome assembly GCA_040403295.1 of Arcicella sp. GTDB lineage: Bacteria > Bacteroidota > Bacteroidia > Cytophagales > Spirosomataceae > Arcicella. Next base: position 5,504 of record JBBAKY010000015.1, read on the forward strand.
TCTTAAAAATAGCTGCTTTACGTTTTACATCGTCCAATAATTTTTCTTCCAGAATAACTTGTAAGGTCGCCAAAGAGGATGCACAGCTTACGGGATGCCCACCAAAAGTTGTAATGTGACCAAGAATTGGATTATTTTTAAATACCGACATTACTTTTTGATTGGCAATAAATGCTCCAATGGGCATTCCTCCGCCCATTCCTTTCGCACATAGCAAAACATCTGGATAAAAACCAAATTGTTCAAAAGCCCAAAATGTACCAGTCCGCCCAAAACCCGTTTGGATTTCATCAATAATTAAAAGCGTTCCTGTCGAATCACATTGTTTTCTTAATTCGATAAAATATTGAGCATCAGGTACTCGGACACCCGCTTCGCCCCCAATAATTTCAATAAAAACGGCGGCGGTTCTACCAGTTATTAGGGAAATATCTTCAAAAACACCATGTCTGATTTGCTTTATTTCGGGTAGAAGTGGGCGATAATTTCGTTTAAAATTTTCACTTCCAGATAACGATAACGCACCTTGCGTTGCACCGTGATAAGCATTTACGCACGAAACAATTTCTTGTCGACCTGTAAAACGTTTGGCCAATTTCATGGCACCTTCAACGGCTTCCGTTCCAGAATTTGTAAAATATACATTATCTAAAACTGGATATTTTTTACACCCTTTATCCAATGTTTTAACCAACGCTTCTGCCAAAAGTAATTGCGGCGTTTGGACATATTCACCATAAACCATCAAATGCAAATATTTATCTACCTGATTATGAATAGCTTGGGTAATTTTTGGATGCCGATGTCCAACATTTGAAACGCCAATTCCTGAAATCAAATCCATGTATCGTTTGCCATTCTTTCCGTACATATAAACTCCCTCTGCTCTTTCTATTTCGAGTGAAAGTGGGAAGTCCGATGTTTGGGCTACATTTTTCAAAAATAATTCTCTATGTGTAATCAAGATTTTGTATTTTTATTGTAAATCATTCAGTTATACTTTATCACGACAATTAATCATGAAAAAAATCTTACCACTATTGGCAATACTGTCTTTTCTTAACTCAATTGCGCAAGACAAAGTTACAAAAGAAGAAGCCAAAACTATAAATCCCCTCACCAGTAGCACAATATTATCCCCGCCAGCTACCATCGTTACCAAGCATCAAATAACAATTAATGGGCAGACGTTTGGCTATACTGCTACAACTGGCTACATGACGTTAAAAGATGAATTTGGGAAAGCAAAAGGAAATATATTTTTTATTGCGTACACGAAAGATGGCATTTCTGATATTTCAAAAAGACCAATAACCTACACTTTCAACGGAGGGCCAGGTTCAGCCTCTGTTTGGTTACACATGGGAGCCATTGGCCCCAGAAGGATTTTAATGTCCGACAAAGGTGGTGCATTAGCGCCTCCTTATCAATACGTAAACAACGAATATAGCTGGTTGGACAAAACGGATTTGGTTTTCATCGACCCGATAAATACTGGTTATAGTCGGGCCGTACAGGGTGAAGACCCAAAACAATTTTTGGGTTATGTGGAAGACATTGAATCCGTTGGAGAATTTATCCGACTATATACGGTAAAATATGGCCGATGGTCATCGCCAAAATTTTTAGCGGGTGAAAGTTATGGAACCACTCGTGCAGCAGGATTATCAGGATATTTGCAGGATAAATTTAATATGTATATCAATGGGATTAGCTTAATTTCATCAATTTTAAATTTTCAAACTGCCAGATTTGAGAAAGGAAATGATTTACCTTTTCCACTTTTTTTGCCAACTTATACGGCCATTGCTTGGTACCACAAAAAAATCGCCAAAGAATATCAGGGAGATTTACAAAAGACCTTGAGAGAGGTTGAAAATTTTGCTTTAAACGAATATTCTACCGCCTTAATGAAAGGTGATTTATTGCCAGAAAGCGAACAGAAGCAGATTATTCAGAAATTATCGAAATATACGGGCCTCAGTGAAGCGTATATTAAAAATGCAAATATGAGAATTGAAATTGGAAGATTTGTGAAGGAATTGCTGCGTGAGGATGGAAAAACAACTGGCAGATTAGACGGAAGATTTACCGGTACGGACTATGATAATGCGGGCGAAAGATACGAGTTTGACCCAAGTTTGGATGCCACCATATCAGGTCCGTATTCGACCGCCATTAATCAATATTTACGCCAAGATTTGAAATATGAAAACGATTTACCTTATTTGATGCTCACTGGACGAGTACAACCCTGGAACTATGGAAACGTACAAAATCAATATCTGAATGTGGCTGAAACTTTAAGACAAGCCATGTCAAAAAATCCATTTTTAAAAGTGTGGATTCCGTCCGCTTATTATGATTTAGCAACACCTTATTTTGCGGCAGAATATACCCTAAATCACGCTGGATTGAAGCCTGAACAACGTAAAAACGTAAAATTTACCTATTTTGAAGCGGGTCACATGATGTATATTCACAAAGAATCGTTGATAAAACTTAAAAAAGAAGCGGATCAATTTTACCTTGAAACGCTGAAATAGTCGTTTAAAAAATATGGACGGCATCGCATTAGTCGATGCCGTCCATATTTTTTAAACGACTATTTTTCCATAAAACAAATACTTCCACCTACCCAATCAAAATCTTTATTGTACCGCACTCCAATCATTTCACCCCTCGAAAGTCGTGCTAAATTTGTTAATAAAGTAGGTCTTTGGTCATCTTTTTGCCAAACGTAAAGTATCCTAATTTCGCATTTCACTTTGCTTCCATCGGTCGTTTCAACAACTGGTTCATACTTTACTTTTTTCTGCAATATATAATTTTCTGGATCTTTAATACTTTCTAAATCTTGCTGTAACACGTTGATTATCACACCTGTACCTGCAAATGAAAATAAAGGTTTTAATACAAAATCTGATAAATTATCTGGATAGCTACCTTGATATTCACTCAAAAAATGGCATTCTGGAATGTATTTACTGATAAAAAATGGCATGGTATATTTACTAATTCTAAAAAACCAATTAGGATGCCCAATCCATTCAACATCTACATCGTCCGTTAAGTTAAAATCCGTTTTTAAATCTGGAAAGTTGGTTAAATCATCAAAAATTAAACGATTATAGATTCGATGAATTGGCGTTTTTATGTCCCCATTCATATAAAATAACTTCCTTCCTTCTTTAATAATTTTGGTGATACAAACTGCCTTTACCCCAATTAATTGCTCGGTAATGTCAAAATCTACACTCGTTTTTTGAGTTTCTGGATATATTTCCAAAAGGATGACATTTTCTACTTTTTCGTCTCCAACAATTAATTTTCTTAATGTTTCAAAGTACGATTTTCTGTCTTGATTATCGAATTGAAAATCATAATTTTCGGGAATCGAAAAGTGTTTTTGATAATTTTCGGAAAGCAAATATTGAAAACCAAATAGTGACGGGAACCCCTGTAATTCAATGAGTTGAGGGACAAAATCGCCATTTTCATCTTGACAAACCGCAAAATCAATGGCTAAAAAAGAAGTGTGATTATTTTCATTTGGCACATACTGTAACCTTGGAATTGCATTGGCAGTTTTATCCTTAAAATCATCCTTTACAATCACATCTACAATACTTTCACAGGTTTCAATCAACTTATTTTTTAAGGCTTTTGGAACAAAAACAGGTGTTTCCGCAACTCTAAATTCGATTAGTTTTGGTAAAGATTTATTCATATCTGCCAGAAAATTTTGATATTTTTCTTGACTGAATGATTGATTATATTTTTGTCTTATGGATTGTTGCATTTTATACTTTCGAACCGAAAAATCCGACTTACATCACTAATTCTGTTTGCAAAATAGACGCTGTTGCTTTCCTTAAAAAGGTTGGAAGGATAATTGATTCCGTTAAAATAATTTTATCTGAGTCATCAAGTATATCAATCATATCATTGTACTTTTCTAAGCCGTGCGTTTTAATGACGGCTTTCTTTTTATCCTCTCTTATGAGTAATTTCAACATTCCAACGGCATCCGCTTCTGGATGAAATTGTGTCCCAAATACTTCTTTTGAAAACCGAATTGCCATAATTGCTCGTTCTAAATTTACGTGCGGTCGCTCTTTTTCCATTCTCAGAATCGTAACGCCTAACGCTTTAATTTTCTTTTTATTCGGGTTAACTAACTGATAATCACGAGAATCTACCACAAAAAATGGATCCGATAATCCTTCAAATAGTTCTTCGTGAATGGTTTTGTCAATCTGGTTTACAGGAAAAACACCGAAGGCAGTACTTCTTCTTTTTGTGATATTACCAATACCTAAATGTCGAGCTACTAATTGAAAAGAATGACAAATCAAAAACATAAACTTTTTTGGACTTTCCCCAGATTGCACCAATTCAGTTTGATTATAATTAAAAACAGAATCAATGAATTCGAAATAAGGTTTTTCCCAAGATTCTCTTAATTCCAATGGACTTCCTGGACCGCCAGTTGAAAAATAAATATCGTAATTCAAATCGGGAATTTCATTACTTGCACGAACATTAAAGATATCTGTTTGGATAATTAACCCTTCTTTTTCTTGAAATTCATTAATTTGTTTAATAATACACCGCATTCCTTCACCAGGAAAGTTATCGTACATATCTAAAATCGCAATCTTTAGCGGTTGTTGCATAATATTTCTAAAATTTATTGATGAAATAACATTCAAATAATAAACGCAAAATTAGTAAAAATTGTCACCAGATAGAAACTTTACCTCGTTTGAAAGAAATAGCAGGAATTTTATCAGTAAATTCCTGCTTTGGTTTCTTCCACAATATAATCAACAACCGCCTTTAAATCGCCACCAGTTTGCTCAAAAACGGCTAATTGACGATCAGCTCCTGTGCCATGGTCGAGAATTTGTTTAATATATTCAACTTCGTGGCGACTTCCTAAGTCATCTAACACATCGTCCACAAAATCTAATAATTCTCCACATAAATCACGGTAAGGTACTTCTTCTTGTTTCCCAAAATCAATTAATTTTCCTTGAATCCCATAACGAGCAGCTCTCCATTTATTTTCATTAATTAATACTTTTCGGTATGGTCTGAAACTTAAATTTTGTTTCATCAATTTATGCATTTTAGCAACCAAGGCTTGAATTAATGCTGCAATACAAATCGTTTCATCAATGCGCATGGGTATATCGCAAATTCTAAATTCAATGGTATCAAAGTATGGATGTAAACGAATATCCCACCAAATTTTCTTACCGTTGTCGATACAATTGGTTTTGACTAATAATTTTATGTATTCATCGTATTCGTTGGCTGAGGCAAAAAAGTCAGGAATTCCTGTGCGTGGGAATTTGTCAAAAACCTTAGAACGGTAGGATTTAAAGCCGGTATTTCGCCCACACCAAAAAGGCGAATTGGTAGAAAGTGCATAAATATGAGGCAAAAAATACCTAACCGAATTTAAAATTTGAATTCCTTCTTCTCTACTATCAATCCCCACGTGTACATGGAGTCCGAAGATTAAATTTCCCCTTGCCACATCACGCATTTCATCAATTAAAGCATCATAGCGTTCGTTTGGGGTAATTAATTGGTCTTGCCAATCCGAGAAAGGGTGCGTTCCAGCAGCAGCAACTTTCAGGTTTTGCTGGTCGGCCAATTCAATAATATGTTTTCTAAGTTCAGTAACTTCTGCCCTTGCTTCTTGAATATTATGACAAATATTGGTTCCAACTTCAACGACTGCTTGGTGCATTTCAGCCTTTACCCGTTCTTGAAGCGTGATTTGCCCGCCTTCAACAATTTTACTCATGTGCGAGCGTAATTCACGAGTTACTGGATCAATCGTCTGAAATTCTTCTTCTATTCCGAGTGTGAATAATGGCATTTGATTATGGTTTAAAGTTGTTTCTTAGGTATTTACCGAAAGGTTTCATCTTTCAGGAAGTTGAGAATATTTGAAAATAAATTACTATTTCAAACTTACCAATTCACTTAGCGGCAATCCATTAACAGCATTTGACATAAAAGTCCCCCACGTTAAATTATCCTTGCCTTCTTTATGTTTTTTTGCACGATCAATCGCCACTTTTGCCATGGTATCCACCACCCAATCAAAATTTTCTTGACCCACCGAATTTACATCCGCATCAGGAGCTGGATTACAAAAATCAATCGCATAAGGAATTCCGTCTTTAACCGCAAATTCTACCGTATTGAAATCGTATCCCAATGCTTTATTTAATTTCAATACATAATCCTTGACCGTTGTCATTAATTTCTTGGCGTGTGGCCCCGTCGGTAATTGTGCATCGTAACGTAAATGAGGTTGATTTCGAGGTTCGTAAGGCATGATTTTAACCTCTTTTCCACCCAAACAATAACATCTAAAATAATCAGTAAAAACAATTTCTTCTTGCAAAAGCATTACCAATTGGTCGGTTTCATCGTAAGCGTTGAAAAGTTCGTCAGGATTTCTCACTTTATAAACACTCTTCCAACCACCGCCTGAATGAGGTTTCATATAGGCAGGAAAGCCAATATGGTCAAAAATATCGCCCCAAGGTAGCGGGAATTTAAGGTTTCTGAAAGATGATTCTGCCGTGTCCGAGGGGCGCTCTTTTGAAGGTAATAAAACCGTTTTGGGAACGGGGACGCCCAAATGAACCGCCAATGCATTATTGAAAAACTTCTCATCAGCCGACCACCAAAAAGGATTATTGATAACGGCAGTTCCCGTTAATGCAGTATTTTTTAACATGGCTCGATAAAACGGAACATCTTGAGAAATACGATCAATGATGACATCATAACCCGATGAAACTCCTTGCAAAACTTTATCCACGACCATTCGTTCAGCCATAATTCCTGTAGGAGCAATCTGATTAACTCTTTCTACAAATGCCTCTGGAAAAGAAGACTCCATTCCATGAAGAATACCTATTTTTTTCATAATTTTTGCAACCTCATAGAAATCATGTAAAACTTAAGGCATCATGCCTTCAAGCTGATTTATGGGTTAAATTTAGTTTATTTATTAAATTTTTTATTAGAAGTAAGACGGCATTTTTGAAATTCTATCATCTGACCTATATTTTTCTATATTCGATTCAAATATTCTGGGAACATTTCTCGCCAAATATCCCAATCATGTGTGCCATGCCAACGAATATCTAACCAATGATTGATGTTTTTATGGGCTAATATTTTGGAGAGTTTTTCATTGTCTGGTTTACAGAAATCATCGTTGCAAGTTCCTAAAACGATGTCCATATTCCAAAGATTTAAATCATTAGAATTGGGTAAATAATCGGGAGGATTGTTAAAAAATACGTTTTCGTCGTAATAATCACCTAAAAATGAGCGAATATCAAAAGCAGCACCCATTGTGAATAAATGTGACACTTTATCGGGATGCCTAAAAGCAAAATTTGCCGCATGAAATCCACCGAAACTACAACCTGCCACCGCAACTTTCGAGACATTACATTCGCTCATAATGGCGGGAATTAATTCTTCATTTAGATACTGGTCATAATAAATATGATGTTGAACTCGCTGGCCAGGATGAAGATGTTTTCCGTACCAAGAGTGCTTATCAATGCTATCAGGACAATAAATTTTAACTTTACCTGATTCAATTTGTCCACGAGCGGATTCGATTAATTTAAAATCCTTTGCTTCATGATATCGCCCCATGGTGGTGGGAAAAACGATGACTGGATATCCCCAATTACCAAAAATTAACATTTCATTATCCGCCCCAAGATGGTGAGAATAGTATTTCAGATATCGTTCTTGCATAATATCAAAGGTTAGTTTTAGTTTTTATTGTTAATTTTATCCTAAAATAGAGATTGTTTTTTAGTTTCAAAAGATTTTTTATGATATTTTTCTCAAAGAAATATTTATTATTTTTCGTATTTTATGGAATAATCCTAAAAATATCAGCCCAACAAATCCCTAATAAATTGTCCGAAAATAACGCTTCATTAACTCAAATAGAGGAAAATATTACGTCAACTCACTTAAACCGTGAGGTACATATTACTTTGATATATCCTAAAAATATTTCTGATAAATCGAATGTTTTAATTTTTAATGACGGACAAGATTTTAATGAATTAGAAATAAAATCAAGCATTTCTGACCTAATAAATCAAAATAAAATTTCAGCTTTTTTATGCGTTGGAATCCACGCAAATCATGACCGATTGTACGAATATGGAACTGCCACACAAGCGGATTATAAAGCCCGTGGCTCGAAAGCAAAACAACACAATGATTTTATTATTCATGAATTATTGCCATTTTTACAGCAAAAATATTTCATCAAAATGAAAGGGAATGTCATTGCTGGATTGTCATTAGGGGGTCTGTCTGCCATGGATATTGGCTGGAATAATCCCAAAGAGTTTTCAAAAATCGGTGTTTTTTCTGGTTCTTTTTGGTGGAGACAAAAATCAGAAGAAGATGGATATACTGACCAATATGATAGAATTATGCACAATATTGTGCGAGCTGGAACGTATAAAAAAGGAATGAAATTTTGGTTTGAAGCGGGAACAAACGATGAAAAATCAGACCGAAATAACAATGGAATTATTGATGCCATTGATGACACCTTGGATTTAATGACGGAACTCGAACATAAAGGTTATAATAAAAATGAGGACATCGTATATAGAGAAGTGGAAAATGGAGAACACAATCAAAATACTTGGAAAAAGGTATTACCTGAGTTTTTGGTGTGGGCTTTTGGCAAATAATAATAGTTGAAAACATTTTAGATGATTATTTTCTTCAGACTTGAATTTCTCATTTTTTTTATCCATTTTAATACCTTTTAACACTTAATTTTTTATAAAAACACCCTTTTCAACTGTCATTGCATCTACTTTAAACATAAATTTCATACGAATAACCTTTCGACTCATGCTAAACAAAGCTCACATCTTATCAATCTTCATATTGCTACTTATTCCTTTTTCTATTTTTGCGGGTGGCGTTAAAGGTACCATTAAAAATACTAAAGGAGAAAGGCTTTCTTTTGCTTCTATAATTATCAAAGGGTCCTCAAGGGGAACCATGGCAAACGACGATGGAGCTTATGAATTATCCTTAGAAAAAGGTTCGTATACGCTAATTTTCCAATATTTAAGTCACAAAACGTTAGAAAAAACCGTCGAAATTGGTAGCGATTATCTCGTTTTTGATGCCATTTTGGAAGAACAATCGGTTGCTTTAAATGAAGTTCGATTCTCCGCAAAAGCCGAAGACCCTGCTTATACGATTATGCGAAAAGCAATTTCGATGGCACGTTTCAAAATTTTAGAATTAGATGCTTACACCGCCCGAACCTATGTGAAAGGAACGGCAAAAGTGAACGAAGTTTCAGGATTGATGAAAATGTTGGCGGGTAAAAAAATCGAAAAAGAGACAGGATTAAAAATTGGACAAACGTATGTAATTGAATCTATCAACGATATAAATTTTAAACAACCTTCCAATGTAAAGGAAAAAGTAGTTTCTGCCAGAAATAATTTACCAAAAAAATTACAAGATCAAGGTGCCAATTTTATGACCGTTGCCCGAACGAGTTTTTATAGTCCAAAATCATTTGGAGACATGATTTCACCGCTATCTCCTTCAGCATTAGCCTATTATAAATTCAAATACGAAGGAGATTTTAATGAGAATGGACAAACGGTAAACAAAATACGAGTAATTCCAAAAGCTGAGGGCGAAAACGTTTTTAATGGCGTAATTAATATCATTGAAGATTCTTGGTACATCCACAGTTTAGATTTGAAATTTAAAGACGACAATACAGCCAACTCCATAAAAATTATTTATTCCCCTTTCAAAGAAGTTTGGCTTCCAGTGAGTTATTCCTTCCGGTCGGATTTTGATGCTTTTGGGTTCAATGGTTTCTTTAATTACGTAACCAATGTTCGAAATTATGCCGTTTCTATCAATGAAAAATACCACCAAAAACCCGTTGTCATTGATGAAAAAATTGACAAGGCGCAGGCAATTGCGTTAAAAAGTGAGAAAGTGAATGCAAAAACGTCCCTCAAACAGAAGGAAATTACTCGAAAACAATTAGAGAAGTTTTTGAAATCAGCGGAAAAAGAAGATAAAAAAGAAAGAAAATCAAAGGGTGAAGATGTGGCTTTGGTGCGTTCTTACAGCATTGAAGTCGATACATTATTCAAAAAAAGAACCCCCGATTTTTGGAATGAAGAACGCCAAGTGCCTTTAACAGAATACGAAATTAAAGGCTACGCACAGGCTGACAGCATCACGAAGGCAAATGAAGGGCAATACAAAAAGGATTCCATCAAGAATTTACCTGTCTTCAAAATTGGCCATTTAATTTCTGGAAAAACGTATAATTATGGCAAAAGAGATGATTTATACAGTTTTTATCCACGTTCGTTGACGTATACTTCGCCACTCGCTCAAATTCCATTTATGGATTTTGTAAACACAGTGGATGGCTATTATTTACAAGGAAGCATAAAATATGATACTCGTAATAAATTAATAAATAGAACTTCTCTTTTTGGCGATTTAAAATATGCAATCGGTAGAAAAGCCCTAAACTTTGATGTCGGATATTTTGATTTTCAAATAAAAAAGAATCGTTCAATTGAGTTAAAAGCGGGTAGAAATATTCAGCAATTTAATCCCAATAATCCTATTTCGACTTTCACAAATACCGTCTATACGATGCTTGGGGAGGAAAATTACTTGAAAATCTATCAAAAAGATTTTATTTCAATGGATTATCGGAAAAGATTTTCGCCTTTATTTGTTGGGATTTTGGGACTTGAATATGCTCAGAAAAAAGAACTTCAAAATCTGAGCAATTTTAAACCTTGGATTAATACAAAAGACAAAGATTTTTCTTCCAATCAACCCAATGTTATTGAATTGAACGATAAAAGATTTGTAAATCCTGAGGTTTTAACCGTTGATTTTGAGTTAACTTTTCGGCCATTTGCCAAAAAAGGTGAATTTAATGGACGTGAATATGCTATCAATAAAGGCAATCCAAATTTCAGAATTAAAAGCACCAACGGATTGCTTTCTGACGGTAATTATTCAAGATTACAAGCCAGTTATGAGCAAATTTTTGAGTTAGAAAAAATTGGTGATTTACACATTTTAGCCAATTATGGCGGCTACTTAAAAGATCCAATCTATTTCTCTGATTTTCGCCATTTCAACGGAAATCAGACGATTATCAGATCTTTTAGTTTCAATGCTTTCAGAAATTTGGACTATTATGCGCACAGTACCAAAGGAAATTATTTAGAAGTTTTCGCTGCCAACGATTTTCAGAAATTTCTGATTACTCAAATAACCCCATTGAGAATTTACGGTCTAAAAGAATCAATATTTGCTAACTATTTAAACGTCCCCAATCAAAATTTCAATTATTTAGAAGTTGGATACGGTATTTCTGGCATCGGAAAATTATTGGGATTAGAAGTTGTTGGCAATTTTGTGAATGGACAACATGGTTCGACGGTTTTGAGGGTGAAATTGAATCGGTAATTTTTATGGCACACGGATTAAACGGATTATTAGACACGGATAAAAAATTAAAAATACGTTTCTAATCCGTTTAATCCGTGTGCCAAAGTTTTTTTCTTATCAACTTTACCCGTAGGAGTTTCAACGAAATATTTTACAAAATAAATTTCTTTCGGAACCTCATATTTTGATAAAATAGCTTGAATATTTTTTAGAAATGTTTCTTTTATCTCATTTGGCACTTCCTCACCTTCAATAAATAAGATCAATTTTTGTCCTAATTTATCATCGGGGATTCCAAACGTAAAAAAGCGTTTTGGGCTCATTATTTTTACTTCATTTTCAATTATTTTTTCTACTTTTTCTAACTGAATTTTAACTCCTCCGCTATTAATAATATTATCAAATCGCCCAATTAATTTAAACTCATTTTCATTCAAAATCTCAACAATATCATTGGTTTGAATCAGTTCGTTATTACTTGCTTCGGCAATAATATTTAAACAATTTCTGTCATCAATTCCTATTTTTACGCCCGTTAACACTTGAAAATTCTCACTTTTATTTATTCCGTTTAATCTTTTCACGGCAATGTGCGAAACGGTTTCTGTCATGCCGTAGGTACTATAAACTGGCGCTTTTATTTTTTGCAATTGATTTTCTAAAACCTCATTTACTGCTGCCCCGCCAACAATTATTGCTTTTGCTGAATTTAGAATTTCATGATTTTTTTCATTTTCTACCAAATTTTGTAACTGCAAAGGCACAAACGCCAGAAAGTCAAAATATTGATTTTTTATATTTGCAAAAGGATTTCCAAGGGGTTCAATGATGGTAAGTTTCAAATCCAATTCCATGCCCCGAACCAGCATCATCATCCCTGCGATGTAATCGACATTTAGGCAAACTAAGGCTCTATCTCCAGTTGTAAGCCCAAAAGTTTTACCTGTAAATTTAGCACTTGCCACGATCTGAGTTCGGGTCAAAATAATGGGTTTGGGTTCACCCGTTGAGCCTGAAGTTTTTATCGTAAATTCGGCTTGTCCAGCGAGCCATTTTTGACAGAAATCACTCACTTTTTGTTCATATTCTGAAGTTGGAAGTGGTAAATTTTGGAAGTTTTCTATTTGCATCATAAATATTTCAGATTCAATCATCTAATTTTTTGTGATTTTCAAAGTCACAAAAAAACACCCAAAGAAAACACCTTTATTCGGCATTTTCAATGGATGTTCATTTTTGATGAAATGTATTTATGAAACCTTTAAGATATTATTGGTAGCATCAAAAGTTGTGTTATATTTTTTCAAGGCTTTGGCGGCAGGCCCAACGGATACACTACCACTTGCATCGAAAACGGAACCATGATTAGGACATTTGAACGTGGTGGTATCAGAGACAAAGTCAATGGTTGTGCCCTCATGGGTGCAGGCTTTTTCAACCACGATAAAATCACCAGTTTTAGTTCTTGCGATGATAACATCGCCCGAAACAAGCGCTTTACCATTTGTTTTCAAGGTTTCAAAATCGCTTTTCGTCAAATCGGCAGAAAAGTCAATTTTACCTTTTGCCAATGAATTATTTCCGGTCAATCCAGAGACAGCAGGAGTCCCCGTGCCAGTGGTTGGCGGTGTCACAGGGGGAGTCACTGCTGGGGCTGGATCAGCAGTTTTTGAACAGCCTGACATACAGTTTTGAAGGATAATTGCTCCTACACTTATTCCAACAAGATTTAGAAATTCTTTACGTTCCATAATTAAAAGAGTTTATTTGCTGTTAAGGATTCTGATTTTACATTCAATACTAATTATTTGATTGGAAGGTTGCGTCAGTTATTTGTATTTTTGCATTTTCTATTGAACAAAGATTCTCTTGCATTGTTTATGTGGGAAGAGTTTCAAATTAATTTTCGGTTTTAAATAAAAATATTGTTTCAAAAAGATATACTTTCTAAATATATTCTGAAAAAATAACTCAAATATCTATTTTTCATTTATTCACTAATTAAAATATCTATATAAATTACTTTTGTAAGATAATTTATTTTTTTTATTTATTAAAAACATGGCAGAAGAAGCATTTTTAAATCCAATTAATAAAGATAAAGTAGCAGAAAATCCTGGTTTACTTCCTTATGCACACACAGCGGGAGGTGCCGTCATCCGTCCAGAAGATATGGGCAAGACCAAGGGGCGCTCTATCACGGCGATGCGTCAACAAACCGACCGCCAAATGAACCAGTTGTATGAACAAATGGAAGTTTTGGCTCGTCAAGCGAAATTATTGGCTCAACGGAAAGAAATTTCGGAAAGAATTTATGATGCAGCCATGGGTTTTGAACCAATCATAAACGAAACCTATTATATGTATGAGCGTGATACTGGTGAAGATTTGCTTTCGTTAGTAGCTCCAAACGAGTGGGGGCGCTCTTTTAAATACAGCCGTTTTTTAGCGAAATGTCTGCTTTTGGCAGACCACACTTGGGATGTTGAATACAATGAGGAGGCTTATAAAAGTGATGCTGCTCCTGAGAAAGATTGATTTTGAGAGAATCAAAAGTAAAAATTAACCAAATAATAGTCATTGCTTTAAGCTAATTGCACACGCTTTAGAGCGCAAAACTCAACAAATTATGTGGGAAACCATTAAAGAGTACAAAGAAATTTTATTTACGTTTCACGAAGGAATCGCCAAAATATCAATCAATCGTCCGCAGGTGCATAATGCTTTTACGCCATTGACGGTAAAAGAAATGATTGATGCCATGAATATTTGTCGTGATACTGAAAACATTGGTGTAATCGTATTGACTGGCGAAGGTGGTAAAGCCTTTTGTTCGGGGGGTGATCAATCAGTTCGAGGACACGGTGGATACGTGGGTGAGGATACAGTTCCGAGATTAAATGTGTTGGATTTACAAAAACAAATTCGTTCAATTCCAAAACCTGTAATTGCTATGGTAGCAGGTTGGGCAATCGGTGGAGGACACGTGCTGCACGTTGTTTGCGACCTTTCAATTGCGGCTGACAATGCCCGTTTTGGACAAACAGGACCAAATGTTGGTTCGTTTGATGGTGGTTTTGGTGCGTCTTATTTGGCTCGTGTAGTTGGACAGAAAAAAGCCCGTGAAATCTGGTTTTTGTGTGACCAATATGATGCACAAGAAGCTTTAGATATGGGTTTAGTCAATAAAGTTGTGCCTTTAGATAAATTGGAAGAAACAACAATTGAATGGTGTAAAAAGATATTACAGAAAAGTCCATTAGCACTTCGTTTGTTAAAATCTTCGTTTAATGCTGAATTAGACGGACAAGCAGGAATTCAAGAATTGGCTGGCAATGCAACATTACTTTATTATTTATCGGAAGAAGCTAAAGAAGGTAGAAATGCTTTTATCGAAAAACGCAAACCTGATTTTAGCAAATTTCCGAAGTTCCCTTGATGGCCAATTATAGTACTATTTGTCAAAACTAAAAAATAACCGCTGACAGGGCAAAAAGCCACTGTCAGTGGTTGTACGATGAATAATTACGTGAATAAATTACAGTCCCGTAGATTTCTCCATTGCCTCAGTATAACGATTACCCACAATTTCAATTTGTGCAGAAGCCATTTCAATTTCTTGCAATTCCTGTGCAGTAAATTCGATTAATACAGCTTCGTTATTTTCCGTCAGACGGTGTAATTTCGTAGTGCCAGGAATTGGTACAATCCATGGTTTTTGAGCCAATACCCACGCCAAAGCAATTTGCGCATTCGTGGCATTTTTTTGTTGAGCAAAACGTTCAAGAATATCTAATAATGCTTTATTGGCATTTCGTGCATCCTCCGTGTATCTTGGTAAAGTATTACGAATATCTCCTTCGACAAAGGTTGTATTTGCATCAATTTTACCAGTCAAAAAACCTTTACCGAGTGGACTATACGCTACCAAACCGATGCCTAATTCTTCAATGGTTGGGATAATTTCTTTCTCGTGTTGACGAGTCCAAAGAGAATATTCACTTTGCAAGGCAGTTACTGGTTGAACCGCATGAGCTTTACGAATGGTACTCGCTCCAGCTTCCGAAAGTCCAAAATGTTTAACTTTTCCTTCTTGCATCAAGTCTTTCACCGTTCCTGCCACTTCTTCAATTGGAACATTTGGATCAACACGATGTTGATAGAAAATGTCAATCACGTCAATTTTGAGTCTTTTCAAAGATTCCTCCGCTACTTTTCTGATATTTTCAGGACGACTATTTAAGCCTGCCATTTTTCCATCTACGAAATTGAAGCCAAATTTGGTAGCAATTATTGTTTCATTCTTAAAAGGTTCAAGGGCTTCTCCCAACAACAACTCGTTGGTATAAGGCCCATAAACTTCGGCCGTATCAAAAAAAGTAATTCCTTGTTCAACTGCAGCACGAATCACTTTAATCATTTCACTTTTTTCACCCGCTGGTCCATAGCCAAAACTCATCCCCATGCAACCAAGTCCCAGTGCAGAGACTTCCAATCCACGACTTCCTAACGTTCTTTTTTTCATATTTTTGAAGTTTTAAATCTTAATACAAAATTACTTAAAGGTTCAATTTTCAACTAACGAAAAGCAAACAAATACTTACGAATTTCAAATATTTCTAAATTTAGAAGGACTCATTTCGAGGTGTTTTTTGAAGAAATTATTAAAATGAGTTACCTCCGTAAAACCCAAAGCAAAGGCAATTTCCGAAACATTCCATTGACTATGTTTAAGCATTATTTTAGCTTCTTGAAGGATACGGTCAGCGATAAGTTGGGTAGAAGTTTTGAGCGTAGTTTCTTTCGCTGCACGATTCAAATGGTTTACGTGAACATTTAACTGATTCGCAAAATCGGAAGCGGAACGAAGTGTTATGCTTAGGTGATTTTCATCAATCGGAAATTGACGTTCTAAAAGCTCTAAAAATAAGGCAGAAATTCGCTGAGAAGCATTTAGCACCGCCTTTCCATGCGCAGAAGCAGGTTGCATTTTCATCGCAAAATGAAGCAATTCAAAGACCAAGTTCCGCAAAACATCATATTTATGAATGTAATCAGACTTAATTTCAGCGTTCATTTTTTGATAAATAACGCTCACTTGTTCAGCTTGTTCATCGGTCAATTCAAAAACGTGATTGCCAGTAGGTTGAAATACTGAGTATTGACTTAAATCTCCGAATTTGCGAAAAAAATCACTGTTAAAAATACAATAAACACCTTCTTTGATTCTCTCTAAATGTTCGCAATTGTAGGGAATTTGAGGATTTGAGAAAAAAAGTGCTTGTTTTTTTACGGCAATAACTTTATCAGCATAATTCATTTCAATTTCCCCAACCACGAACATTATTTTATAGAAATCACGCCTTTTATAGGGTAGCGGTTTCGCCTTGCCTACTTCCGTGTGTTCATGGGCAAATACATTGAAATGCCCAATATCGTTACGAATATTTTCGGGCATCCAATCAAACTTTCTTTTATAAAATTCCTCTAAAGTCTCCGATTTTTCCATAGCAATTATAAATTACGAAATTCAAATAATTAAATTTTACTAATACGAATATACCAAACTTACATTCCACACAAAATCTTCGCTTGCAATGGTAGATTGCATTTTTTTATTCAGAATAGAAGAAATCGACAAAGGAAAATTTCTTTTCGTGAACGAGAAAGTAGAGGTCGCATAAAATCCATCATTTTCGTCCAATTGCAAATAATATAATTGAGGAGAGGCTTTAAAATAATAATCTTTACCCAGTTTAATATTTGAAAAATTACCAATCAACCCCACATAATTTGTATTTTTCGTAGCATCTGCCAGTCCACGAGCATACAAATAATACACGCCAATACTTACATTTTTAGACAAAATCATCGTTGGGGTCAACTCGCCTGCAAAAAAACGCCTAACCGTAATAAGGTCTTTTGAAGCACCATTAACAATTGCGGTCGTATTCGAAAAAGCGGCGGCAGGATGTGCGCCAATGCTCATTTTGAATTTCTTAGTTTGAATCAATTTATATCTCAACCAAAATACGAAAGACCACGGTTTAACATCTTCAATGGCAAAACGTAATTGTGGCTCAAAACTAAAGTTTTTCTGACGAATTACGATATCAAAAATTGAGGCGGGTTTACCCAACATAAAAGTAGGAATGATAGAAATACCATTATTTGTAACCGAAATAGCACCAGATACCTGAACCTTAGTTTTAAGGCTATCAGCTTGCTGGGCAAATAAAAAGCAGTTTAAATGTATCAAAATTAATAAAAGGAGAATAACTTTTGATTTTATTAAGTAAATTATTGAATTCATAAATGTGGTTTTAATATTGTATTAAGCTACAAAATTATTCGATTATTCGATAAAAATTTAACAAATTTCAAACGAATACTTACGAAATTCAAATAGTATGTTTACGGACATATTTACAAAAATATTTCAACAATTTCCTCATAACATAAACCCTAATCCCTAATTTTACATGAAAAATACCAAAATAAGCAACCATGCAAATCATAGACGGGAAGGCAACTGCCGACGAAATAAAAAAAGAAATAGCCCTTGAATTAGCTGAAATAAAAGCATCTGGTGGAAAAACTCCCCACCTTGTTGCAATTTTAGTTGGTAATAATGGTGCTTCAGAAACATACGTTGCCAATAAGGTAAAATCCTGCGAAGAATTAGGTTTTACATCCACTCTCCTCAGATTTGAACCAACCATTACCGAATCTGAACTTTTGGAGGAAGTAAAAAAAGTCAATCAAAATGATGATATGGATGGTTTAATTGTTCAGTTGCCTCTCCCTGATCACATTAATCCCGATAAAGTAATGGAAACAATAGACCATCGAAAAGATGTTGACGGTTTTCATCCAATCAATATTGGCAGAATGGCCAAAGGACTTCCTGCCTTTATTTCTGCTACGCCTCAGGGAGTTTTGGATTTGTTGGAAAGATATAATATTGAAACTTCTGGTAAACATTGTGTGGTTGTGGGTAGAAGTCAAATTGTGGGACTTCCCATGTCAATTTTGATGCAAAGAAATACAAAAATCGGTAATTGCACGGTAACCTTAACCCATTCAAAAACGAAAGATTTAGCGGCTGTTTGTTCAACTGCAGATATTTTAATTACGGCTTTGGGACGGGCAGAATTTATCACTGCCGAATACGTAAAAGAGGGCGCAGTCGTTATAGATGTGGGTTTAACAAGAGTAGAAGATGCTTCTAAAAAATCAGGTTTCGCCTTAAAAGGTGACGTAAAATTTGATGAAGTTTCGCTAAAATGCTCATTCATAACCCCAGTTCCAAAGGGTGTAGGTCCAATGACAATTGTTTCTTTGATGAAAAACACCTTGCTTTCTTCAAAAGGAATAATTTACGCAAAATAGCAATTTTCTAAGTTGAGGTTTTGAGGGAATCTGCTTAATTTGAGAAAAAACAAAGATTTAATGCTTATTTTACGGAAGCATTTTTGTACTTTTGCAGAAAATTTACCGAAACGAACATTTGAAATCCGAGAGAAAACGCATCTCTCTTAAATTATGGCTTCTATCAATCAAGTAAAGATTTTCTCCGGGTCCTCTTCCAAATATTTAGCCAGCGAAATAGCTCGATATTTTGGTAAAGATTTAGGCCAGAGTTCAGTCCAACGGTTTTCAGACGGTGAAATGTCACCAAGTTTCAATGAATCAGTACGTGGATGTGATGTGTTTTTGATTCAATCAACCTTCCCTCCCGCTGATAACATGATGGAATTGTTGCTAATGATTGATGCTGCCAGACGTGCATCTGCCCATTATGTGACCGTTGTCATTCCTTATTTTGGTTATTCAAGACAGGATAGAAAGGATAAACCAAGAGTTGGAATTGGGGCAAAATTGATGGCAAATTTATTAACTGCCGCTGGTGCTGACCGATTAATGACCATTGATTTACACGCTGGACAGATTCAAGGATTTTTTGATTTTCCAGTAGATCACTTAGAAGGAACGGCCATTTTTGTTCCTTATTTAAAATCATTAGGATTGGATAAAATTCTTTTTGCATCTCCTGATGTAGGGGGTGTAGTAAGAACCAGAAATATTGCCAAGTTTTTTAATGCTGAAATGGTTATTTGTGATAAGCAACGTAAGCGTGCCAACGAAATAGCTACCATGCAGTTGATTGGAAATGTGGAAGGTGCTGACGTAGTGTTGGTGGATGATATGATTGATACGGGTGGAACCATGTGCAAAGCCGCTCAATTAATCATGGATAACGGTGCAAAATCAGTACGTGCTATCGTAACGCACGGTGTGTTATCTGGAAATGCTTACGACAATATTAATAATTCTATTTTGACGGAATTGGTGGTGACCGATACAATTCCTCAAAAACAAGAATCCGGTAAAATTAAAGTATTATCTGTGGCAGAATTATTTGCCAAAGCCATCGGAAGAATACGTGACCATGAATCTATCAGTTCATTATTTATAAAATATTAATTTTTTTAACGGTCAGTAGAAGATAGGTTTTAATTAACAATTTTAAAAACAGCTAAGTTGAATTTTAATAATTGTTCATTACCAATTAAAGTCGACAGGCTATTGACACAAATCACTCAAAAATGAGAAAGATTGAAATAGTAGGGTACAACAGAGAGACCCTTGGCACAAAGTCTGCCAAAGATTTACGTAATGAAGCACTTGTTCCATGTGTGTTATACGGTGGTGAAAAACAAATCCATTTCGCAGTTCCAATGATTCTTTTCCGTGAGTTAATTTATACTCCAGAAGTTTCAGAGGTTATTTTAAATATTGAAGGTGAGATTCACTATGCAATCGTTCAAGACTCACAGTTCCACCCAGTTTCAGAGATGATTCTTCACGTGGATTTCTTGGAAATCGTTGCAGGAAAAGAGATAAAAATTGACGTTCCAGTGAAGGTTGTGGGAGATTCTCCAGGCGTTCGTAAGGGAGGTAAAATGGTTCAAAAATTGCGTAAAGTAACCTTGAAAGGAATGGCTGATAAAATCCCAGATTTTGTTAATGCTGATATTACAGGTTTAGATTTAGGTCAAACTTTGAAAGTTTCAAGATTAGTTGTTACGGACGTAGTTATTCTAAATAGTATGTCTTCTCCAGTCGCAAGTATTGAAATTCCTCGTGCATTAAGAGGTAAAATTGTTGCCTAATTTTGTGCAGAAAAATTGATAGATTAAAATCCTTGAACAATACTGTTTGAGGATTTTTTTGTATTAAAAAGTCGATATTCAAAGTCATTTGAATAAATACTATCGAATTATCCGAGAACACCATACAGCATAGAATGCCGAATTAGTAATTTTAGATAATACACACTCAAGTGGTGAAATTTATTATGAAATCGTATCTTTGTAGAAATTCCAAAACTCCCTTCCCCAGCTTTACTAATATAAAACAGTTTCTTATCTCTTTTCATAAGTATTGGTAAGACTTTTCAGTATTCTCTTTTTCTATTTTTCACTTTAAATTATTATGAAATTAATTTTATCTCTAACCATCCTAATTTTATGCTTTCCTACTACTTTTATTTACGCCCAAATCAGCATTTCTTATCCCACAAATAGAGCAGTTTTTCAAAGAGATAATAGTAATCAGTCCCCTATTTATATCGCCGGTAATTATACAACCTTTGCTGATAAAATTGAAGCAAGAGCCGTTGCACGCCCTATGACACCCACGCAAGGCGTCTCGACTGATTGGAAGACTATTCAAAATAATCCATCTAACGGATATTATTACGGTACTTTAGAGGTGTCGGGAGGTTGGTATGATTTGGAAGTAAGACATTGGTTCGGTACAACTTTATTGGGGACTTCATCCGTTCAAAGAATTGGCGTTGGTGAGGTATTTTTGATTGCTGGACAATCAAACGCCACGGGTGATGGCGACTTGAGAAACCAAGGAAATTATGGGCCTATGGCAAATGATGATCGAGTAAATATTGTGAATTATACCGTAAATTATCCCACAAATTATGGCGCAATTGTATTACCAAGGGCTGAATTTTCTCATTTAGACTCAACATTCAATATTTCACCATTTGGCGTAAGTGCATGGTGTTGGGGAGCTTTGGGTGATACTTTAACAAAAAGATTGAATGTGCCAATCGCTTTTTTTAATGGAGGCTGGTCGGGAACGGGTTCTCAAGCTTGGAAAGAATCAGCGAATGATTCGACGGCAACACCTTTTAATTTTTTTACTTTCCCCAGAGGAATGCCTTATGGTAATTTAAGGATTGCAATGAATTTCTATGCCGCTCAATTTGGCGTACGAGCCGTTTTGTGGCATCAAGGAGAAACAGATAATCTACAAACGATTGATAGAGATACCTACGGAATTAATTTAAAAACAGTGATAACCAAAAGTCGAGAACATTCTGGAAAACCGAATTTAGCTTGGGTGGTTTCAAAAGCAAGTAGATTTAAGGGCTTGGGAATCACGAATTCTCGCACTTGGCAACCCGTTATTGATGCTCAAAACGATGTGATTGGTTTGAATGGAAATGAGCAAGCTAATTATACGACGCAAGTCTTTGAAGGCCCTACTACGGATAATCTGGTTGGTCCAAATGTAAGAACTACCGATTCCATTCATTTTGTGGGTAATGGGCATCGAATTTTAGCGAGTGTCTGGAACCAAAAGCTAAATGCAACATTTTTTGCAAATTCGACGCCATACTTGCCCATTCCAACGCCTAATTTATCAAGTGATTGTAATGGTTCATCGAGTCTTTTAGTGTCTGTGTCAAACTCGTATTCGCAACCGCAATGGAGCAATGATTTTACGGCAACTAATAATCTTTCAAATGCTAACAATTATTCCGCCTCTTCGGGTTTGTATCGGGTAAAAGTGAAAGATTCTAATAACAATATTTTAATTTCTCCACAAATTTCAATACCAAGTAATTTTTCGGGCTTAATCCCAATTGTTAGTGTTGCCTCTGGAACATGGCATGAACAATCGACTTGGAGATGTAACAGAATTCCAACTTTTTTAGACATCGTGACGATTTCTCCTGGCCATGAAGTAATTGTTAGTTCAGGATTAACGGGACGATTTAAAAAGATAGAATTAAAAGGAAATATAAGGTTATTTAATACGTCTAAACTTCAAAATTAAATAGGATTAATAATTGTAATTGAAGCGACCACCAGCTTTACATTTTCCGATACCATGTTTAATGGCATTTTCAACTAATAA
>JBBAKY010000015.1:28385-41627 GCA_040403295.1 Arcicella sp.
GACCACCAGCTTTACATTTTCCGATACCATGTTTAATGGCATTTTCAACTAATAATTGCAATGACATCGGTGGAATTTTTATGGATAATGAATTCTTATCAATTTTAAAAATATAGTTTAATCTCGTTTCGTATCTAATTTTTTCCAGAAATAAATAATCTTTCACAAAGCTAATTTCTGTTTCAAGACTGACTAATTGTTCATCTCCCATCGTTAGGGAGGTTCTTAATAATTGCGATAATTCTGTGAGCGCATGACGAGCAAGATGCGGATCTGAGAGCGTAAGTGCCTTTATGCTATTGATTGCGTTGAAAAGAAAATGAGGATTTAACTGATTTTTAAGATTTGCCAACTCTGCCGTCTTAAGAGCAGTTTCGGATTTTGATAAAGCCAGTGCCTTATGCTGGGCTTCGTAATTACTAACTAAAAGATGGTATATCAAAAACCACAATCCTACGTACCTAATCGACTCAATTAGAAATTGAATATAATCATAATTAGCTAATGAGATTCCTTCACTTGGTTTTCGATATCGCTGAAATCCAAAATAATAATCCACCCAAAAAGTAGCGCTCCCTGTTAGTATTATTCCAAAAAAAGCGAATAAAGCCGTTTGTTTCCTGGTTCTTATTTTTACAACAAATAATCTTGCATAAATATGAGTAGCAATAACACAAATTAAGAAACTAAGTGCCAGATAACTATACAAAATTTTTGGGTCATTAAAATATTTCGTGGTGGGTAGTCGTAGAAAAAAGGTAGCAAAAAACCACCAAGTTAATTGAATTACCCAGTAGATTTTTTTGGAAATATAGCGCATAGTGGATAATTGAAGGAACAAACAATAATTTCGGCAAACTTAGCAATAATTCCTCAAAAGCCAATATCTAAGATTAAAGGTTGTATAAGAAATTGACCTTTATCCGTTAAATAAATCGCTCGAACTCCTGCTTCGAATTGTTGAGAGAAGCGTAAAAAGTGAAATTGAGCCGTTAAATCAACGCCAAAAGAGGTGTAGTTTTTAGTATCAGAGCCTCTATAATTCAATAACTTTCCATCTTTTATTTCCGTCCAATTATAATTGGTAAATCCATTCCCATTATCCGTAAAAAGATTCGCTTTTATCCTTTTGATGTACAACAATCTTCCAATTGCCCAGTCAGGATCAATTAACGGTAAGCGATATTCTACGGAAAGCGTCGTCAAATTTTCAAAGCCTCGATAGGTGTATCCTCTCGGGAAAAAAGTGGGGCTTCCGAATAGATATAAATTGTTATTAGGCGCTCCAATCGTATTTTTAAAACCTTCTTGGTTTTGATACGCCCACCGAAGTCGCAAACTATGGTGCTTCAAAATGCCAGGAAGGTACGCTGCTGCTTGATAAGAAGTAAGACCACCATCAAGACCGCTGCCTGAAAATAATGTACGCTTATAGTAATTGGCCGTCAATCCCCATTTTGGTGCAATATCACGGATAGCACGTTTCAATAAGGCCGAATAAGCAAAGGTGTAAATCATGGAATTGAAATTACCATTACCAGTCAAAGAAGTAGTTCTATCTTTCAAATCATACCCCGAAATTTGCGTGAAAGCCGTATTTACGCCCAAATTCATATTTTGAATGTATTTGGACTTAGTAAAATTTAACGGTAATCCAACACCAACTACAATTTGCTGTTGATTCCATTTATCACTCACCAAACTATCCAAAGGATTTGCTTTATCTACATAAAATTCAGCTTGACGACCGCCATTTGTATAATTAAAATTTAACGTAGGATACCACCCTTGATAAGTCAAATTTGTATAAAATTGTCCTTGATTTTCGTTGGCATTGTAGTTATAACCTGCCGAAATTGTTGTAGTACTTAATAAATCCTTTGAAGCAAGCCCCAAATTCAAGTTATTGGCATCCGAAGAATTCAGCACCAATCCCCATGTATAAAGATTGAAAATATTGGCTTTGCTGTATTTCTTAACTTCAAATTGTGTATTTGGAACATTTTTCAACAAATTCTCGCCCGATTCTTGCAAAACCATTTGTCCAAAATATTTTACAGGTTTTGTTAAATTTTCATCATAATTTAAGAATTTTTCTGGCTCGAAAGGCATCGAAACAATTTGGTTTCCTTTTATTGAAAAATCGTTGAAAATCAACGTCTTTCCATCGTTTGAAAACGTAGGATTAAATGCACCAAACTTACGATTTGTTACTTGAAATTTCTTCTTTGATATTAAATCAAACGCAAAAATATTATCGATTCCCGTCACGCCAGAATTATATAAAACGTAGTTTTCGTGCTTTACAGGATGCGCAATATTTTCATTCAAAGGTGAAAACAATTCTGTTTCTAAGACACTTTCTACTTCAATTTTAACAATTGTTTTTAAGCCATTCAAAAGTTTTACCGCATAAATTTCATTATCATCCGACCATCTTGGATGAATATAAAAAGCGTTATCCATATTTACTATCCTCTTGATTTCCAGACCATTAACATCTAAAATAACAATGGTACATTTATTTTCAACTGCATTTTCAATCGCACAAATTTTTGTTCCATCGGGTGACAACGACGGTGAAGTTAACTTAGATTTATGAGTAATACTTTTGGTTTTACCCGTGTTAAAGTCATAAAGTTTTATAACTGAATAGTCTCTTTCTGTCCAACGAGCATCGTAATTAAATTCAGACCAAACCACTTTTGTTCCAGCAACGGAAAGCATTTTTGCGTCATTAAAAATACCCAATTGCAAAACCTTTTCTTCTGCTTGAATTTCATCTAAAATCACCAATTGTTGAATATCAGAAAGACCAGATTTTAAGGCCAAAACTCTTCCATCGGGCAACATTTGTGGATATTCATAATTTGTAAAATATTTATTATTAGTCGTTTTATAAGTTTCGACTGGTGTTTCAATTATTTCTGCAATTTGATTTTTCCACTGCTCCGAAATATCTTTAAAGGCCTGACTATAAAGCTGTTCTGTTTTTAAACCTGTAATCCTTTTAATATTATTTGAAAAAGAAAAAGGATAAAAAGGCATTTTGTAAGTTCCTTCTAATATTTTATCCCAAGCATCGACTCCGTACTTATTTTTGAGATAAGTAGTCATAAAATATCCACTTACGTAATGATTAGGAATAAAATCTTTGTAGGACAAACAAACCGCTTTTGAATACGAATAAGATTCTTTCGTGAGTAATTGAGTACGTAAAGCCATATCAAAACTTGGAATTCTTCCTCGACCCGAAGCAGTCAATGACGATTCCATTCCTACAGCATCGCCTTCCCAAAACCAATTTGGAACCGTTAATGAAGTGGTTGCTGCAAAGCCATTATTTCCCAGTAAATTATACACCAATTTTGTCGCTCCAGTTATTGCTTTATCGTATTGCACAACGTGTCTAAACTCATGAACTGCCAATAAATCTAACCAATTATTATTCCCCAATAGTGTATAATCTTGCGGAGGTGTAGTAAAGAATTCAGAACGGCGTGGCAACAGGGATACAAAACCATTGGATTCGCTGGTTTGATTTTGTAAAATGATAGAAATTGGACGAGGTTGATGTCGTAAACTTTTACTAACTGGTTGATAGACAGTCTCCAACACATTGGCCGTCCGATTGGCGGTTAAAGAAATTTGGGCTGGAAAAATAAGTCTAAAATGTTTTGTTTGTATCTGGGACCACTTCAAAGAGGAAGGGTTTTGTCCATAATTATGAAAAAAAATAATTGTCAAAATGGATAGAAGTATGTATTTTTTCATAAGAATTTTAGCAAAAGTGGAAACCGTAACAAAAGAAAATTCCCTTCCCTCCTTTTGTGAGGATTGAAAGGGAATATTACTAAATATAAATGACTATTTTTTCTTTTCTTTAGGAGAAAACATAATTGACATTCTTTTTCCTTCTAATCGTGGCATTTCGTCTGCCTTTCCAAACTCCTCTAAGCCTTTGGCAAAATTTAATAATAAAATTTCTCCTCTTTCTTTAAAAACAATTGAACGACCCACAAAATGAACATAAGCCTTCACTTTAGCTCCTTCTTTCAAGAAATTAATTGCGTGCTTCAGTTTAAAATTAAAGTCGTGATCATCTGTATTTGGACCGAAACGAATTTCTTTCAAAACTGTTTTAGCAGCATTGGCTTTAATTTCTTTTTGCTTTTTCTTTTGTTCGTATTTGAACTTTGCATAATCCGTAACCCGGCAAACGGGTGGAACGGCTTTTGGAGAGATTTCAACTAAGTCTAAACCTTGACCTTGTGCAATTTCAAGGGCTTTTTTGAAATCCATTGTACCTTGTTCAACATTTTCTCCGACTAAACGCACTTCCAGCACGCCTTTAATGAGATTATTGATTCTGTAAGGTTCTTCTTCTCTACGATTATTTCTAAAATTGTTGTTGGGGCGTAACGCCATATTCGCTAAATGATTGGTTTTAAAATATTTACATTTATAGGTTTCCCTAATATTACTATTTAATGAACTGCAAATTACTCAAAAAAGTTACAATTTCAGCTTTTTTTAAATTTTCTATCGAAATCTAATACAAAAAACAAAAAAAACAAGCATTTTCAAACGTAATATTTTTAAGTTTTAAGAATTGCTAAAAATTGCAATTCTTAAAACTTAAATGCCTCAAAATTTTACTATATTTTTGTTTATTTCTTCGTTAGCAATCTTCGTAAATTCTTCAATGGTCATCATTCCTAAATCGCCTTCCCCCTTCTTACGAACCGAAACCATTCCTTGTTCAGATTCTTTTTCGCCCACAATCAGCATGAATGGCAATTTATTAATTTCTGCATCACGAATTTTACGACCAATTTTTTCGTCTCTATGGTCAATATATCCTCTTAAATCTTGTTCTTGCAATCTTAAAAACACTTCATTGGCATAGTCTTCGTATTTCTCAGAAATTGGCAAAACTGCCAATTGTTCAGGGGAAAGCCACAAAGGAAAATTCCCCGCCGTATTTTCAATTAAAATTGCAATAAAACGCTCCAACGACCCAAATGGCGCCCTATGAATCATTACGGGACAGTGTTTTTGATTATCAGAACCAGTATATTCTAATTCAAAACGTTGAGGTAATTGATAATCAACTTGGATAGTACCTAATTGCCATTTTCTACCCAGTGCATCTTTCACCATAAAATCTAACTTAGGCCCATAAAATGCTGCCTCGCCCAATTCTACTACCGTTGGTAAGCCTTTTGCCGCCGCCGATTTAATAATTGATGCCTCCGCTTTATCCCAATCTTCATCTTTACCAATATATTTTTCTTTATTTTCTGGATCACGAAGCGATATTTGGGCCGAATAATTATCAAATCCTAATGCCTTGAAAACATAAATTACCAAATCAATTACTTTCATAAATTCATCCTCCACTTGGTCGGGACGACAGAAAATATGCGCATCATCCTGCGTAAATCCACGTACACGAGTCAAACCGTGTAATTCTCCCGATTGTTCGTAACGATAAACGGTTCCAAATTCTGCCAATCTTAAAGGCAAATCACGGTAACTACGTGGCTTAGTCTTGTAAATTTCGCAGTGATGCGGACAATTCATTGGTTTCAGGAAAAACTCTTCTCCTTCATCTGGCGTACGAATTGGTTGAAATGAATCGGCACCATATTTTGCGTAATGACCAGAAGTAACGTATAGTTCTTTTGAGGCAATATGCGGTGTAATCACGGGTAAATATCCCGCTCGAACCTGCGCTCTACGTAAGAAACTTTCTAAGCGTTCACGCAACATGGCACCTTTAGGCAACCACAATGGTAAACCCATTCCCACTTTTTCAGAGAAAGCAAATAATTCTAATTCCTTACCCAATTTACGGTGGTCACGGCGTTTTGCTTCCTCTAAAAGCACTAAATATTCTTCTAATTCCTTCAGTTTTGGAAAAGTAACGGCATAAACACGAGTCATCTGTTTGCGTGAAATATCTCCACGCCAATAAGCTCCTGCAACACTCATTAATTTGACGGCCTTTACAAATCCAGTATTTGGAATGTGCGGTCCACGACATAAATCAGTAAAATTTCCTTGTCGATAAAAAGTAATAGAACCATCTTCCAGACCTTCCAACAATTCTAATTTATATTCATCCCCTTTATCGGTGAAATAAGCAATCGCATCCGCTTTTGAAACGGCCGAACGTTGATATGAATTCTTTTGACGAGCTAATTCCAAGACTTTGTCTTCAATCTTTTTAAAATCTTCTTGTCCGAGCATTTTTTCGCCCATGTCAATGTCATAATAAAAACCCGTTTCGATCGCTGGCCCAATTCCAAATTTTGTTCCTGGATAAAGCGACTCAATCGCCTCGGCTAAAAGGTGAGCAGATGAGTGCCAAAAAGTTGCCTTTCCGTCAGTATCATTCCAAGTAAGTAGTTGAAAATCAGAATCCTCATTAATTGGCGTTGAAGCATCCACAACTTTGCCATTTACTTTTGCAGCTAATACATTTCGGGCTAATCCTTCCGAAATACTGAGAGCAATGTCCATCCCAGTTGTTCCCTGAGCATACTCTCTGACACTACCGTCTGGTAATTTAATTTTAATCATTTTGTTTGTGTTTATGGAGGTTTACTGCTTGAAATTCAAAGCCTTACAAATAACTTTTCAGTTCAAATTCTCCGTATAATTTTAATTTTAAAGTTCATTTTCTTAATTTATTCCTTTCGGCAACATGGGTCTTACTGAATTAGTATCAATAATTGACCGCTTAGGCATTTCAAATTTTGGAAATGAAGTGGTATCATATTTCAAATCTTCATTCGGAATATAGTCGCCGTAAATTTCTTTTCGCTGAACTCTTGTAATACCCCCCAAGGCTTTATAATCCTGATTATTTTCCACTAACATCTGGTTATATAATTCCTCAGCTTTCACATATTCACCAGTATATTCCAAACATTGTGCCACGAAAAATTTAGCATCTGGGTATTTAGGATTATGTTTTAGCGTTCTCTCAAAAAAAGGTAAAGCCAATCGATACGCCCGAGTTTTAAAGTAAATAATACCCGTGCTAAAACTTGCTTGAACCAAATTTGTATCCAATGCAATGGCTCGATTATAACACATAACAGCACTATCCATCTTCCAAGCTCTTTGATAAGTATTTCCTCGTTGAAAATAAAGAGAAGCACTTTTGGGGTGGTATTTTATGGCTTCGCTACTGTAAAGCAAGGCCAAATCATACTGTTTTAAGTTGGTATGCACCTGAATTAATTTCAAATAAGCGGGCAAAAAACTTGGTTTCAGACTCAAAGCCTGCTGATATAATACCAAAGCCGTAACAGTATCAGCCATTTTTGCGGATATTTCTCCTTGATAAAAGTATGTTTCACCGTTATTAGGAGATATTTGGAGTGCTTTTCTGAGGTAAGCTTTTGACTTTTCGTATTGTCCTAATTGTTGGTATAAATCACCTAAAAGTGTATAAAGTTCTGGAGATTCTGCATCTAATACTTCGGCTTTTGAGGCTGCTTCCAAGGCCAATTGAGCCTGTTGCGAATCTCTTAAAATAAGTGCTTTTGCTTGAAAATAGTTACCAACATTGGGTTTTATACTTATTGCATTATTAATATCCTCCAGCGCCTCATTGGTTTTTCCATTTTCAAGATATAAAATGGCTCTTTTATAATAATTTTCGGAACTGTTAGGAGAAGCATCTATGGCATCCGACAAAAAGGCAATGGCCGCTTGCCTTCGGGCAATTTCATTTACTTCTGGCACAGGCGGAATCAACAAACCTTTTTTTGATTCAGAAATACATGAACTAAAAAAATACAGGCAAGTGGCTATTTGAAAAAATATAAGCAAATGTTTATTCATGGTTCAAAATTACAAAGTTCGCAACAATTTTGATGGATATACTTGATTTTTGTCATGAAAAAAACATTGAAAAACTACATAAAAATGGCATTCCTGCGTTTATTTAACCATGAAATTACTATTTTTTGAGGCAGATATTGATAATTGTCAGTTTTAGAAAAAAAATACAAAAATTTGCCATCTTTTTTTCATTAAATAAAAAAACTAAGTAGCTTTGTGTCAGAATATTAACCACCCTCAAATACCAACCACAGATGAAAAAAGTTTACTATTTCGTAATTTTCCTTATTGTGTTAAAGGCTATGGAAGTTTTAGCCAATTAACCTAAGTAAAACATTAGCACATCCCAAACGATGTGCTTTTTTTATACACTGGCAAAACGGTAATAAACGCCCAACGGCAACTTTTTATCGAAACTATCATTCAAATATAACTCGCCAAATTCGTGATTTAACGATTGAGGGAAAGAACATTTTACCAAATTTTCAACAATTAAGGAAGAGAAGCCCAAGGAATACATATTTAAAATGAGAAAGTAGTTTTCTTTATCCAAAATCTGCTCGACTGTTTTCAGTAATTCATTGATTTGTTCTTCCAGAATCCATCTTTCGCCATCGGGTCCACGACCGTAAGCAGGTGGGTCCAGAATTATTCCATTATAAATATTTCCTCTTTTTGCTTCTCTTTTTACAAATTTCAAGGCATCTTCCACTACCCAACGAATATTATCCAAAGCACTGGCTTCCATATTTTCCCGTGACCATGAAATAACCTGTTTTATCGAATCTACGTGAGTAATATCTGCGCCTGCTTGCTTGGCTGCTAATGATGCACCCCCTGTGTAGGCAAAAAGGTTAAGAATTTTTGGTTTTCCGAAAGGCAATTTCTTAACTTTTTGTTGAATATAATCCCAATTAGAAGCTTGTTCTGGAAAAATCCCAACGTGTTTGAAAGACGATAAAGCCAATTTGAAATTAAGGTCTAAATCATCCGTTTTATAATTCATGAACCAACGGTCTTCCATCCCTTTTTTCAAAATCCACTCCCCTTTTTCTTGCGAACCTTTTTCCTTTTTGAAAGTAGCATGAGCGGTTCGTTCCCACTCCGAGTCGGGCATAGATTTATCCCAAGCCGCCTGTGGTTCTGGACGACGAAGAATATATTTACCAAATTTTTCTAATTTCTCAAATCCTCCCGAATCTATTAATTGATATTCTTTCCAATTCTGGGGTGTTTGGAGCTGTATTGTTTCGTTTTGCATGAAAATATTAATTTCTGAACACAAAAGTAAAAACATTAAATTTCAAATGAGTAATTTTATTCCAAAGAAAATTCTAAATTATTTACATGAAAATCTTAATTGCAACTGACAAATTCAAAGATTCACTCACCGCAAAAGCGGTCTGTGATGGTTTGAAGCGAGGAATTTTACGCACCTTCTCCAACGCAGAAATCGAAATTTTGCCTTTGGCGGATGGTGGAGAAGGCACACTGGAAACATTACAATCGGTTTGGGGTGGAGAACTTATAAATTGTGAAGTACATGACCCATTGTCTCGAAAAATTAAGGCCACTTATCTTTGGATAGAAGAAAAAAAAACGGCCATTATTGAAATGGCAAGGGCTTCAGGAATTGAATTATTAACACAAAACGAACGCAATTGTCTCATTACCAACACTTTTGGAACGGGTGAACTAATCAAAAATGCCCTCGAAAAAGGAGCTAAAGAAATTATACTGACCGTTGGAGGAAGTGCCACCAACGATGCAGGAGTCGGAATGGCTTCCGCTTTAGGCTATGAATTTTTAGATAAAAATGAGGCAAATCTTGAACCAATCGGTAAAAATTTGGGTGAAATTTTTACGATCAATTCTAATCATAAACACGCCAAATTATCACACACAAAAATTATTGTAGCCACTGACGTAACGAATCCTTTTTACGGAAAAGATGGCGCTGCTTACGTCTTTTCACCCCAAAAAGGAGCGGATGAAAAAGCCGTTGAAATATTGGATTTTGGTTTAAAAAGCATCAATAAACTTATAAAAGAGGAATTTAAGGTAGATTTGCAAACCGTGGCTGGCAGTGGTGCGGGCGGTGGAATTGGGGGCGGTGCAGTTTGCTTTTTAAACGCTGAAATAAAATCGGCAGGGGAATGGATTTTAGGGGTAAATCAAGTCGAAAATAAATTAAAAAATGCCGATATCCTCATTACGGGGGAAGGAAAAATTGATTGTCAAACGTGGCAAGGGAAACTAATTTCTCAATTGGTTTTACAGGCTAAAATGACTCAAACACCCGTAATTTTAGTTTGTGGAACGTTACAAGATGTTGATAGTATTATTCCGCAGGAAGGAATTTTGTTCGCCTCTTCCATTTTGAATGAACCAATGAATTTGGAAAAAGCGCTAAAAAATGCTTCAGAATTAGTTGAAAATCATGGGGCATTATTGGGGAAATTATTGAAGGGAATGGCATTAAAAAAGCGCTAAAATAATTAATTTTAGCGCTTTTTACGTAAAAATCATTTCCTTAAAACGAAACCTTATTCAAATAATAAACACTACGTTTTCCACCTTCTTGATCATTACTAATCTTTTGATAACCAGAAGCTAAGAAATAATTATTGTACCAAAAATCAATGTTATCAGAAGTCGTTTGTTTAACTTTATCACCCTCTAATTGCGTATCAATCGGTTTCTTTTGGGTATCTTCCAACACCTTTTCGGCTTGAATAATTTTCGTAAAAATTTGACCTTTATTACTGTAAGAAAGTACAATTTCATCTCCTTTAATTGATGCTTTTACTTTTTCAGTTAATTTTTGCTCTTTTACATCTTTCAGTTCAATGCTATTGTCCCACAAAAGATTTCCCTTTTCATCAAATGCCGCAACCACTGCGTGTGTATAAACCCAACCATCAAAAGTCTGTGAATTATTGTAGTTACGATTGCCCCAACCCCAGGGTGAATAATAAGAACTGAAAGGAGAGTACAATCCATAATTACCGTATCCCCAACGATAAGGATTATAAAAAGAACTGTACGGACTTCCAAAGCTGCTCCAAC
Source organism: Arcicella sp. (assembly GCA_040403295.1). Lineage (GTDB taxonomy): Bacteria > Bacteroidota > Bacteroidia > Cytophagales > Spirosomataceae > Arcicella. Next base: position 39,315 of record JBBAKY010000015.1, read on the forward strand.
TATTCATGCCGTTATTCATTCCGTAAGGATTATAATTATTATAACGATAATCTGCATAAAATGCCTCAGCAACCATAATATAATTGCCATCTTTTTTAATAATATCATGCACTAAAAGACGATAATCTAAACGCAAATCTCCCCCTTTATCCTTTTTATCTTGAATTTTTTTCTCTTGTCTTTCACGCTGTCTGTCGGGCATGAAATTAAAGAAATTTTTAAATTCCGTAAAACTATGAAATTTCACATCCGTAACTTCATTATCGGTTAATTTAGAAAAATAAATCCCTTGCGAAGTAGGTCCACGAGAAGAGCCAATTGAATTTTTGTGACCATACGTTCCAAACATAACTTCAGTTGAATCCGATACTAAATTTAAGCGTCCATTCATCATCGCAAATTCATTGTCAGGGTCCATGGCAACTTGAGAAATCTGCTTTCCATTATCATCAAACGACTTCAAAACCAATTGATAATTTTTCCCTTTCGTACCTACTGCGTAGGTAACATTCAGAATTTCTGAAGTGGTATCTAATTCCATCGATTGAATCTCAGCTTGATTTTTCAAAGCACTCGGAAGTACTTTAGTTTTGCGTTCATTCAAATTAGTAAATAGAATTACAGGTTGTGAATTAACTACACCACCAATAAAAACCGAAGAATTTAAGGCCTGAAAATCAGATACTTCCATTCTATCAACCGACATGATTTGATATTTTTCAATGAACCCAGGACCAATATTTACTTTCACCACTTCATACACGTTACTTCTATATCTACTGAAAAGTAAATACAAATTTTTGCCGTCGTACGAATGTTTTACATAGTCTAAACTGGCATCCATCGTACCGTTCACCATCCAAAGTCGGTCAAGATTTGTATCGTATCTTGTAAGCGTATAATTCGTTTTATTAATTTGATTTAAAACAATAACTCCTTGTTGGTTAAGCGGAATGGTAAAAACTTCAGTGCTATTTGAAGATACTGGAATTTCGACACGTTTAACACTTTGAGCCTGAGAAAATTGACTCATTATCGCCAGCATAAAGATTAATACGGTGCGATTAATTATAGTTTTCATGGATATTGATGGTTAATAATTTTGAAAATATTAGATTTAAAACGCTTGACACGACTTTTTATTTTAATCCCTAAATGTTGCCTTTTCCAAAATTCATAATTTTTAAGTTTCAGATTTATTTCAACATTATTTCAATTTTAAATAATCAAGGCATGGCTTTATTAACTCAATCCCAACCCCTAATTAGTCGTGCGCTAAACCAAGAATCATATCAAATTCTTCTGGACGAATAGCTGTAACCGAAAGTCTCATTTGTTTAATTAAACCGATATTTTGCAATCTTTCATCGGCTTTAATTTGTTTGAGCGTAACTGATTTTGGCAACTTTTCAACGGGTGCTAATTCAACCACCACCCAACGATTATCTTCAGTGGTGGGGTCTTGGTAAAATTCTTTTACAACCTTAGCTAACCCAACAATTTCTAAGCCCTCATTTGAATGATAGAAGAAAACCAAATCACCTAATTGCATGGCTTTCAAATTGTTACGTGCCTGATAATTGCGTACACCATCCCAAACGCCGATGCCCTGATTTACTAAATCATCCCAAGAATATTTGAATGGTTCTGATTTTACGAGCCAATAATTCATATTTTAATAATTTTTAATACTAAATTTTGATTTTTCGTAATACTATTTTGACTAAACGACTTAGTCGCACAGACTTACTTACCACATTAAACCCAACATCTTGTGATATGTTTCTTCATTCTGTTGAAAGAAAGCCCCTGAAACTTTATTTGCCACGAGATTTTCAACAATTCTACTTTCTTGGTCTGATTTAATATCAACTTGTGATAAATGAGTTGGCGAATCAATACTTTTAGAAAACGCTTCATATGCATCAATAAAATCTTGAGCCTTTTTGCTTTCTCCCAAAACCCGTTGAGCCATGAAATCTAATTTTGATTCTATTTCTGAAAAATAAGTTTTCATCCACGCAGGATAAATAATGGAAAGTCCCGCACCGTGTGGAATGTCGTACAATACACTCAACGAATGCTCAAAACCGTGAACGCCCCAGTCACCGCCTTGTTTACCCGCTGATAATGAGCCATTTAAAGCGACAGTTGCCAACCATAAAATATTGGAACGAGCTTCATAATCATTTGGATTATCAATTACTTGCTTTCCGTATTCAAAAGCTAATTTGATAATATCCGTAGCTAAATGGTCAGAAAGTGGAGAAGAGGTTGGTTCAAAATATTGTTCAAATGTATGCGCAATTAAAT
>JBBAKY010000016.1:0-29503 GCA_040403295.1 Arcicella sp.
TAATATATACTGATAAAGCATTTTACGGTTTTTATCGGAATAGCTATTTGTTGTTAAACAGCATAAATTATAACCTCACTTCAAAAATTAATCTTGGGTTACTCCACAATATTACGAGACTAAATCCAAGCCTTGATTTGACAGTTTTTAATACCTCGCCCTATTCTCAGTTTAGCATGGCGATGATAAATTATCAAATATCTCATACGCACAGAGCATATTTGAGCTATGAAATGCAATCAAGAGAAGACCGAGCACCTATAAAATCGTTTAATTACAAAGAAGATTATGTTCGTTTATCATATTCAGTTAATGCTCAGAAATTTAATTTATGGTCAAATTTTCGTTATGGAACAACCAAAAATTTATTAACTCAAATTGACTCATCTGCAAATTCAAGATTATTTCAAAGTTCAATTCAACCACAATTCCGAATTTTACCTTGGTTCTGGTTAGGTGGATATTTTGACTATCAACGTACTGCACGCTTCTCAAATGATAATATTGGTCGGAATTTCTATTTCTATGGAGGTACTGCACGAATCAATATTTCAAAATACTTTAATGCCAATTTTAGTTATAGAAATAATTATGCACCCGACGAACTGATTGAAAAACGCTCATATTTAGACTTATACGCAAATCTTCAATTGGGAAATCATCAACTTTCAATTATTGGTGGGCGTGTTTTTATCCCAAATGCACAATTTAAGAATGAGGATACCGATTATTTTACGATAAAATATGCGTTCAGAATAAACACCCCGATTGCGAGAAATAAAAAACTTAGTAGTATAAAAGGGACTTTATCCTCAACTGATTATGGCATAAATCCAAAAGGAATTATAGTTCAGATGGGCGACCGTAGGGTGTTAGCTGATGCAACAGGATACTTTCAATTTAATGACCTTGCTCCACAACGTTATTTCTTAAATGTAGTCAGAAGTTCGATGGAAAAAGGGGTTATTTTAGGAATTAAAAACCCTATTGAAGTAGTTGTAAAGGCAGATACTGCATCAAATATTAGTATTCCGTTAACCAAAACAGGAAACATAACTGGCAAAGTCAATTTTGTCAAAAGTAATGCAATAGGAGTGATGGATATTACACAAAACAAGCCTTTGGTCTTAGTAAAAATCTTTAATGAAAAAGAATCATTTTTAACCCAAGTGAATAAAAACGATGAATTTTCATTCAAAGAAATTAAACCTGGAATTTATAAGATTTTAGCTTGGATACCTGGGAAAACTGACCAATATACTATTAGTAATTCAGACCAAGAACTCGAACTGAATGCTAATAAAACAAGGGAGATTTTGATAAGTATTACACCAACAATTAGAAAAATACAGTTCTCAAACAAAACAATTCAACTTAGCACAAAACGATGAAATACTCATTAATCATAGCCTTTTGTCTATGCCAGTGGGTAGGCTTCTGTCAGACAACAACTAACACAAATGTTGGGGTAAGTTTGCCATCCATTGCTTTGTTAGATATTGAAAATAGCGGTAGTATTAATTTGGGCTTCTCCGCCCCTACCGAAGGAGGAAGTCCGTTAATAAATAATAGTAGCAACAATTCGGCTTGGTTAAATTTCACCTCCGCTTTGGGCGTGGGTGGAAGCAGAAATGTATCAGCTTATATTTCCTCGGGTATTACTCCATCTGGATACGCAATTATTTTAGAAACCGCCACATATTCAGGAGCAGGCGGTGGGCAATTGGGGTATAGATTGCCATTTGTTAGTTTGTCGAATATGCCCCAAAAAGTCATTGATAATATTGGTGGAGCATTCACGGGGAATGGTTTGGGAAATGGTTATAATTTGAGATATTCACTCGCTATTACTAATTACGGAGCATTAAGGAAAGAGAATTCAACGTTTACAATTACCTATACTTTAACCGACAATTAAACTTATGAAAACGATGTTATTTTCCATAATACTCTTATTATCAACTATTTGTGTTGAAGCACAATCCATAAATGCCATAGGAAGTTGGTCGGTTTCAGTTCCATCAAATACAATTTCAGAAGCTGGAAATGATTACAATATAAATCTGACGAGTGTTACAAATCAGACGATGATAGAAATTAACGTTCCTTCAACAACAGCCAATTGGCGAGTGGATGTCGATAAACAGGATTCATTTTGGAATAATTCCTTATCCCTTTGGATTCGTAAAACGGGTGATGGGATTGGGATTTTAGGAAGTAGTATTTCACCGATTGGAACGATTCCTTTTTTTCGATTGGCTAATATGGGTCAACCATTTATTACGGGTGTAAAGAATTATGTGGGTATTCCAGTTCAGTATGAAATTAGAGGTTTATCCGTACTGATTCCTGCCTCAACATACAACACAACCGTTGTTTATACCATTACTGAGTATTAAAAAACATTCAAAATCAAGGAGAAATGTGTGGATGATTTTGAGTTACTGAAAACGTACCTTTTAACGAAGGTTATATTGGCTATAATATAAAAAGTAACATTGTAATGGCAAGGTAATAACTCCTTGCCATTCTTTTTTTACACAACAAAAATAACTAAAAACATTATGCCGCAGCCAATGCCTCCGCACCACCAACGATTTCAAGAATCTCTTTGGTAATTGCCGCCTGACGTGAACGGTTATATTGTAACTTTAACTCTTTAATTAATTCCCCAGCATTATCCGTTGCTTTGTCCATTGCTGTCATTCTGGCACCATGCTCTGAAGCATTAGATTCCAAAACAGCTTTGTAAATTTGCAATTTCAAGGCTTTAGGCATCAATTCGGTAATAATTTCTTCTTCTGATGGTTCAAAGATATAATCAACTGCTGATGTTTTTACTGAATCATCTTTCTTTTCAACCATTGGTAAAACTTGCTCGGTTGTCAAAACTTGTGTTGCTACGTTCTTGAATTGATTATAAACCACTTCAACAACGTCGTATTTACCGTTTTCAAAACCTTTCATGGCTTCTTCGGCGGCTTCACGCACGGCTGTAAAACTTAAACGAGCGTAAATACCAGCAAATTTATTGGTTACATTATATCCACGACGAGTCAAGTATTCACTTCCTTTCTTACCAATTGCCATTACTTCAACATTACCCGAAGCTTGTTGAGAAGCATATTTTTCGTCGATTAGACTAATAACAACTTTTCCAACGTTTGCATTGAAAGCTCCACATAAACCACGGTCTGATGTTACAGCAATCACTAAAACGTTTTTAATTTCACGAACTACTGTATAGGGATTCTCGTTTGAACCATCAGTATTTGATGAAACAGTTGCAATCATTTCAGTCAATTTCTTTGAGTATGGGCGCATCTGTGTGATGGCTTCCGTAGCTCTACGAAGTTTGGCTGCCGAAACCATTTTCATGGCTTTGGTTATTTGTTGAGTGGAATTTACCGATACAATTCGGTTACGGACTTCTTTTAACGAAGGCATGATTTTTTAGTTATGAGTTATGAGAGATGAGTTATGAGTTTTTACCCATTCCCATACTTTCATACTCTTGACTTCATAATTCTATTTCTTAATAAATTATGAGCAATATATTACAAATTCAAAAACTTATAATATATCACTCATTTTTTATAACTAAAATTTGTATTGATTTATAACAAACAAACTATGAGCTTAATACTCATAACTCATCTCTCATAACTCATCACTAAATTTTAAGCGTATTTTGGAGCTACTTCTTTAGAAACTTTCGTTAAAACGTCAGTCAAAGAATCATCAAATTTACCTGCTTTTAAGGCTTCCATGGTTGATTTTTGCGTTGCGTTCATTACGTTTACAAAATCTTTCTCGAAAGCACGAACATTGGCAACGGCCACTTTATCCAAAAGCCCTTTAGTCGAAAGGAAAATCATCGCAACTTGCTCTTCAACTCTTTGTGGAGCACCATTTGGTTGCTTCAACATTTCAAGGTTACGCTTACCACGCTCAATCGTTAATTTAGTAGAAGCATCTAAATCTGAACCAAATTTTGCAAAGGCTTCTAATTCACGGAACTGTGCTTGGTCAAGTTTCAATGTACCAGCTACTTTTTTCATCGACTTGATTTGTGCATTACCACCCACACGTGATACCGAAATACCTACGTTGATAGCTGGACGAATACCTGCGTTGAAAAGGTTTGTTTCCAAGAAAATCTGACCATCTGTAATTGAGATTACGTTGGTAGGAATATAAGCAGAAACGTCACCAGCTTGGGTTTCGATGATTGGAAGGGCTGTTAATGAACCACCACCTTTTACCAAATGCTTGATAGATTCTGGAAGGTCGTTCATGTTTTTCGCAATCTCGTCAGAAGAGTTAATCTTGGCAGCACGCTCTAATAAACGACTGTGAAGATAGAAAACATCTCCTGGATATGCCTCACGTCCTGGTGGACGACGAAGTAAAAGAGAAACTTCACGGTATGAAACCGCTTGTTTCGATAAATCATCATAAACAATCAAAGCAGGACGACCTGTATCACGGAAAAATTCACCGATAGCAGCACCCGTAAATGGAGCATAAAATTGCATCGCTGCCGGCTCAGAAGAACCTGCCGCTACAATCACGGTATAGTCCATTGCACCTGCTTTACGAAGCGTTTGCTCAATTTGTTTAATGGTTGAAGACTTTTGTCCACAAGCTACATATATACAATAAACAGGATTACCTGCATCGAAGTATTCTTTTTGATTGATAATGGTATCAATACAAACGGTAGTTTTACCTGTCTGACGGTCACCGATCACCAATTCACGTTGTCCACGACCTACTGGAATCATTGCGTCAATCGCTTTGATACCTGTCTGCATTGGTTCTGTTACTGGCTGACGGAAAATTACGCCTGGAGCTTTACGTTCCAAAGGCATTTCGTATAAATCGCCTGTAATTGGGCCGTTACCATCAACTGGCTCTCCAAGTGTGTTCACTACACGTCCACAAATACCGTCACCAACTTTAATTGATGCGATTTCATCTGTACGTTTTACCGTGTCACCTTCTTTGATTCCCGATGCGTCTCCTAACAATACTGCTCCGACGTTGTCTTCTTCAAGATTCAAAACAAGGGCTTTTAAACCGTTTTCAAAAACGACTAATTCACCTGCTTGTACTTTCGTTAGTCCGTAAATACGGGCTACACCATCACCGATTTGCAATACGGTACCTACTTCTTGAAGTTCAGCTTCTGACTTTGCTCCTGAGAGTTGTTCTCTCAAAATTGCTGATACTTCATCTGGTCTGACTGATGCCATTATTTATAAGTTTTTTTGTGATTTTTGTTCAGTGAGAAATTATGGATTTGGGGTTGAGAATTAGGGATTAGGTAAAATATATCTAAAACCTACTCTTTTTGCCAAAAAACACTCCTTTTTCGGGTGCAAAATTATGGAAGAAATTTCACAATTCCATGATTTATAGAAATAATAGTGCATAATTGTTATACTTTTTTGAGATTTAGGTTTTAAGATTATTAATTATATTAATGTAAAAGAAATGTGTAATTCCAAAGGATCGTTTATGTAAAATGGTTTGAGTAATTTTGTAGATAATTGAGAACCTACTCATTCCATCATCAACCAAACAATCCTTTGAAAAAATTATTACAAAATTACAAATCTGATATTATAGCCACTTATCAATTAGCCTTACCAATTATTGCGGGTCAATTAGGGATTATGCTCATGGGTTTTGCCGATACAGTGCAAGTTGGACGAATGGATAAAGGTTCAGTTCAAGCCCTTGCCGCCTCCGCAGATGCCAATGGAATTCTGATAAATATTGCCATTATTGGCTATATCTGTCTGCAAATTATTTCGCCAATGGTTTCAAAAGCAAAGGCTGAAAACAATTTTTCGGAATGTTTTAGGCTTTTAAAATCTAATATTATTGTAGCGTTAATAATGAGTGTATTTTGCTGCATCGTTGTTGTTTTTATTGGCCGTAATTTAGAAATATTCAAGCAACCTGCTGAAATTAAAACACTTACTCAAGAATATTTATGGTTGATGACCTTATCAACGATTCCTTCTTTTTTATTTACAGCCATGAAAAGTTTTACTGACGGTTTAGGTTATAGTAAGTTAGGAATGAAAATCACTTTTTCTGCCTTGGTTATGAATATTATCCTTAATTATTGTTTTTTGAATGGCATATGGCTTTTCCCAAAATGGGGATTGAATGGAACAGGAGTTGCTACCCTCATTTCAAGAATTTATATGGCGATTACCTTGTGCTATTTTCTCTTTCGGACAAATACTTTTAAACAATATTTACAGGATAAATTACCGTTTGAAAGTTTAGGAAAATCAATCAAATATATCCTAAAAATAGGGCTTCCAAGTGGTTTACAGGGCTTTTCGGAGATTGCGGCTTTCTACGGGGCAGTCGTCATGATGGGTTGGATAAGCATCGAACACAAAGCCGCTCATTTGGTAGCAATTGGGTATGTTTCACTCACGTATATGGCGGCAACGGGCATTGCAGTAGCGGGTGGCATTCGGGTTGGAGCGGGTGTCGGCGAAAGAAGTCGAACCGCTATTTTCAAAGCTGGTACAACGGCATTAGTGATGGGGTTTATTTTTATGGCAATTTGTGCCGTGTTTCTATTGATTTTTAATGTAGAATTTGCCAGTTATGTCAAAGATGAACAAGTTATTATGTTGGCAGCAGAACTAATAATTTGGGGGGGATTTTTCCAGCTTTTTGATGGCGTCCAAGCGGTTAGTTTAGGGATTTTAAGAGGCATGCAAGATGTAAATATTCCAACGATTATTACCATTTTTGCCTATTGGGGCGTGGGCTTACCGATGAGCTATATTCTTGGTTTTCAATATGATATGAAACATATTGGCATCTGGATTGGACTAACTTCGGCTTTATTTGCTTCGGCAAGTTTATTGAGTTGGCGGTTTTACAATAAGGTAAAACGAATTGATTTGTAAATATTCAAAACCCATATTTCTTCCATAATTCAGGCATTTCAATTTCAAAGCTGAGTGCCTTTTTTGTTGTAGGATGATTTAATGATAGTTGGTAAGATTGCAAAAAAATACTTCCATCGGGTGAACTTCTTTTGAATCCGTATTTCAAATCTCCCAAAATGGGCGAACCAATGGCTGATAATTGGGAACGAATTTGATGAAATCGTCCTGTTAATAGCTTAATTTCAAGTAAATAATAACGTTCAGAAGACTGGATAACTTTATAAATCAACTCCGATTTATGACTGCCTTTGACTTCTTTTGTAAATGCTTTTGATAGATTTTTCTTTGCATCTTTCAACAACCAATGAGTCAATTTTGCATCCGCCTCTACTGGTTTATTGGCAACAACGGCTTTATATTTTTTGGTAATATTTCTATTTTGAAAATCTCTACTGAGCTGTTTGGCTGAATGCTCAGTTTTAGCAAAAATAACCAACCCACTCACTCGTTGGTCGAGGCGATGAATAAGATAAATGTTGGAGCGTTCTTGGGAAAGAATTTCTAAAAGTGAAGGGTTATCATTCTTATCGGGTTGTGTAGGAATACCGCTTGATTTATTCACCACGAGGATTTCGGAATCTTCAAAAATAATTTGATAAGGTTGCATAAATTTATAAAAGGTAGAATACAAGGATTAAACCCCTTACATTCTACCTTTTTTATATCAAAAAAATGTATTATTTCTTTTCAAAATCACGGTGGTTTGCCATTTTAAATAATTCATCATTTGGCAAAGATTTGAAATATTCATAGGTGATTTTCAAACCTTCAGATCTTGAAACTTTCGGTTCCCAACCTAACAACTCTTTTGCTTTTGTAATGTCTGGCTTGCGTTGTTTTGGGTCGTCAGTTGGTAATGGCAACGAAATTAATTTTTGACTTGTACCCGTCAATTTGATAATTTCTTCGCCAAATTCCTTAATCGTAATTTCATCTGGATTACCAATATTTACAGGTTGAGCATAATCTGATAACAACAAACGATAAATTCCTTCTACCAAATCATCTACGTAGCAGAAAGCACGAGTTTGCGAACCGTCACCAAACATTGTCAAATCTTCTCCACGAAGCGCTTGTCCGATGAATGCAGGCAATACACGACCGTCATTCAGACGCATACGTGGCCCGTAAGTATTGAAAATACGAACGATACGAGTTTCTAAACCATGATAAGTATGGTAAGCCATCGTCATTGCTTCTTGGAAACGTTTTGCTTCATCGTAAACGCCACGAGGACCCACAGGATTCACATTTCCCCAGTATTCTTCTGGTTGTGGATGAACGGTTGGGTCGCCATAAACTTCTGAGGTTGAGGCAATTAACACTCTGGCATTTTTTACACGAGCTAATCCAAGACAATTATGAATTCCCAAAGAACCAACTTTCAAGGTCTGGATTGGAATTTTCAAATAGTCAATTGGAGAGGCTGGCGACGCAAAATGAAGGATATAATCCAACTCACCAGGAACGTGAATAAACTTTGAAACATCACAATGAGAAAATTCAAAGTTGGGTAATTTAAAGAGGTGTTCGATATTTTTCAAATCACCCGTAATGAGGTTATCCATCGCAATTACATGGAAACCTTCTTTAATAAATCTATCGCAAAGGTGAGAACCCAAAAAACCTGCTCCACCTGTAATTAATATTCTTTTCATTTATAGTTTTGAGCTATTAGCCATGAGCCATGAGCTTTTTAAAAATTAAAAATCATTGAAATAAGCTCAAAGCTCACGGCTTATGGCTTAAAACTGAATTTACTTAACCACTTCTCTACCAATCGAGTAATACGTATAACCTTTCTCCGCAATTTCTGGAAGCTCGTACAAATTACGTCCGTCGAAGATTACTTTATTTTTCAATAAAACATTCATTACTTCAAATTCTGGGGTACGGAATTGGGGCCATTCAGTCATAATTAAAAGTGCATCAGCATCCTTTAGAGCCTCATAAGGTCCAGTAGTGTACGTAATTTTATCTCCTACTAATTCTTGAACATTTGGCATTGCTTCTGGGTCATAAGCCTTGATAGTGGCTCCTGCAGCTAAAAGGGCATCAATATTATATAAAGCGGGTGCTTCACGAATATCATCGGTATAAGGTTTGAAAGCCAAGCCCCACATCGCAAAAGTTTTTCCTTTCAAATCACCCCCAAAATAATCATTAATCATCGGAATTAAACGAGTTTTTTGGTCTTCGTTCACATCCATCACGGCCTTCAGAATTTTGAAATCATAGTCAAAATCTTTAGAAGTTTTTTCTAATGCTTGAACATCTTTAGGGAAACAACTTCCACCGTAACCGATACCCGCAAACAAGAATCTTTTACCGATACGAGAATCCGTTCCAATACCTCTCCGGATGTCATCAACGTTGGCTCCAACTCTTTCGCAAAGGTTAGCAATTTCGTTCATGAAAGTAATTTTCGTTGCCAAAAACGCATTGGCAGCATATTTTGTCATTTCCGCCGAACGTTCATCCATGAAAATTACTGGATTTCCCTGACGAACCAAAGGGGCGTATAATTTAGTCATTACAGCTTTCGCTTTTTCAGATTTTGTACCAATCACCACACGGTCTGGTCGCATAAAATCTTCAACGGCAACGCCTTCACGCAAGAATTCTGGATTTGAAACTACGTCAAAATCAACTTTTGCATTTTTAGCGATGGCAGCGTAAACTTTTTCGGCTGTACCCACTGGAACGGTACTTTTATCAATAATGACAGCGTAATTTTCCAAGATAGGACCTAAATCATCGGCAACCTTTAAGATATATTTTAAATCTGCTGAACCATCGGCTCCTGGGGGAGTTGGTAAAGCAAGAAAGATTACTTGTGCATCTTTGATTCCTTCTGAAAGTGAAGTCGTAAATTTAAGTCTTCCTTCATTGGAATTTCTGAGAAATAGCTCTTCTAAACCAGGTTCATAAATTGGAATGACCCCATTTTTCATTTTAGCTACCTTTTTTTCATCAATATCAACGCAAATAACTTGATTGCCCGTTTCTGCAAAACAAGTTCCCGTTACCAAACCTACATATCCCGTGCCGATTACCGCTATTTTCATGTATTTTACAATTTTTGTTTTCTTGAAATAGTTATAGTTTAATTTTCAAAATTAAGCGTTTTTATTGGTAAAGTCTAAAATCCTAATTCAAATTAATAAAGATAATTATTGAAGATAATTTAGTGCTTCATGCAAAGCAGAAAAGTAAGAAAGTAGTCAGAAGAATTTAACCAATGAAATTATTATACTTTTACAGTTTATTTTAACAGTTCTTTCACCTACATTTCTCATCTCTCTTTTAAACCTTTTCTTTTAAAATTTTACTTAACACGCCTTCTTTCAATGCGTAATTAGAAACCTTAATTTGCTGAATATCAAAGCGTTTTAGGATAAAATCAATCAGACAAACTCCCACGACAATCATATCTACCCGAAGTTCCTTCATGCCGCCAATTGCCATTCTTTCATCATGATTTTTAGAAACTAATTTAAAGAAAGAATCATAAAATTCGGTTATCGGCAGTTCAAAGGAAATCTGATTTGGTGGAGGTAATTGTCCGTAAGTTTTTACAAAAAAAATATCAATTAATGTCTCAAACGAACCCGCTGACCCAATGATACATACAGGGGCATACTGATGCACAGCGTTGGTGAGTGACAATAATTGTTCTTCTAAATAATCCTTTAAAGATATTACAGAACGAGGCGAAATAGGATCAGTAGTCATGAATTTATCCATTAATCGTTGTCCTCCAATTTCAAAACTTTGTTTATACATGACTCGATTCTGGTCACAAATAATAAATTCTACCGATCCGCCCCCGATGTCCACAATCATCGAAGGGTCAAGACCAATGTCCATGCCTAATTTCACGCCTTCATAAATCAAATTGGCTTCTTTTTCGCCCGAAATTACTTGGATTTGAATACCCGTTTCGTTCAAAACTCGGTAGCAAAATTCATCACCATTTTTCGCATTTCTTACGGCACTGGTAGCAGTAGCAAAAATATTTTCGCTTGTAACTCCCTCTTTTTTAAACATTTGCTGAAAATACTGCACCCCTTTGATTCCCCTTTGAATACCCTCTTCGGTAATAATACCCAAAGAAATTCCACCTTTCCCAATTTTGGCAGCGTAACTGTCTTCGTGAATTATTTTATAATTCTGCCCCTCCTGTTCTACGATTAACAATTGAAATGTATTCGTTCCTAAATCAATAATTGCTTTCTTTATCACGTATTTTTCGTTGAATGTGATTTACCTTTGTAGGTACAAAGATAGGTCAATGTTTTGAAGTAAATTAAACGAATTGGAACAAGAAAAAAATATTCTCATCACAGGCATCACTGGTTTAGTGGGAAGCTTTACGGCAAGACTCTTTTTGAAGGAAGGCTTTATGGTTGTGGGGTTAAAAAGGGCAAATAGCGACTTATCATTATTGCAAGACATTGAAAGTCAGATAGTTTGGCATGAAGGTGATATCCTTGACATTTTAGGCCTGGAAAAAGTAATTGAAAACGTCAATTACGTGATTCATGCTGCTGCCATCGTTTCTTTCGCTCCCAAAGACCGAGACAAAATGTTCAAAACCAATGTTGAAGGTACGATTAATGTAGTAAATCTTTGTTTAGAAAAGAAGATTAAAAAACTTTGTTTTGTGAGTTCTGTAGCCGCTTTTGGTAGAAAAATTTCGAACCAAAATCTCACAAATCATCTCATAAAAATAGATGAAAAGGCAACTTGGGAAGACAATCCACTAAACTCTAACTACGCCAAAACCAAATACTTAGCTGAAATGGAAGTTTGGCGGGGGCAGTCGGAAGGGCTTAATTCAGTTATCGTAAATCCATCTATAATATTAGGTGAAGCCGACTGGAACAAGAGTAGTACGCAACTTTTAAAATTTGTGTATGATGAGCATAAATTTTATCCAGCTGGAAATCTAAATTATGTGGACGTTGAAGATGTGGCAATGTGTATTTATCAATTGATAATTTCGGACATTTCAGATGAAAGATTTATTTTAAGTGCTGGCCAAATAGCTTATAAAGACTTTTTTGAGAAAGTGGCACCAAGATTTCTTAAAAAAGCTCCTTCAACTTTATTAAATAAATCTTTTACTGGAATTGTTTGGAGATTAGAAGCAATCAGAAGTTTTTTTACAGGAAATGCTCCATTAATTTCCAAAGAAACCGCTCTTTCATCAAGCCATTCCTTTGAATATCAACCCGATAAAATCAAAAAAGCCTTGAACTTTTCATTTAGAAATTTGGAGGAAAGTTTGGATAGAATTTGTGAAAATTTATTCAAAAAAATGTAAGATTGAGAACAAAAGAAACAGGTAAAATAACAATTATTTCATTGATTCATCCAAAATTATTACAAATAAAGACTTACGACCTGCGACTTCTACTATGAGCACAATTTTTGTTGTAAATAAGTAATAATCAAGGGTTTTGGTATAATAAAAGATTATTATTAAATTAGCATAAATAGTTAGTTTTTAGTCAATGGTTATTGGTTAAATAATATTTTGATTCCCACTCATAACTAATTACCTAAAACCAACAATCAACGCACACCCACCAGACCCTAAATAATCAAAGATGGAACAAGATTTTGAAGATCGTCGGGAAGAGACTTTACAATCCGTAAAGCGTTTTGAATCTATGTTGAAACGCATGGAATCCACTTTTTTCGACCTTGATACTTACGAACAAATCGTCGAACATTATATGGATGAGGGGAAAATTGTTGATGCCATGCAAGCCTGCGAATTGGCACTCGAACAATATCCTTATTCCTTGGAGCTGATGCTTTGCAAGGCAGAATTACTCGCCAATCAAGGTAAACATGATGAAGCACTTGATTTAATTGATAAAGCAGAACTATACAACCCTTCCGATACGGATATTATTTATCTCCGCAGCACCGTCTATAATCTTAAAGGCGATTATCAAACTGCCATCGAAATCCTTACTGAAATATTGGATATTGCCGAAGAAAAAGATGAGGTATATTTTCATATCGGTTTAGCTTATCAAAGTTGGGGAAAAAATCACAATGCCGTTGCCGCTTTTAAGCAAGCTATTGAAATAAATATAAAGAATGAAAACGCCCTTTATGAACTGGCTAATAGTTTAGATGAAATCGGAAAATTAGAAGAATCTTTACCATATTATCAGCAATTTATTGATACTGATCCCTATTCAGAAAATGCTTGGTATAACATTGGAATTGCCTATTCTAAATTAGGAAAATTTGAAGAAGCCGCCGATGCTTATGAATTTTCAGTAGCAATTAATGATAAATTTGCTTCGGGATATTTCAACTTAGGCAACTCCTACATGAACCTGAGCAATTGGTCAAAAGCAGAGGATGCTTACCGTCATTGCCTTGAATATGAAGATGTTACGCCCGAAGTATATTGCTGTTTTGGAGCAAGTATTGAACGTCAAGAACGTTTTTCGGAGGCGATTCATTATTACAAAGATGCCATAAAACTTGACCCAAATTGGGATGATGGTTATTTTGGCGTAGGCGTGTGTCTCTGCGAAATGCAACGATGGTTTGAAGCAATTCATTTCTTAAAAAAGGCACTGGCACTGGATGATAAAAATGCCTATTATTGGTTGGCAATTGGAGATGCCGAAACGAGTTTGGGTAATATCATTTCAGGAATGGAAGCCTATCAAAAATCAGCCGAACTTGAACCAATGAATCCAGAAGCATGGATTAAATGGTCGGTTGTGAATCATGAACAAGGAGATTTTGAAATGGCAGCAGAATTGATGCTTTCTGCCATCGACCAAATGCCCGAAGAATCAGAATTATATTACCGTGCAGCAGTATATTTTATCAAATCTGGACGATATAAAGAGGCATTCAATTATTTAGAAACAGGTTTAGTTTTAAGTTATGAAGGACATGAAATCATGTTTGAATATTTCAAAAACTTAGACACCCAAAAGGCTATTTTTAAAATTATTGAACAATATCGGAAATAGGGATTAGAGACTAGTTATCAATTATTGATTGTTAACAAAAAAGTCCTCAAAATTTAATTTTGAGGACTTTTTTACGAATAACTAATAACTACTTACTAACAAAACTCTTCAAAAACACCTTCAAGATGCGTAGCAATCAATTCTGCCGAACGGCCTTCAATGTGATGGCGCTCTACCATATGAACCAATTCACCATCTTTGAAAAAAGCAATTGCTGGTGATGATGGAGGATATGGCAACGTAAATTCACGTGCTTTTGCGGTTGCTTCTTGGTCAACACCAGCAAAAACAGTTACTAAATGATTTGGTTTTTTCTCTGAATTCCAAACGGCTTCTTTCACACCTGGACGAGCTGTGCGTGCTGAACAACCACAAACAGAGTTGATAAACATCAACGTTGTTCCTTTTTCAGCCATCGCTGCTTCAACTTCCGATGCCGATTTTAATTCTTGAAATCCTCCTTCTGCAATATCTGCACGCATAGGAGCTACTAAATGTTCTGGGTACATATTTCTTTAATTTGAAAATTTTTGAAACGGGCGGCGAACCGCTTGATTAATTTGAAAATATTGCTTTGCTATTTTCAAATTACACTCTTAAAACTTAAACAGTATTTATGAGCTAAACGTGCCAATTTAATTTTTAAATCAACACATTATCAACTTGACACTACATAAATCCAAGTTCTAATTTAGCCACTTCCGACATCATATCTTGTGAATACGGTGGGTCAAAAGTTAATTCGATACTTACATCCGAAATACCTTCGATTTCCTTAATTTTCCCTTCAATTTCCGCAGGAATCGCCTCTGCCGATGGACAAGACGGTGAGGTCAGAGTCATTAAGACATAAACATTATTTACCGGAAATATTTTTATATCGTAAATCAAGCCCAATTCATATACATTCACAGGAATCTCTGGATCATAAACCTCCTTGATGGCTTTGATTACTTCTTCTTTTAATTCTAATTCTGACATTTTGTTAATTTTTTAAGGAATAAGCAATCGCATAATTCTTCATTTGTTTCACCATCGAAGCCAAACCATTTGAACGTGTTTGGGCAAGATGCTGACTCATTCCGATTTTTTCCATAAAGTATAAATCCGCTTTAGCAATTTCCTGTGGCGTATGTCCCGATAAAACTCTGATGAGCATGTTGACTAGTCCCTTCACAATAATTGCTTCAGAATCAGCTTCAAATATAAGAATGTTGCTATCTTTATGCGCATTCAACCAAACCCTACTTTGGCAACCTTTGATGATATTGTCTTCGGTTTTTTGTTCTTCGGGAAAACCCTTGAGTTTCTTACCTAAATCTATGATGTATTCGTATTTGTCTGCCCAATCGTCAAACAATTCAAATTCTTCTATTATTTCGTCTTGTGATTCGTTAATTGTCATTTCGATTTTTTACAAAAGCATTTTCTTAACTCTGCGCAATCCCGCCACTAATCTATCAATCTCCTCTATCGTATTATAAACAGCAAAAGAAGCTCTGGTTGTTCCCAGAATATTAAATCTTTGCATGAGTGGTTGCGTACAATGATGTCCAGTTCTCACGGCAACTCCTTGATTATCAAGCAAAACGCCAATGTCTTGATGGTGAATTCCGTCCATTATAAAACTAACTACTGATATTTTTTCTTTGGCTTGCCCAATAATTTTCAATCCATCAATATCCAACAATTGCTCCGTTGCATATTGCAAAAGCATATCTTCGTGAGCCGCAATATTTTCTTTTCCATGAAAAGCAATGTATTCTAAAGCAGTTTTTAAAGCTACTACATCTGCAATATTTGGCGTCCCCGCTTCAAATTTATAAGGCAATTCGTTATAAGTCGTTTTCTCGAAAGTAACGTCTTTTATCATCTCGCCACCGCCCATGTACGGGGGCATAGCGTTTAAAATTTCTTTTTTGCCGTACAAAATTCCAATCCCCGTTGGTCCATATAATTTATGAGCTGAAAACACATAAAAATCAGCGTCAAGTGCCTGGACATCAACGTTTAAGTGCGAAGTTGCCTGGGCTCCATCAATCAAAACTTTTGCTCCAAAACTGTGGGCTAAGTCAATGATTTGCTTCACAGGATTGATTGTTCCCAAAGAGTTTGAGACATGATTTACGGAGACTAATTTAACTTTTTCAGAAAGCATATTTTGGTATGCTTCCATGTCCAATTCTCCCAAATCCGTCACAGGAATTACTTTCAATTTAATTCCTTTTTCTTCACAGAGCATCTGCCACGGCACGATATTGGAATGATGTTCCATGCCAGAGATGATAATTTCATCTCCTTCTTTGATAAATTTCCGTCCGAATGTGCTGGCTACTAAATTGATACCTTGCGTAGTTCCCGAGGTGAAAATAATTTCTTCAATCGAAGATGCTCCCAAAAATTCTCGAATTGCTTCACGAGAAGCTTCAAAATCACGGGTTGCACGTTCAGCCAAAGTATGAATTCCTCGGTGAATATTAGCGTTATCGAAATTGTAGTAATGAGTAATCGTTTCGATAACTGAAGTAGGTTTTTGGGTAGTCGCAGCATTATCAAAATACACTAATTTTCGTCCATTAATTTCTTGATTAAGGATAGGAAAATCAGCTCTGATTGCTTGTATATCTAATAATTCTGTGAGTTGCATTTTATTTTTTCTATAGAATAATTTACTTCGATAATTATTTCAACTTTTACTACTTGGGTAATTACTAATTAACTTTATTCGCCTGTCATTCTTTTAAGAGTCTATTTACTAACTTATAGATGTTTGTTTTCAACCATTCAGTTCATTATTAATATCTCACTGCATGAGGCCACAAAATTGTATTTTCTTATTTGATAATGGATTTGCCATGTACCCTGTCATTCTACTTACGAATTTATTTAGCGATTTAGAGATATTTTTTTGCTCTGTTCTATCAATTCTAACATTGATAGACTCCCAAATAGAATATATTTATTGTGAACACCCAGTTAGAATGACAGGAAGAAGAGATTATTTAAAAAGTCTAACAGTCATAAATATCAAAGCGGTATGACTTTTCATTTTATTTGCTACCCTTGATAAATCTTCTCTTCAACTAAAGCTTGCAAATATTCTTTAATCGCTACAATTTCAAATTTATCAATTACGTCTTGGGCAAAAGCTAAAGTTAAAAATGCTCTGGCAGTATCTTTTGAAATTCCACGGGCTTGCATATAAAAGAGTGCATCATCGTTCAATTGTCCCGTAGTTGTTCCGTGTGAACATTTTACATCATCCGCCCAGATTTCTAACTGAGGCTTGGTGTTCATCGTGGCATCTTCCGATAATAAAACGTTTTTACAAGACTGAAACGCATTCGTTTTCTGAGCATCTTGTCTAACGAAAATCTTACCATTAAAAACGCCCGTTGATTTTCCTTTCAAAATCCCTTTATATAATTCATTTGAATTTGAATTAGGTTTTGCGTGGTCAACTGCCGTATGATTGTCTATGTGTTGCTTTCCATTTGGAATATACAAACCAAACATATTGGCTTCTGCATATTCTCCATCTATCTTGATATTCAGATTGTTACGAACAAATCCACCATTAGCCGTTACCGTATTTGCCGTGAAAACTGACTTCCCAGCTTGCAAAACCGAAGTCGTTCCGATGTGATAAGATTTATCCGATTCGTTCTGAACTTTGTAGTAATGTACGTTCGCTTCTTCTCCAATAATAAACTCCGTAACTGCATTGGTAAACGAAGCATTTTCGCCCAATGAACGATAAGCTTCAGCGATTTGAACCTCGGAACGCTTACCGACTACGATAAGATTTCTTGGTTGTGAAGCCACATTCAAGGTACGAGCATCACTGATAAATCGCAAAATAATTGGCTGTTCAACTACTTTATTATCAGGCACATGGACAAATATTCCATTCTTTGCAAAGGCAGTATTCAACGCCGTGAAAGCATTATCCTGATAATCTGAATATTTGTTAAAATATTGTTCAACTAATTCGGGTTGCGTTTTGGCAGCTTCCGCAAAAGTCAAAATTTGTAATTCAGAATCTGGACTTACAATTACTGAAAGTTCAGCGTTATAAATTCCATTGATAAAATATAAGATATTGCCTTCAAGATTTGGAATAGGCATTTCTTCTAAATCTTTTGCCGAAAAATTGGTTACCGCATTAAACTCAAATGCTTGGCTAACAAGGTTTTTGACGTTAGAATATTTCCATTCTTCGTGTCTGATAGTGGGAAAACCCAATTTGTCAAAACGTTCTAAAGCTTGCTGACGGATTTGATGCACGGCCGATTTTGCTTCGCCATTCATGCGTCCTTCAGCAGTTTTGAAATCTGCGATTAATTGAGTTTTTAAGTCTGTATTGTTCATAATCTAATAATAATCTTTGAAAACTAATTAAACAGTTTCACTCAATTCCTTCGCTTCAACTTCTTCTTTAATCCAATCGTATCCTCTTTCCTCTAACTCCAACGCTAATTCTTTTGTACCTGATTTCACGATGCGCCCTTTGTATAAAACGTGAACAAAATCTGGCACAATAAAATCCAATAAACGTTGGTAGTGAGTGATTACAATGGTGGCATTTTCGGGCGATTTCAGTTTATTAACTCCCTCAGCCACAATACGTAAGGCATCAATATCAAGTCCCGAATCTGTTTCATCTAAAATCGCTAATTTTGGATTCAAAACGGCCATTTGGAAAATTTCGTTGCGTTTTTTCTCACCGCCAGAAAATCCTTCATTTAATGAACGATTTAACAAAGATTGGTCGATATTGACAATCTTCATTTTTTCCTTAAACATCTTCAAAAATTGCACTGCATCCATCGCTTCTTCGCCACGATATTTACGCATTTCATTTACAGCCGTTTTCAGGAAATTAGTCGTTGAAACGCCCGGAATTTCCACGGGATATTGAAAGGCCAAAAAGACACCTTTGGCAGCACGCTCTTCGGGTGCAAGTTCTAATAAATCTTCTCCCTCAAAGTCCACTGTTCCACCTGTTACTTCGTAGGTATCACGACCTGCCAAAACAGATGCTAAGGTACTTTTACCCGCACCGTTTGGTCCCATGATGGCATGAACTTCGCCCGCTTTTACCTCCAAGTTTAATCCTTTCAGAATTTCTTTTTCCCCAATTTTAGCCTGTAAATTGCTGATTTTTAACATTGTATTGTATTATTTGTATTTTCGTTATTTGATACTCTTACAAAATTACGTTCTACGCTTTTGCATTCCAAGTGTTTATTTAGAACAACTCTAAGTAAAGGAAAAAAGTTTCCCGTTTCTGATTTCAGTTTTACGATTTATTTGCAAATAATTTATTGAAATCTTCAAGATTACGAACCCCGTCAAAATTAAAAATTAAAAATAAATTGACATTATCAATAAAAAATGAGTTATTGCGAAAAATTAAATTTTCATCAATAATTCCATGCAAAATTCCATTTTTGTTTCTTCGGAAGTTAGTACATTACAACGTCTTTTAATTCATAGTCCTGACAGCGGACTTGGAAAAGTTGTCCCTTCAAAAGCCCAAGATTGGTTATTTGAAGACATTATTCATTTGGATACGATGCGAAGAAAAGAGTATGATTTCTACGTAAAAACGCTCCTTTATTTCCTCGACCCTGACAAAATAAAAGGAAAATTAAACGAAATAGATTCCGATATAGAACGTAACTTTTTCAAACCTGATAGTCCCGAATATTTCAATTCTGATAAAGTTATTGAACTGCAAAAACTATTATCTGAAATTCTGGAAAATGACTTAATTAGAATGAAATTGGTCGCTGCAGCCTGCGCCATTGAAAAGGAATGGTACACCACTCACGACGAATTATTCAATTTACCACCCATTGAATTGGCCAAAACGCTGATTTCGGGTACTACACCTTCGGGAGAAATGCTCTTCCCTCCTATTCCCAATTTCATTTTTACCCGTGATATTGGAATTACGATCAACGACCATATTTTACTGAATCGTCCTAAAAAACAGGCTCGTACTCGTGAGGCTTTGCTGGTACAATACATTTTTTATAACCACGATATTTTCAAAGAAATTCGTCAAAATCTGATTGAAATTCCTGATAATGAAACTTTGTTTTTATTGCCCGAAGAACAAGCCGAAGAAGCGCAATCGACCTTGGAAGGTGGCGATGTAATGATGGTAGCAAAAAATCATTTGTTAATCGGAATATCGGAAAGAACAACCATTTATGCCGCCAAACAAGTCATAAAAATTCTATTTGAAAAGAAAATTGTTGACAAAGTTACGCTCGTAAAAATTCCGAATAAACGTGATTATATGCACATTGATACGGTCTTTACGCAGGTAAAACGGAATGTCTGGGTGCTGTTGGGATCATTAGCAAAACCACAAATTAATGCGGAAGATGAAGCGTTAATAAATGCTGGTTTATTGAAATCCAAAAAGGCAGAAGAAGTACATATTGTTCAGTTTCGCCGAGGACAAGAAAATGACCTTCGTGTAATTGAGAGTTTGGAAGAATTATTAACTGAAATATCAATTTATGACCTTGATTGTCAGCCACTTGATGTTAAATTTATTTATTCTGGAAATAATGAATTTCCATACGGTGCAAGAGAACAATGGACGGATTCATGCAATTTATTGGCGGTAAAAGAAGGCGTTGTGATTGGTTATGACCGAAATGATAAAACGCTTGATGCTTTCAAAAATGCAGGATTTGAAGCCGTAAAAATGGAAGATTTACTACATGATTTTGAATCAGGAATTAAGAATCCAGAGACTTTGACAGATACATTCATAATGTTGCCATCAGCAGAACTTTCACGTGCCAGAGGTGGTTCGCATTGTATGTCAATGCCGATACTTCGAGAACAATTTTAAGTTGTGATTTAGTGATTGGTGAGTTGTTATTTAAAAGCGGACTCAAAAAATCACTAATTCACAACTCACTAACTCACAACTAAAAACCATGCGTTCACAAACAACTTCCAACATCCTTATGATTCGTCCAGTCAATTTTGGATTTAACCAAGAAACTGCTGAATCAAATGCTTTCCAAAATGCTAAATTTGGCGAGCAAAATAAAGATAAATCTCAACAAATTGCCCTGAAAGAATTTGATGAGATGGTTAGCCGTTTGCGTAAAGTAGGCGTGAATATCATCGTTATTGATGATACTTTTCAACCTTATACGCCCGACTCAATTTTTCCAAACAACTGGGTTTCTTTTCACGGTAATGGTTCAGTGATTACGTACCCAATGCAGGCAGAAAATCGCCGTTTGGAACGTAGAGAAGATATTATTGAACAGATTTCAGCATCATTTTATATCAATCGCAGAATAGATTTATCGGGTTTTGAAAATGAAAATAAATTCTTGGAAGGCACGGGTTCAATGGTACTTGACCGCAAATATAAGATTGCTTATGCTTGTTTGTCGCCACGTACACAAGCGGATGTCTTGAAAGAATTTTCGTCTCAAATGAATTATGAGGTCATTGCTTTCAATGCAGTTGACGGTGATGACAAACAGATTTATCATACAAATGTGGTGATGTGTATTGGCGATATGTTTGCGGTAATTTGTTTGGAAGCAATTCCTGATTTGGACGAAAGATTGATGGTGAGAAATTCTTTAGAGCAATCGGGAAAAAGAATTATTGATATTTCGTTGGAACAAATGAATCAGTTTGCGGGAAATATGCTTGAAGTAAAAAGTCAAAAAGGGGAAAAAATATTAGTAATGTCAAGTTCGGCGTATCATTCTATGAAACCTAAACAGCTTGAAATATTGAATGAATATTGTACCGTTTACCATTTTGATTTATCCATGATTGAAGGAAATGGTGGAGGTTCTGCCCGTTGCATGATGGCGGAGATTCATTTACCTTTGAAATAATAGGTGGTATTTTCAATGAAGATTATTTCAAAAATTGAAAATATCACTATCATTAAGTTACCGAATAAACAACTGCCCGATTATGTTAACGTTTTGTTAACAATAACTGCAATTTTATTTCAAAAAGTTCTTTAAAATAGTATGTTCGTTTAAAAAACAGTTTGATTACTTTATTTGCTTTTTAGAGAAAATAATATTTGCAATTTCAATCCATTAGTGCTGCAATGTTAAAAATGGCAAATTACTTCCCTAAATTGTTTGGGTTATATTTTTTGGCAATCAAGCATTTTTTAAGTAATTTGGCGAGAAAATTGATGAATTATACTAAAAAAACGGCCTAATTTGTCCATTACTAAAGCATTTTGTTAAAAAAATTTTATTTAGCCACTCGATTGAAAATGAGCAATTCACACTCAAATGTTGAATTTGTGTTTGTCAAGTTTTTAAGATGAAAGGCAATTCAATGTTTCAATCACTAAAAATTGTTTTTCACATCACAACCCATGAAAAAAAGTTTTTTATTATCCTTATTAGCTTTATTGCTAATCACAACTGCTTCTTTTGCGCAACAGTCATTCGCCGATTTAATGGAATATGGCGTTAGACAAAGTAATTTAGGCAATCACGCTGCTGCTCAATCTGCTTTTTCACAAGCTATTGCCTTGAAGCCCGATGATGCCGCCGCCCTTTATAATAGAGCAGTTACTAAAGCAAATCTTAAAGACAACCGTGGTGCTATCAATGATTTTGATAAAGCACTTGAATTAAATCCAAGATATGCAGATGCTTTTGCAGGACGTGGACAAAGTAAGGCTCGCCAAGACGATCATAAAGGTGCTTTGCAAGATTACAATAGCTGTATCGCTCTCAATCCAGTTGATGCTCCCACTTATTTTCTACGTGGTCAAAGCAAAACCAAATTGGAAAATTACAAAGGTGCTCTATCTGATTACAACAAATCACTTGACCTCACACCCGATAATGCCCAAGCATATACGGCAAGAGGAATTGTGAAGCAAAAATTGGAAGACTACAGAGGTAGTTTGGATGATTTTACGAAGGCAATTGAAATTAGCCCAAAACGCTCTGCTTCGTATTCAGGAAGAGGTTTAAGCAAAATGAAAATGGGGGATTTCAAAGGTGCAATTGCGGATTATGGCAAAGCTTTAGAATTGACTCCCGAAGATGCAGAATCACTTTATTATAGAGGATATTGCAAAAGCCAAATGGAAGATTATCAAAGTGCTTTAATTGATTTCGACCGTGCCTTGGGGCAAGACCCAGAAAATGCTACGGCATATTATTTTAGAGGTTTTGCAAAAAATAAATTAGGAAATATAAAATCTGCGATTGAAGATTTTACCAAAGCAATTTCTATTGGAAATATCGAAAATAACAAAGTTATTTTTCCGGGTGCCATTACAAAACCAATCTTGGATGATTTGAGAAACAACGTCGTAGAACGATTGAAAATGGCAGAAATGTCACTTGAACGTTCAGAAGTTTATTTTAATCGTGGACTTTCAAAAGCTCGAAACGGAGATACCAAAACAGCCATTGAGGACTACAACAAAGCAATTGCTTTAAGCCCAACGTATTCAGAAGCATACTTTACAAGAGGAATGTTGAAGTCACAAACGGGCGACCAACGTGGTGCAATTCAAGACTGTACAAATGCTATTAAGTTGAACTCAAAATATGCAGAAGCCTATTATGTAAGAGGAATTATTCGCCACGCTTTAGGAGATACTGACGGTTGTAATGACTTGAGTAAATCTGGAGAATTAGGATACACCCCTGCTTATTCGGTAATTAGAGATTACTGTAATTAGGGAATAGTTACTATAATTAAAAATGGGCTACTCTTGTGCAAGAGTAGCCCATTTTTAATTATTCCATTGGAGCAAATAATAACTAATTACCAGTTACTAATAACCAACTTACTCAAACCTCAGATGCTTCACAGATTCTCCCGAAGTAGCTAATTCAACTAATGAATCTATGCCAATTTGTAAATGTTTCTGTACATAATTAGTCGTTACTTTTTTATCACTATCCTCTGTTTTTACACCATCGGGAGTCATTGGATTGTCCGATACTAATAATAATGCTCCATGAGGTATTTTATTAACAAAACCCACCGTGAAAATTGTAGCAGTTTCCATATCAATTGCCATTGCTCGAATATCAGTTAAATACTGTTTAAAATCTTCATCATGTTCCCACACCCGGCGATTGGTCGTATAAACTAAGCCCGTCCAATAATCTAATTCGTGTTTTTTAATCATGGATGAAACCGCCCTTTGCAGGCGAAACGAAGGCAAAGCAGGAACTTCTTTGGGCATATACTCATCCGATGTACCTTCGCCCCGCACGGCTGCGATAGGAATAATTAAATCTCCCAAGACTAAATTCTTTTTCAATCCTCCGCATTTACCCAAAAATAAAACCGCTTTAGGTTCGATTGCCGAAAGTAAATCCATAACCGTTGCCGCCATTGGCGACCCCATTCCGAAGTTAATAATCGTGATATTATTAGCAGTTGCCGTTTGCATAGGTCGGTCAGTCCCCTTCACCTCAACCTCGAACTGGTCGGCAAACATTTTGATATAATTGGCAAAATTGGTCAATAAAATATACTGTCCAAACGCTTCCAAAGGCACTCCTGTATAACGTGGAAGCCAATTATCCACAATTTCTTTTTTTGTTTTCATAAATTTATTAGTTGATTAATGAAAGGTTAAAATAGAGTTTGTAATTTTGACAATTACATAGAAACAGAATTTATCTTTTAAACTCATGTTAGAGGAATTACAAATACTAAATCTTCCTTCATATAATCACAAATTAAAAAAAATCAATGACAAATTGTGCATTTGGGACATTATCCGTAAAAAAAATATTATCCTCACGCCCGAAGAATGGGTTCGTCAGCATTTTGTCCATCATTTAATCAATGAACATCAATACCCTAAAAGTCTGATAAAATTAGAAAGTAGTTTGGACTATAATAAACGTTTGAAACGTACTGATATTCAAGTATTTGACCGTGATGGGAAGCTATTTATGATTGTAGAATGTAAAGCTCCGTATACCAAACTTTCACAAACCGTTTTTGCTCAAGCGGCTCAATACAATCATGTTTTAAAGGCGCAATATTTAACGATTTCCAACGGGATGATTTTTCATTGTTGTCGAACAGATTGGGAAACAAAACAAATGGACTTTATAGAGACTTTACCGCTATTTTTATAAGTTGACAGTAAATTTCTATTATGTTCATCTTATTCATTAGGTAAGTGGCCAAGGTTAATATTTTACTTCTTGCTTGATCTTAATAATGTATTTAATTCTGTCTTTTTAAATACCAACTAAAACTGCCAATTATTTTCACTGTATTTTTGCAAAAACAACCCTTCATCATGTCGAAAAAAATCAATTTATTTCTCTTATTATTACTTGTAACATCTTCATTATCAGCTCAAAAGAAAAAAGCAACGGCTTCTTTTGAAACAGTTTTTCCTGATAAACCAAAATTGGTTGTTGGAATCGTGGTTGACCAAATGCGTTATGACTTTTTGTATCGCTATTCAGAAAAATATTCATCGGGTGGTTTCAAACGACTTATGAACGAAGGGTTTAATTGTCGGAATAATCATTACGATTACGCTCCAACGGTAACTGCCGCTGGTCACGCAGCCATTTTTACAGGTTCAATTCCTGCGATTGATGGCATTATTGGGAATGAATGGTTTAATCAAAAAACGGGGAAAACGGTTTATTGCGTAGAAGATACCACGGTAAAAACAGTCGGTTCGGATAGTAAAGCGGGCTTAATGTCTCCTAAGAACTTACTGGTTTCTACCATTACTGACCAGTTGAGAATCGCCAATAATTTTCAATCAAAGACGATTGGAGTTGCTCTGAAAGATAGAGGTTCGATATTACCTGCGGGACATACTGCCAATGGTGCGTATTGGTTCGATTCTAAAAATGGTTCGTTCATTAGTTCAACTTTTTATATGAACGATTTACCACAGTGGGTCAAAGATTTTAATGCCCTAAAAATGCCCAAAAAATACATGGCAGAAGGCTGGAAAACGCTTTTACCCATAGAGCAATACACCGAAAGCACGGAAGACGACCAAGTATTTGAAAGTAAATTATCTGGCGAAAAAACACCTACTTTTCCCCATGAATTGGCGGCACAATCGGGCGTAAATTTACAGGAAGTTATCCGGACGACACCCTTTGGAAATACTTTGACGAAGGATTTTACTTTGGCAGCCATCCAACATGAAAACTTAGGAAAAAGCCCTAAAACGGACTTTTTAACGGTAAGTTTTTCTTCAACTGATTATGTCGGACACAGTTTTGGACCAAATTCTGTCGAAGCCGAAGATACTTATTTACGTTTGGATAAAGACATTGCTGAGATTTTAACCACGCTGGATAATACGCTCGGAAAAGATAATTATTTGGTATTTTTAAGTGCCGACCACGGTGTCGCTGATGTTCCAGGCTTTTGGCAAAGCCAGAAACTTCCTTCGGGTGTTTTTGACCGTTCGGGAGCAATGGCAGAGGTGAAAACTGCGCTAAAAACGGCATTTGGAGAAGGTGAATTCATCAGAGCAGAAGACAATTATCAGATTTATCTAAATAATGCCATTTTACAAGAAAAGAAGTTGACATACGCCCAAGTTCATGCCGTGGTGCGAGAAACTTTGTTGAAACGAGAAGACGTTAACGATGTGATTGATTTGCATAATTTAGCCAATTCTACCTTACCCGATTATCAGTTGAATTTTGTAAAAAATGGCCTAAATCCACGCCGTAGTGGAGATATTATGTTTGTGCTGAATCCGAGTTGGTTTATGGGATCCAAAACAGGAACAACCCATGGAACCCTTTATCGCTACGATACACACGTGCCGCTTTTATTTTACGGATGGAAAGTAAAAACGGGTGAAACTACGCTCAGAACGAATATTTCGGACATTGCACCCACCGTTGCTGATTTTTTAAATATCTTAGAACCTAATGGAAGTATTGGTAACGTGATTTTGGGCGTAAAGAAATAGGCAAATAAAGTTTAAAGGGTCTTCATATCATAAATTTCATTTTTTTTCGTTAAATTAGTCATAAAATTAATCCTCAACTTTTGTCTTAAAAGACCAAAACTTACTGAATAAGGTCTTAATAACCCGTAGAAAAACTATGCAGAATCTTCTAAGTATTCTCCTCCAAAGTACCGTAATTACTGCTGATACCGTTACCACTGCTACAAATGGTATGACAAAAATCAATGACGAAATGAACATTTTGAGCCTGATTGAAAAAGGTGGTTGGGTAATGATTCCCATTTTCATTTTGCTTTTTATTGCCATTTATTTATTCATTGAACGCTATTTATACATCCGAAAAACCGCAAGAATGGATAATACTTTCTTGTTCTCTATTCGTGAAATGTTGGTGGGTGGAAATGTTCAAGGAGCCATTAATTATTGCAAAAACTCCCAATATCCCATTGCTAAACTATTAGAAAGAGGTTTGAACCGTTTAGGCTCACCAATTCGTGATATTGAAAACGCCATCGAGAATACTGCCCGTGTAGAAATTTATAACATGGAAAAGAATTTGACTATTCTTTCAGCCATTGCCAAGATTGCGCCTATGTTTGGTTTTTTAGGTACTGTTTCAGGGATGATTCGTACATTCCATAACATTGCTTCAGCCAATAAAATTGATATTAGCACGATTGCAAGCGGTATTTATGAAAAAATGGTAACCTCAGCAACGGGTTTGATGGTTGGTATTATTGCTTATTTTTTCTATACAATTCTTACCACCATGATAGACCGTGCGGTAAACAGAATGGAAATTACAGCGATTGATTTCTTAGATATTTTACATAAACCAGCATCTTTAAAATAGGAGAAATGGAGTAAGGGAGAAAGAGTTATGCATTAAATGATATAAATTAATCCTTTTTCCCTTCCTCCTTTTTTCCCCTTTCTCCTAAAAACATGAATATAAGAAAACGCTCAAGAGAACAATCGGAAGTAGAAACGGGGGCTTTGGCTGACATTCTTTTCTTCCTCATGATGTTTTTCCTCATGATTTCAACCTTGGCAAGTCCCGATGCTATTAAATTACTTTTGCCAGAATCTTCCTCCGCTCAGCAAACGACTACGAAAGAAAATATTAGAGTAACCGTTGATGCTGAAAACCAATATTTTGTGGATGATGTACTGGTTCCATTTGAAGAATTAGAAACGTATTTGGGAGAAGAAGCCAAGAAAAAAGGCTCTGAAACCGTTATTTTAAGAATTGCTCAAGATAGAACGGTTCAAGATTTAACGAAAGTTTATGATATTGTGGCACGTTTACAATTAGTAATGGTGATGGCAACAGATAAAATTTAAGGTTGATTTCTTGATAATAATATCAAAATTAATAGCCGTATACGCCCTCAACGTAGCGGCTATTGGTTTGTTTAAGCAGCATATTTTAAAACATGAGCGATTTACAAATACTTTTCGAACACATTTTTTATAACAACGATGATTTCATTAAAATCTTAGCCTCAACGGTCGTAGGGGCGTTGGTTGGTCTTGAAAGAGAATACCGTAGTAAATCAGCGGGGTTAAGAACTTTTACCTTGATTTCGGTAGGTTGTACAATTTTCACCATTCTTTCTGAAAAAATGGGCATGAAAACTTCTCCCGACCGTATTGCGGCAAATGTAGTTACGGGCATTGGGTTTCTGGGTGCGGGAGTAATTTTTAAAATGGATGACCGAGTGAAAGGATTAACGACTGCCACCATTATTTGGGTAACTGCGTCGTTGGGAATGGCAATTGGCGATGGACATATTTTATTGTCGTTTTTAGGGACAATTGTGGTTTACATCGTTTTGGGATTATTCGTAAAATTGGAAGTGATTATGGAAAAATACGGACGTACTCGCAATTATAGGATAGTCTGTGATTATTCGCCAGAAGCATATAAAAAATTAGAAAACATTTTTGAGCAGTGTAATTTAACGGCAAAACGAGAAAAACAAACCATCACCAAGCAGTTATTGATAAGCAATTGGTCAGTTCGAGGGAGAGTTTCAAAGCATGATAAATTAGTAAAAAAATTAATGACCGATCAAGATATTAAAGAATTAGAATTTTAGAGAATCCATAAAAAGTCCTTAGGATCAACTTCTAAGGACTTTTTATATTCTAACATCGAAAAACGAATATAGAAATTTCTACCAACGAATCAAAGCCGAACCCCACGTAAAGCCACTGCCGAAAGCCGCCAAACAGACTAAATCACCTTCTTTAATTCTGCCAGATTCCCATGCTTCACACAGAGCAATAGGCACTGAGGCAGCCGTTGTATTTCCGTATTTTTGGATATTATTCATCACTTTCTCTGCAGGCATTTTCATTTGCTGACGAACATATTCCGAAATTCTTAGATTGGCTTGATGTGGTACTAACAAATCAATATCTTCTGGTTTCAAACCATTTTTATCCAAAGCCTCCCGAATCACTTCTGGAAAACGTACGATAGCGTGTTTGAAAACCGCACTGCCATTCATAAAAAC
>JBBAKY010000016.1:29603-41369 GCA_040403295.1 Arcicella sp.
GGCGTGATGGTTGCATAAACGATAAAGTCAATATCTTTGGGCGTAATTCCAGCTCTTTCGATGGCAATTCTTGAAGCCTCCGCCGCCATTGAAGCGTTGGTATCTTTGCCGTAGGTGAAATAACGGCGTTCTTTAATACCCGTCCTCTCGGTAATCCAAGCATCAGAAGTATCCATTAATGTTTCTAAATATTGATTAGTGATTACGTTTTCAGGCACATAATGCCCAATTCCAGTTATTTTGGAAAATGTCATGGTTTTTATGATTGTTTGTTGAATACAAAATTAGGATATTTAGCGTAGTTTTTTGTTTTATTTAAGGAATATGTTTAGCAGACTAATCCTAAATTTTAACGCAAAAAGTCCTTACAAACTAAAATTTGTAAGGACTTTTCATGTATATACTATTTCAAAAATTACACTGCAAAGCTCTCTCCACATCCACAAGTACGGGAAGCATTTGGGTTTTTGAATTGAAAGCCTTTTCCGTTTAATCCGTCCGAGAAATCTAATTCTGTGCCCGCTAAATAGAGGATAGATTTTTTATCTACCATAATTTTCACACCTTTATCCTCAAAAATCATATCGGTTGGTTTTGGTTCTGAGGCAAAATCCAAATTATACATCAAACCAGAACACCCGCCACCCTCTACGGCTACACGGACATTGAAATTATCGGTAAGTTCCTCTTTCTGACGAAGTTCTATGATTTTGTTGGCTGCTATATCGGTTACTGTTACCATTTTGGTTATTAGTTATTGGTTATCCGTTATTAGTTCAGTTGTTCATGAATTGATAACTATAAATGAAAAACGACTTAATTTGGTTGAAAGTTCCAACATAACAATACAAAGTGGTCAATCCGCTCTATTCACCAATAACGAATAACTAAAACACCTGTCCAATTCCGAAAGTTATGACAAACAACAAGGTCGTTAGAGCCATTACTTTTAAAAATGGGTCAATTTGTGCGGGCGTTTGTCCTTTTGAAACGCCTATTCCGATTTTGATTAAAAGTGGTAAAGTGATTAAAAATACCCAATTCAATAATTCTGGGTGATTCAATAACGAATAAATTACTGCCGAAGCAAAACCACCAATCAATAAAAACCAATGGTAAATCACGGCTTTATCTTTTCCCAAACGTACTGGAATGGAATTTTTGCCCGTCTTAATATCCGATTCAATATCTCGTATATTGTTGATATTCAGTACGCCAACCGCAAAAAGTCCACATGAAGTAGCTGGTAAAAACATCAATAAATTCACTTCGTGGGTATATAAAAAATACGTACCCAACACGCCTACCCAACCAAAAAAAATTAAGACTGAAATATCGCCAAAGCCCATATATCCGTAAGGTTTTTTGCCAACGGTATAAGTGATAGCGGCAATGATTGCCAAAACTCCTAAGCCAAAAAAGGCAATAATTGTTTGGGTGGAAGTGTCTTTTAAGCCTTCATAAATGAGTAAAGAACCCGTAATAAATGACAAAACGGACATCAAAATAATCGCTCTTGTCATTTGATGACGAGTGATGGCTCCTGTCTGAACGGCACGAGTGGCAACGGTTCTTTCAGAGGTATCAACTCCGCTGACGGTGTCGCCATAATCATTGGCAAAGTTGGAAAGAATTTGCAAAAAAGTGGTTGTAAGGACGGCTAACCCAAAAATTGCCCAAGAAAAAGCGTACGAACCTGCCGCTAAAAAACTCCCCATCAAAATACTCGAAAGGGCAAGTGGCAAAGTACGTGGACGAGCCGCAGAAATCCAATGTTTCATTTTACGGTAAAGGGTTAAGGGTGAAAGGTACGCAGTAAATAACAAAGGGTAACCAATTATAAACGAGTTCATTTCGTCTTTAACCGTTCACCCTTTACCGTTTACCGTAAACCGATTATTTAATCGCTTCCATAAATTCTTTACTATCGGGTTTAACCCCTGATGCGAAGAAGTGAGTCAATTCTCCTTTTTCATTGATAATATATTTACAGAAATTCCATGATGGTTCTTTATCATTCCAACCATTCAATGATTTGGTTGTTAAGAATTTATACAAATCACATTTTCCTTCGCCTTTTACCACAACTTTAGAAAACATTGGAAAAGTTACCCCATAATTCTTTTTGCAAAAAGTAGCAATTTCTCCGTCGGTACCTGGTTCTTGTCCGCCAAATTCATTGGCCGGAAAACCTAAAACTACTACTTTGTCTTTATTAGCTTCGTAATATTTCTCCCAAACTTCATATTGTGGTGTAAATCCACATTTTGAAGCTGTATTCAAGATAATTACTTTTTTGCCTTTATAAATCGACAAATCAACATCTTTACCGTCCAATGACTTCATTTTGAAATCATGAAGGTTTTTGGTTGATGTAACCGTAAAATTTGTCGGACGTTCCTCAAAACTATTTTGAGTGAATGGAACTGCCAAAGCTCCCAATAATGAACCTATTTTCATGAGTTTTAGTAACATAACTGTTGTGAAGATTAAAATGATTGATATAATTATTTTTTTGTTCATACAATGTACTACAATTTTCAACCTGTTTGGATAAAAGGAACTGAAGGTTTTAACCAGTTTCAAAAAGTAAAAACAGGTTAAAACCTGTGTTACGCTCACATTCTTGAAGGAACTTTAATGCCTAATAAACTCATTCCTTTCTGAATTGTTTCGCCAACTACACCCGAAAACGCAACTCTGAATTGTTGAGCATCTTTATCTGATTCGTTAAAGATATTTACTTCGTTGTAAAAACGGTTGTAAGCCTTCGCTAATTCGTAAACATAGAACGAAATTAAAGCGGGAGAAAGTTCACGGCCCGCATCCGCCAAAATTTGCGGGTATTGACTTAGCAAATTTATAACATCTCGCTCAGATTCTTGCAAAATAGGATAATCAGTTGTTTTTCCTGTGATGCCTTGTGCATGAGCTTTTCTCAAAATCGAACAAATCCGAGCGTGCGTGTATTGAATAAATGGTCCCGTATGTCCTTGAAAATCAATGGATTCTTCGGGATTAAACAACATTCTTTTCTTCGGGTCAACTTTTAATAAGAAATATTTCAAGGCACCCATTGCCAACGTATCGTACAATTCATTAGCTTCTGAATCTGCGAATCCTTCGGTTTTACCCAATTCCATCGTGCGTTCACGGGCGGTATCGGTCATTTCTTGCATCAAATCATCCGCATCAACTACCGTTCCCTCACGAGATTTCATTTTTCCCGATGGTAAATCCACCATACCATAACTCAAATGGAAAGTACCATCTGCGTAGGGACGACCCATTTTTTTGATAATTTTAAATAAAACTTCAAAATGGTAATCCTGCTCATTTCCAACAACATAGATAGATTTTGACATCTTGAAATCATTGTATTTCAATTCTGCCGTGCCAATATCTTGGGTGATATAAACGGACGTTCCATCTTTACGAAGTACCAATTTTTGGTCGAGTCCTTCGTCGGTTAAATCTATCCAAACCGAATTATCTTCTTTCTGGAAAAATACGCCCGATTTCAACCCTTCTTCCACGAATTTTTTACCCAGTAAATAGGTATTCGATTCACGGTAAATTTTATCAAAACTTACGCCCATTTTCTCGTAAGTCAGATTAAATCCTGCGAAAACCCATTCGTTCATTTTCTCCCAAAGCGCAATTGTTTCGGGATCGCTATTTTCCCATTTCAATAGCATTTCTTGGGCTTCTAATAACAATGGCGCTTGTTTTTTAGCATCTTCTTCCGACAGTCCCTTTTCCTCCAAAGCCTTGATTTCGACTTTATAATGCTTGTCGAATTCAACGTAATATTTTCCCACCAAATGGTCACCTTTCAATCCTGAGCTTTCAGGCGTTTCGCCGTTACCAAACTTTTGGTACGCCAACATCGACTTACAAATATGGATGCCACGGTCGTTTACCAAATTCGATTTGATAACCTTGTAGCCATTAGCAGACAATATTTGAGCCACCGAAAAGCCCAAAAAGTTATTCCGTAAATGCCCTAAATGAAGCGGTTTATTGGTATTTGGCGAAGAATATTCCACCATTACCGTTTCGTTTTTATCGGGTAATTGTCCAAAGGTTTTATCTTTGAAAATACCCGTAAATAAATCTATCCAAGCCGAATCAGCGATGGAAAGATTCAAGAAACCTTGCACCACATTAAAGGCACTCACCACGCCCGAATTTGCCACGAGATAATTACCGATGGCGTTCCCCAATTCTACGGGCGACTTCCGCAATGCCTTCACATACGGGAACACCACGAAGGTATATGACCCCTCAAAATCTTTTTTGGTAGGTTGTAGCGAAATATTGTTTTCTTCTACGTCAAACTCCGCTTTCAAGGCGGAGGCAATGTGGTTTTGTATTGTTTTTTCTATGTTCATTCTTTGTTGCGACAGTTTATTTCAACTATCTATTCTTTAAAATTCTCTCAAAAACTAAGTCAGCCTCTTGTTTGACTTCATTTATACGAGATTTTGCTTCTAATCTTTCTGAAAAATCTTGTATTTCACTACGATATGTTTTCAGGTCTATCATAACGGCTGTTTTGATACCTCTGTCGTTGGTTAAATAATTGACTCCTCTCATGTTATTATCTAATTTTTAAAATCATTTTTTGAAGAATAAAGATACAAATGTTGCAAATCCATACACCATCATGGCAAGTAAGAAAACTATTAGTGCGGTTAGTAAATAGCCAATGAGGTTATTTTTGAATGATGTTTTTGTATTAGCAACAACACTATTCTCAACCTTTTCACCATTTGATTTTTGCAGATATTCAAAATGTACATCATTATATAAATCAAGCCATTTAGGATGATTATCACCTAAATAAATAGAGTCACTTTCTTCCATACTTTCTAATTCTTGGGAATACGAAATAAGTCTTTGAGCAAATAACAAAAGTCCATCTTTATTTGCACTTATTATGGTTTCTATTCCAGATTCAGAATGTGGCTCATTTTCTAAAAAGAATCCGATATAAGCGTTATCTTCATTTGATTCAATTTTTAGTAAATTAATTATTTCGTCAATTTTAACTTGATTCATCATTTTACAAATAAACATTCCCAATTTCCCCCAAAGATAAAAATAAAAAAGTGGTCGATTTATAGGCAACCACTTTTTTATGGGTAATTGTTGTCAAATAGCCAACAAAGTTTACGCAGAAATTCCCATTCCTTGATGGATTTTTCGCATCATATCAAGCGTGAGCGGTCTTTTTCTATTCAATACTTCCGAAACTCTACTGGTACTTCCAAAGTATTTTGCCAAATTTTTTTTCTTTAAACCTTCTTCTTCCATTTTAATTTTAATGGCTTCTATGGGGTCTGGTGCTTCAATTACATAATGTTTACTTTCGTAATCTTCCACTAATATTGAAACTAATTCCAAGGCTTCTTCTTCGAGGCTATTTTCTTCACAATCAATAAAAGAGTCTATGATTTTTAAATATTCTTTGTATTGAATTTTATCTTTGATGGGCTTTAAAGCCGATTTAATTTCTGATACTGTCTGCATATTGAAATAATTAAAATTATTTAGAGCAATTTATAGAAAATTTAATGTTTATAAATCTGTTGGAGTATTGTTTCAGAATAGATTTTATTTACCCACAAATTTAACTAATTTTATTTCCCAAGAACATCCATATTCCTAAATGTTCCATCAACGAAATATTCGCCAATGAAATATCTATTCCAAATACTATTTTTCGGGCTATTTTCTGCCTCTGCCGTGGCTCAACTCAACCAGCTTGGACAAATTGATATTCCCAAAGATTCCAAATTTGAAGAATCTATTTCAGTATTGCCTTTGGATAAAAATGGGATGTTATTGACCTTGCAAAAGGAAGGTTTTTTTAATCGAAATGTATCTAATTGGGTATTTTACCGATACGACACCAATCTCAAGGAACGTTGGCAAACCATGCTAAATTTAGAATCGGGCTTTGAATCTGTAATGTCATATCAAAATGAAAATTATCTGTTTTGGTTATTCCAAGAACCCGAAACACCCAAAATTATAGTGGTTCGATTGGACTTAGAAAGGGGCGAAATTGACGAATTTATAGGAAAATTATTGGGAAATGTTAATGTCGATTTTTTTAAAGTTTTGGGAAATACTGCTTTTTTGGGTGGAAGCTATTATGAAAAACCCATTGTAATTTCTTTCTCATTTTTCCATCAAAAAGGAACCGTTTTGCATGGTTTATACGACGACCATCTGGAAATCAATGGCTTAGAAGTTGATGAAAAACGGAATGAAATAAATGTTATCGTGAAAGAAAGACGAAAAGGGAAATGTGGTTTGGCAATTCAGAGTTATTCGGCCGAAGGAAAATCTTTGCGCACCATTCACGTGCCTGATTTGGAAGGAAACAGTTTGAGTTTTATCAGTGGAAAAATGTTGCCTCTCAACGAAAAAGAGACGCTTTTGGTCGGAAATTATTCCAACAATTGCAATGATTTTTCGAAAGGGGTGTATCTCACACGCTTGGAAGAAGGACTTGAAAAAGGTACGAGTATAATCAAATTTGGCGATATGAAAAACTTCTTTGCCTTCATGTCACCCAAGCGTCAAGAGAAAATGAAGGAGAAAATTGAGCAGAAGAAGAAGGAAGGAAAAGAGCCTAATTTTAGCTATAAATTACTGGTTCATGATCTATTAGCTACTGAAAAAGGTTCGCTGTTAATTGCAGAAATTTACTACGATCAACCCAAAAACAATTCTTCTTTATCGGCTTCAATTTTGGGAGCAAGGTCGGGCGATAAAATGAGGCGTGAAGAAGAATACACTTTCACCCATGCCGTAATTTGCGAATTCGACAAAACGGGGAAAATCTTGTGGGATAATGCCTTGGTAATGGATAATTTGGTAACGGACGAGTTGGTCGAACAAATTCAAGTTTCTAAACTGAACGATAAATGGCTTTTGGCATTTTTGAAGAAGGGAAAAATCAATTTGCAACAACTCAAAGAAAGCGAACACATTGGCGAAAAGGAAACTTTTGAAATCAAAACGGACGAAAAAGCTAAACCAGACGAAGAAGCAAACGTAGCGGCTTGGTACGACCAAAATTTTATGGTTTGGGGTACTCGTAAAGTTGAACCCAAACGTTCAGATGACCCAATGAAGGAAGTTTTTTATTTGAGGAAATTGGGCTATGAGAAAGGTCGTTAGTT
This sequence comes from Arcicella sp., assembly GCA_040403295.1. Classification (GTDB taxonomy): domain Bacteria; phylum Bacteroidota; class Bacteroidia; order Cytophagales; family Spirosomataceae; genus Arcicella. Next base: position 36,803 of record JBBAKY010000016.1, read on the forward strand.
ATACGTTAAAGTAGGCAGTAAAATTTAGTTTGCAGTAGGCAGTAAATAAATTTGACACTTAATATCCTCATTATAAATAAGTTATGGCAATTTCCCCCTGCTGCCTACTGCAAACTAATTACTGCCTACTACTCATTAGTTCTTAGTTTTAAATATTGTCTTCGTAAATTTGTGTTTCAAAAACAAAAATTGATGTACCACGAAGCGCTCCAACATCTCCGCAAAGGCGATACCATTCTTTACCCTTCCGATACTATTTGGGGATTGGGCTGCGATGCCCGTAATGAAAAAGCCGTTGAAAAGATTTTTTCGTTAAAGCAACGACCTGATAATAAGTCATTTATTATTCTAATTACCAAAATAGACCAGCTTTCTGAATATGTTTTAGAAGTCCCCGAATTGGCTTGGAATTTAGTAGAATTTGCCGAAAAACCCTTGACCGTTATCTATCCAAAAGGGAAAAATCTACCTGCCAATTTGATGGGAGAAGATGGCTCAATTGCGATTCGATTGGTAAAAGATGAATTTTGCAAAGGATTGGTTCATAAATTTGAAAGGGCTATCGTTTCTACTTCTGCCAATATTTCAGGGCAACTTTCTCCTTTGAAATTCGAAGATATTTCCCTCGAAATTGTGAATGGTGTAGATTATATTTTGAAAAATCCAAACGGCGAAAATAAAAATCCACAACCTTCGCAAATTGTTAAATTGGGTTTGGGTGGAGAGTTTGAATTTATTAGGAAATAGGATTAGACCACAGATTTTGCGGATGTCACGGATTTACACTGATTTTTTTATTATTTATCCGTGAAAATTCGTTGAATCCGTTGAATCTGTGGTCTAATTTTGTTGTACTTATTTTTATTTATAGTAACGATGAAATTATGAATTTTACAGAAACATTAGATACAAATCCCATCTTTAAATTAGTCTCAGATTCGGCTCAACAGTTGAATATCAGAACTTTTGTCGTGGGTGGATTTGTAAGAGATTTAATATTACAACGTCCTTCCAAAGACATTGATATCGTTTGCGTGGGTTCGGGCGTTGAATTGGCAGAATTAGTTGCCAAAAATTCTGGTCGTGACGAAGTGTATTTATCGGTATTCAAAAACTTTGGAACGGCACAATTGAAAATAGACGATTGGGAAGTAGAATTTGTGGGAGCAAGACGGGAGTCATACCAACGAGATTCACGCAAGCCAATTGTGGAAGATGGCACGCTCGAAGACGACCAAAATCGTCGAGATTTTACTATCAATGCCATGGCTATTTCCTTGAATGACAGCGACTTCGGCGAATTATTTGACCCATTCAATGGCATAGAAGATATTCGCAGAAAAAGCATTAAAACACCCCTCGAACCTTCGATTACTTTCTCGGACGACCCTTTGCGAATGATGCGAGCAATTCGTTTTGCGAGTCAGCTAAATTTTGATATTCATCCCGATACGTTTGATGCTTTAATCAAGGAAAAAGAACGGATTGAAATCATCTCGAAAGAAAGAATTACGGACGAATTAAATAAAATTATTCTTTCAAAAAAACCTTCCTACGGTTTCCTATTGCTTGATTCTTGTGGATTATTGGGTTTAATTTTCCCAGAATTTATAAAGTTAAAAGGCGTTGAAACCGAAGAAGGAAAAGGGCATAAAGATAACTTTTATCATACGCTTCAAGTGTTGGATAATGTTGCCCAAAAGTCGGATGATTTATGGATTCGTTGGGCGGCAATTTTACACGATATTGCCAAACCTGCCACTAAACGCTTTGTCAAAAACAAGGGTTGGACTTTTCACGGACACGAAGAAATGGGGTCAAAATGGGTGAAAGGAATTTTTACCAATATGCGTTTGCCTTTGAACGAAAAAATGCGATTTGTAAAAAGTTTGGTTCGCCTACATTTACGACCCATTGCTTTGTCGAAAGAAGCCATCACAGAGTCTGCTTTGAGGCGATTATTATTTGAGGCTGGCGAAGATTTGGAAGGTTTGATGATTTTATGTAGAGCCGACATTACTTCAAAAAATGGCGAGAAAGTAAAGCGTTATCTCCGCAATTTTGATACTGTCGAACAGAAATTAAAAGAGGTTGAAGAAAGCGATAAACTTCGTCAATTCCAACCCGAAATTACGGGCGAAATGATTATGGAAACCTTCGGTATTCAGCCTTCTCGTGAAGTTGGAATTATCAAAATTGCCCTGCGTGAAGCTATTTTAGAAGGAACAATTGCCAATACCGTTGAGTCAGGAATGCCTTTTTTATTAGCTGAAGGGGCGAAATTAGGATTTGTGGCGGTTAACCTTTCTCACTAACCACACCATTTTCACATTTCATGATTCTTGCAGGAAATTTTCTAATCATTTCAAAATCGTGGGTAGCCATTAAAATTGCGGTTCCGGCTTTGTTGATTTCGTGGAAAAGTTTGATAATTTGTTCTGATACTTCAGGGTCGAGGTTTCCTGTGGGTTCATCAGCAAAAAGGATTTGGGGTTCGTTCAATAAAGCCCTTGCAATCACGATGCGTTGTTGTTCTCCGCCCGAAAGTTGATGTGGCATTTTATCGTGAGAAGTTGCCATGCCTACTTGCATGAGTACTTCGGCAATGCGAGCTTTCATTTTAGCAGAATCCTTCCAACCCGTAGCTTCCAACACCCATTGCAGATTTTCATGAACATTTCTATCCATAAATAATTGAAAATCTTGAAAAACCACGCCAATTTTACGGCGAAGAAATGGACGATTTACGGGTAAAAGTGTTTCAATTTCATAACCTACTACTTTTGCTTTTCCTTGTTGTAGCCAAAGGTCGGCATAAAGGGTTTTTAGCAAAGAACTTTTCCCACTTCCGGTGCGTCCAATCAAGAAAACGAATTCTCCTTTATTAATAGAAAAATTAACATCGTTCAAGACAATACGGTCTTTTTGATAAATAAAAGCATTTTCAATGGAAACAACAGGATTGAGATTGAACATATTGATAAAATTTGGTTTCTTTCAAGTTAATTATTTCAAAGATAATACTTAAAAACAAAAAATCCGCTTGATTTTATCATGCGGATTTTTTGTTAGAGCTTATTTATTTCTTATCCATTTACCTTCGCATGGTCAGCTAAAAATTGCTTCAAACCATTCTCTGTCAATGGGTGTTTCAATAACGCTAAAATTGCAGAAAGTGGTCCAGTCATTACGTCAGAGCCAATTTCAGCACATTTAATGATATGAATTGGGTTACGGATTGATGCCGCTAAAATTTCAGTATCAAAACCATAATTATCAAAAATAGTACGAATTTGTTCAATTAAGTCAATTCCGTCATAACCTGTATCATCCAAACGACCAATGAAAGGTGAAACATAAGTTGCACCCGCTTTTGCCGCTAAAAGCGCTTGTCCAGCCGAGAAGATTAAAGTACAATTCGTTTTAATTCCTTTCTCAGAAAAATACTTGATTGCTTTAATCCCGTCTCTAATCATCGGGATTTTTACCACGATTTTCTCGTCTAAATCAGCCAATTCTTCGCCTTCACGAATCATTCCTTCATAGTCAGTTGCAATAACTTCTGCCGAAACATCACCATCCACGATATCGCAAATAGCTTTGTAGTGTTTCAGAACGTTATTTTTGCCGCTAATGCCCTCTTTAGCCATCAACGAAGGATTAGTCGTTACGCCGTCTAATACGCCAAAATCATAAGCCTCCTGAATTTCTGCAAGATTGGCTGTGTCAATAAAAAATTTCATCTTGAATTGTGTTTTTGAAAAATATTATACCTTATCAAAAGTTAAATTTGCTCTTTAACCAAGAAATTTTGAGCGACTGATAATAGTATGTATAAAAAAATAATTACTGGAATAGCTACAAATTTCAGCATAATCAATAGAATTACCGAAACAATCAGGAAAATATATTTAATTTGATTATCTGCCCAAGCAAAATTCTTGAATTTTAAGGCAAATAGGGGCAATTCAGCGACCAATAAATAAGACATTACCACACAGTAAATTACTAAAACATTGAACTGAATTAAATATTTACTAATCTCAGGTTGGAACATCATTATCAAGGGCAGAGAAGCAACTACCATGCCATTTGCGGGCGTGGGAACACCAATAAAAGAATGACTTTGGCGAGTGTCCACGTTGAATTTTGCTAAACGTAAAGCTGAAAAAACCGCTAATGCCAACGCAATATATGGTTTATAAAAACCGCCTAAGCCAACGGTGCAAGTGCCTGTAGTGCAGCTACCTTCAATGAGTTTCAACATCATAAAAGCTGGCAAAACACCAAATGTAACCATATCTGCCAAAGAATCTAACTCTTTTCCGATGGGAGAACTGACGTGCAGTAAACGGGCAATGAAACCATCGAGCCAATCGCAAATTAAGGCAATGCCAATTAAAATTGAGGCAGTCATTAAATCACCTTTAAATACAGATAGGATTCCAAAAATTCCGCAAATAAGATTGCCACAAGTTAGGGCATTGGGAATATGTTTTTTTATTTCGTTCACGGTTTGGAGATTAGGTAATTGGGTAATTGGGGATTAGGTAATTAGGAGTAAGAT
>JBBAKY010000017.1:0-40483 GCA_040403295.1 Arcicella sp.
TAATAATGGCTTGGCTACCAATATAATACGATGTATTTTTATTGGAAATGACGGCAAAATCTACGCAGGAACAAGTTCTGGTGGTATTAGTATTTCAAATAACGGGGGGAATAATTTCACTACTTACAATACAAGTAATGGATTAGGTGATGGAAACGTTTTTAGTATTTATGTCAATAATACAGGAAAGATTTTTGTGGCTACTGCTTATGGATTGAGTATTTCATACGATGGAGGAGTTCATTTTGATAATTTTACAGCAGCAGCTAATGGTTTGGGGGACGATTACGTTTATAATGTCTTGGTGAGTGCCGATAACAGAATTTTTGCGGGTACATACGGTGGTGGAGTAAGTATGTCAATTGACGGAGGAAGTACATTCACAAACTACACCACTAACAATGGTTTGGGTGATAATCGGGTAAGGACGATGGGAATGGACGGCAACGGTAAATTATTGGTTGGAACAAATGCAGGTCTAAGTATTGGGAATAAAAATAGTTATAATATTGTTAATGCCAAAGGCAACGATAGCTACTCAGTTGGCATGACGAATGTATGTCCTGTAACTGGCGTTACTAATGCTTCCGTTTCGATAACTTCAAATCCAATCATTCAAGTAGTTGCCAATAAAGAGATTTGTAAAAACACCAGTACAGTACTTACCGCCATTTGTAACACGGGTGTGGCAACTTGGTATAATAGCACAGCAAGTACCAATGCTTTGGGAATCAATGCTTTCACAACGGGAAATATCAACGTTAACACAGATTATTACGTTGCCTGTGAAGTTGGTACATCCCCAAAGTGTGTTAGTAGTAGAGTTAAATTGACCGTAAGTGTTAGTATTCAACCGACTAATCCTACGGTGAGTAACCAAAGTATTTGTACTGGCAATAACACTACACTGATTGGAAGTTGTGCCACTGGAATAATCACTTGGTACGGCAATGCAATGGACACTACCCGCCTCGGAATTAACAACTATGGAACGCCTATTCTCACTGCAAGTACCAATTATTACGCAAGTTGTAATATTACCAACTCGGAGTGTAATAGTAACCGAGTATTGGTTTCTGTAACGGTAATTGTTCCTCCGATTGCAACGAGTGAGAATAAAACGATATGTTCGGGTTCATCAATTGTTCTAACAGCAAACTGCACAACGGGTACAGTACAATGGTTCAGTAGCAACACAAGCACAACGGTTTTGGCCAACGGAGATTACAATGCTCCGATATTGACGGCAAATACCGACTTTTATGTTGCTTGTAAAGTAACAGATAATAGTGGGTTAATTTGTAATAGTAGAACAAAAGTGACCATTATCGTTAATGACATTCCTTCTACTCCCACGGCAAATGGCTTATCCATTTGTTATAATACAACTGCATCTTTAACGGCAACTTGTGTGACTGGAACGGTAAAGTGGTACGGCGATGCTACCAGTGAGATAATCTTGGCTTCGGGTAATTTCACAACAGCAAGTTTGATCACAACAACCAATTATTATGTCAGTTGTGAATCTGGCGGCACTACTAACTGTCGTAGCACACGGTTTAGAGTGATCGTGGCGGTGAATCCTCTCATTCCTACTCCAACGGTTGCGAACCAAAGTGTCTATTTAGGAAACTCTATTTCATTGCAAGCAGTGGGTTGTAGTGGCTCGGGTTTTTCCTTAAAATGGTACGAATCAAGTCAAAATAATCTGATTACCATCCCGTTTTCACCATCCATTACAAAAAATTACTATGCAAAATGTGAACAAGTTGTTAATTTGCTCACTTGCAGTTCACTAAAAAGTACTGATATTTCCTTGTCTGTAATTAAAAGGATATTCGTTGATAGTTCCAAAGTTGCTTCCACAACACAAGACGGCAACGCATGGGCAACTGCCTACGGAAATCTAACTACTGGCTTAACTTCTGCCACGAGTGGAATTGAAGTTTGGGTTGCCAAAGGGACTTATAAGCCTACCAGTGGAACCAGCAGAACCACGTCCTTCATAATTCCTTCTGGTGTTAAAGTTTTAGGCGGTTTTACTGGGAGTGAAAGTGTATTAACGCAAAGAATTGCCTCGGCGAATTCATCCGTTTTGAGTGGTGAAATTGGTAATTTATCCACAACAACTGACAATACTTATCATGTAGTTACTTTTGATGCCTCAGATATAAATACATTCTTAGATGGATTTATAATCGTGGGTGGAAATGCTAACTTTACCAATATTAGTGAAATTGATGTTCCTTACAGCCCGACTTCAACTGCTACTGATAATACCGGTGGAGGAGTCGTCATTAAAAATGGAGCGAATCCCACCTTGGTAAATTGTACTATAAAATTGAATGCTGCCAAAGTAGGAGGTGGCGTATTCTGTGCAAATGGAAGTATTGCTGCTATAAAAAGCTGTAAAATAATTGCTAATACTGCCAGTATTGGTGGGGCAATATATACACAACAGGCAAGTAATATAGTGGTAAGGAGTTCTCAAATTTCAGGAAATAAAGGGAATGGGGAGGCTTTTTATAATAATTCAACCATTCCATCGGTAATTAACTGCACCATCGTGGGTTCGGGTGGAAGTACGCTTGCCGTATATAATGGCGTAAATAGTCCCTCAGTATTTCAAAATTGTATCATCTGGGGGTATTCAACACCCTTCAATGACGGTCAGGCCATAGTGAATTACAGTAACATATCGGGTTCTTATTCAGGGATTGGGAATGCCAATATTGACCCTATTTTTATAAGTTCATTGCCAGTAAGTTCCAATATTTCAACTGGGGGTGATTTTCATTTAACGCCCGTTTCAACCATGATTGATGCTGGCAATAGTCTATCGGTCACATTCAATGAAAAAGACATAGAACTTTATAACCGCATTTTTGGTAATGGACGAGTTGATATGGGAGCTTTCGAATTTCAAGGTGCCAGAACGGGCGGGACAATTACGAGCATAAAAACTGGAAATTGGGAGGATAACACAACTTGGGATGTTGGACGTAAACCTTACGCAGGTGATGTCGTAATTATTTCAAATAATCACACTGTTTCAATTAATAGTATTGCCACCGCAAAGTCTATTCAACACGGTTTGAATTCAATGCTAAAATATACATCGAGTTTAACAGGATTGCAGACAGGAATATAGGGGTATTTGTGATTTGAATCCAGCATAAGTAACCTTGCGCAAGGTTGAAATAAACTTGAAATCTGGGTTCAAAACGTTATTTCAAAAAGGTAATATTCCGTTTTAAACCTTCAAATTTCGTCCGTTTCAAAGGAGACCTTTTGAATATTTCTTTGAAAACTTCTTCTGTGATTTCTTCCCAATCGTTGTTCGTAAAGGTCTGTAAATCAGGATTTAGCTGAAATTGTGGCTCTTTATGAGGTTTTGAAAAACGATTCCATGGACAAACATCTTGGCAAATATCACAACCAAAAGCCCAGTTTTTGAATTGTCCACTAACATCCACGGGAATATTTTCTTTTAATTCAATTGTAAAATAGCTAATACATTTGGACCCATCCACCACAAAAGGTTCAACGATGGCATCCGTCGGACAAGCATCTATGCAACGAGTACAAGTGCCACAATAATCTTTTATTTCATGGTCGTATTCCAATTCTAAATCAATGATTAATTCGGCAATAAAAAAGAAACTTCCTTGCTGTTTGTTGATAAGATTTGAGTGCTTACCAATCCAACCTAAACCTGCTTTTTTCGCCCAAACTTTATCCATTACAGGGGCAGAATCTACGAAAGCTCTACCGCCAACTTCACCAATTTCTTGATGAATAAAACTCAATAATTCTTTCAGCTTTTCTTTTACCACAAAGTGATAATCGGTTCCGTAGGCATATTTTGAAATCTTAATATCTTCTTGGCCTTCGGGTAACTTATGAGCTGGATAATAATTGAAAAGTAAGGAAACCACCGATTTTGCATCGTCCACTAAAAGTCGAGGGTCGAGACGTTTATCGAAATGATTTTCCATGTATTGCATCTTGCCTTGCTGATTGTTTCTAAGCCAATTTTCTAATCTTGGCGCTTCTTCTTCTAAGAATCCCGCCTTTGAAATACCACAAAAATCAAAGCCTATTTCTTGGGCTTTTTGCTTGATTTGTTGAGCGCATTTTGTTGGGTTTTGCATAAAATAGTTTAGGATATTAGGCTAAGTATTTCAACTCATTTTAGGTAAAATAAACGTATCTAAAACATTAAATTTTGTAAAATACTACAAATCTACTAAATTAGAGAAACAAGTAAATTTAAAACCTATGAATTTCAGTTACGATAACTACCAAACCGAAGGATTCTTCGATGAAATGTTTGATGAAAATGGCAAGGTCCGTTTGGGCTATGAGGCATTTAAAGAACGTACCGAACAACTCAAAATTGAGGAATTTGTCCGCCGCCACCAAGCAGCCGAACGCTCATTGATGGCCATGGGAATTACCTTTAATGTGTACGCTGAAAACGAAGGTACTGAACGAATTATGCCCGTAGATATTATTCCGAGGGTTATTGAAGCCGAAGACTGGAAAAAGACAGAAAAAGGGTTAATTCAACGGATTACGGCCTTAAATATGTTTTTGGATGATATTTACCATGATCAACATATATTAAATGATGGCATTGTTCCCCGTGAATTAATTGAAACTTCTAAAGATTTTCTTCGTCCGTGTATAGGTATTCGTCCACCCAAAGGCATTTATATCCACATCACAGGTACGGATTTGATTCGGGGTGATGATGGTAAATTTATGGTTTTGGAAGATAATCTTCGTTGTCCATCGGGGGTATCGTATATGCTCGAAAATAGGGAATTGTTGAAGCGAACTTTTCCAGAAGTTTTGGGTAAAACTCGTGTACAATCTATTTCTGATTATCCGAATAAATTGCTTCAAATGTTGCAACATATCTCAGGCAGACCCAATCCAACGGTGTGTGTGTTAACGCCCGGTATTTACAATTCTGCCTATTTTGAGCATTCTTATTTGGCTCAACAAATGGGTGTAGAATTGGTGGATACTCGTGATCTAGTGGTGCATAATGGTTACGTAAAAATGCGTACTACCAAAGGATTCCAAATTGTGGATACGATTTACCGAAGAATTGATGATACTTTTCTCGACCCAACTGTCTTTAATCCACGTTCAATGATTGGGATTCCGGGCATTTTCGATGTCTATAAAAAAGGAAGAATTGCCTTGGCAAATGCTCCAGGAACGGGTGTAGCGGATGATAAAGTGATTTATGCTTACGTCCCTAAAATTATAAAATATTATTTGGGTGAAGATGCCATCCTTCCAAATGTAGAAACGTATATCTGCGGAGAAGAGGACGATTGTAAATATGTATTGGAAAATATTGAAAAATTGGTAGTTAAAGAAGCTAATGAAGCGGGCGGTTATGGGATGTTGATTGGTCCAAAATCAACGAAGGAAGAACAGGAAATTTTCAAGGCAAGAATCAAAGCAAATCCACGAAATTATATTGCTCAACCAACCATTTCACTTTCGAGAGTTCCTTGTTTAATTGATGACCACGCCGAAGGTCGTCACGTGGATTTACGTCCCTACATTCTCTACGGAAATGGCGTTGAGGTAATTCCTGGAGGCTTAACTCGTGTGGCACTGCGAAAAGGTTCATTGGTGGTAAATTCTTCGCAAGGCGGAGGTTCTAAGGATACTTGGGTTTTGTATTGATAGAACAGGATTGAACACGGATTTGAGGGATTAGACACGGATAAAATTAAAAATCCGTGCCTAATCCCTCAAATCCGTGTTCATTTAGTTTAAATTCAACTCTAAAATGTAAAAAAAGCAATTACTAATGATTAATTTTGCATTATGCAAGCAAAAATTACCGAAATACAACAGCAAATTGCTGATTTCCAGATTGACAATAAAGAACAACTCGAAACTTTCCGTATTGCCTACGTGGGTCGTAAAGGCGTTATTGGCGACCTTTTTGATGGATTAAAGAACGTTCTTCAAGAAGACCGCCGTGCCGTTGGACAAGAGTTGAATGCTTTAAAAGAATTAGCTCAAAATAAATTCAACGAATTCCAAGCCTTAATGGAATCTTCGCAGGATAAATCGGTGGCCATTGAATTTGATTTGACCCTTCCAAATATTCCCTACGAAAACGGAACCATTCATCCCCTTACGCTGGTACGTGCCAGAATCATCGAAATCTTTGCAAAAATGGGTTTCAATGTGTCGGATGGTCCAGAAATAGAATCAGATTTTTATAATTTTACGGCGCTAAATTTTGCCGAAAATCACCCTGCACGTGAAATGCAGGATACTTTTTTTATCGAAAAGAAAGGCGGAGAAGTAGCGGACGATATACTTTTGAGAACGCATACATCAAACGTTCAAATTCGTTTGATGCAAAATCAAAAACCACCTTTACGTTCAATTATGCCTGGGCGAGTATATCGTAATGAGGCAATTTCTGCGAGAGCACACTGTCTTTTCCACCAAGTTGAAGGGCTTTATGTTGATAAAAATGTAGGCTTCAAAGACTTAAAAGATACACTTTATTATTTTGCCAAAGAGATGTTTGGGCAAGATACAAAAGTGCGTTATCGTCCTTCATATTTTCCATTTACTGAACCTTCTGCGGAAATTGATATTACCTGTTTAATCTGTAAAGGAAAAGGTTGTAATGTCTGTAAATATACGGGTTGGGTAGAAATTGCGGGTTCGGGTATGGTTGACCCCAATGTATTGGAACAGTGCGGAATAGACTCAAAAGAATACACAGGATTTGCCTTCGGAATGGGAATTGAACGCATTACCATGTTAAAATATCAAATCAAAGATTTACGATTATTTACCGAAAATGATGTACGTTTTTTACGTCAATTTGAGGGGCTTTGATGCGACAGAACACATTCTAAATCTGTGTTGCAAAGTATCTGTCTGATGTGTGTTCCATTTAATCGCAAAGCCAAATGTTAAAAACGTCTTAGCTTAACACTTTTTAACACCTCCATTCTTCACAAGCCAAAGCTATTTTGTATTTTTGGTAACATTATTGTCGTAAACACAAAAGCCCCCTGTCCCCCAGAGGGGTAATTATATCAAAACTCCCTTTGGGGTTGGGGGCTTCAATTTTCAATTATGAATAATTTCAAAAGAATTAATGACCTTACAGGTTGGGTCGTTTTTGCCATTTCCTTATTTGTTTTTACTGCCACTGTTGAACGTACTGCCTCTTTTTGGGATTGTGGTGAGTTCATCGCCTGTGCTTATAAACTGCAAGTTCCTCACCCTCCTGGAGCGCCATTATTCTTATTGTTGGGACGTATGTTTTCGCTTTTGGCGGGTTCGGATGTAACCCAAGTAGCTTATTGGGTAAACATGATGTCGGTGCTTTCGAGCGCCTTTACGATTCTGTTTATGCACTGGACAATCGTGATGATTGGGCGTAAAATTTATAATAAACCTTTTGCAGAACTGTCAATGGGTCAGTCACTTACGCTTTTAGGAGCGGGTGTTATTGGTTCGTTAGCGTATGCGTTTTCTGATACATTTTGGTTCTCAGCAGTTGAAGCGGAGGTTTATGCGATGTCGTCGTTCTTTACGGCTTTGGTGGTTTGGGCGGCTTTCAAATGGGAATTAATTGAGGACGAAGGAGATGCAAATCGTTGGTTGATTTTGGTGGCCTATATCGTTGGTCTTTCAATTGGAGTCCATTTATTGAATTTGGTAACGGTGCCAGCATTGGCTTTGATTTATTATTTCAAGAAAAATCCAAATCCAACTTATAAGGGCGGTTTTATTGCGCTGTTAGCTGGGTTTTTAATTTTAGGAATTATCAATTCACTAATCATTCCAGGAATTCCTTCAATGGCTTTCCAATTTGAATTAATCTTCACAAATGGACTTGGGTTGCCTTATGGCGTAGGCGTTGGGGTATTTTTAGTGGTTTTTGTCGGAGCATTGGTTTGGGGTGTTCGTTATTCAATCCAAAAGGGAAAAGTCAATTTGAATATTGGATTACTTTCGTTAGTATTCGTTTTGATTGGTTATTTGTGTTATACCTTGGCTTTGGTTCGTTCAACTTACAATACGCCCATCAACGAAAATGACCCAAGTAATATCTTGAATTACGTGAAATATTTGAAGCGTGAACAATACGGCGAGCGTTCATTATTATACGGGCCAATTTATACAGGAACCGTTGAAAGTGTGGAACAGGGCAATCCAGTCTACAAAATGAAAGACGGAAAGTATGAAGTTTACGACCATAAACAGAAATTAATATATTCAAAAGACGGGCAAATGTTATTGCCTCGTGTGTATAGTGGCACGCCCCAACACATTCAGATGTATGAAGAAATGTTGGGTTTGGCATCGGGCGAAAAACCAAGTTTTGGGGATAACCTAAAATTTATGTTTACCCACCAAATGGGACACATGTATATGCGTTATTTCCTCTGGAATTTTGTGGGCCGTGAAAGTGATATTCAAGATGCGGGCGTAATTGATTATACTCGTAAAGGAGCTTTACCCGAATTATTAGCTAAAAATAAAGCCCACAACAACTACTTTTGGTTGCCTTTGATTTTGGGTTTAATGGGTTTTGTGTTATTGGTTCGTAAAGGCGAAAAAGACTTTTTGACTACTACTTTAATGTTCCTTTTAACGGGATTAGCCTTAGTAGTTTTCCTAAATTCACCACCTTCTGAACCTCGTGAACGTGATTATATCTACGTGGGTTCGTTTTATTTCTTTGGACTTTGGATTGGTTTGGGTGTGATGCAATTGGCGGAATTATTGGGTAAATTTATGTCAAATTCAGTGGTTACGGGTGTTGTTGCGACGGTTGTAACGGCGGTAGTTCCTGTCATTTTGATTCAACAAAACTGGGATGACCACGACCGTAATCATCGTTATCAGCAAGTAGATTTTGCCAAAAATATGTTGAATTCTTGTGCAAAAAATGCGATTCTATTCACTGGAGGTGATAATGATACATTCCCATTATGGTACGTACAAGAAGTTGAAGGCTACCGTACAGATGTGCGGGTGTGTAACCTTTCGCTGTTAGGAACGGATTGGTACATCGACCAAATGAAACGTAAAACTTACGAGTCGCAAGCCTTGCCAATATCATTATCGAAAGACCGTTTTATGGAAGGAATCAACGAACAGGTGATGTATTACGAGAATCCGAACGTGAAAAATGGAATCAATCTTCAAGAATATATGAAATTGATTAAAGATGATAGCGAGGCAATTAAAGTTCCGTTGCAGGATGGTTCGATGATTAATACTTTGCCAACAGAAAATCTTTTCTTACCGATTAATGTGGATGCGGTGAAAAAAGCAGGGTTTGTTCCGAAAGATTTAGAACCATTTTTGACCGACCAAATGGCTTGGGCAGCAGGAAAAAATGGTGTGATGAAACCAGAATTGATTCAGTTAGATATGATTGCTCAGAATGCCGCATCGGGTTGGAAACGTCCAATTTATTTTGCAACTACTTTGCCATCAGCGAGTTACTTGAATTTGAAAGATTATATGCAAATGGAAGGATACGCCTACCGATTGATGCCGGTGAAAATTCCAGGAGCAAAAGATGGTTACGTGAATTCAGATATTATGTTTGATAATTTAACGAAAAATATGTTCTGGAGAGATTTAGATAATCCAAAAACGTACTATCATTCAGACTTTTATTTACAAGTACCTATCGTAACCGCACGTTTGAGTTTCTTACGTTTGGTTGATCAATTAATCCGTGAAGGCAAATTAGCGAAAGCAAAAGCTGTCTTGGATTTCTGTGACAAAAAGATGCCAGACAACGTAATTCCTTACGACCAATTATCGGCAAATTTCGTAGCCTTGTACATTGCAGCGGGCGACACAAAAAGTGGTTTGAAAATAGCTGATACGATGATGAATCGTAATAATAAGGCATTGGATTATTATATGAATGACCGTAGAAATAGCGATAGTCGTGATATTCAAACGGCGCTTTACGAAATGCAAATTATCGTAGAAGGTTTGAAAAATGCGAAAGTCGCAGAAGCAGCGAAATATGAAGCCATGATGCAGAAGCAGATTGCGAGAGCGAATTCTTAGGGATTAGTTATTAGAAACTGGTTATTAGTTATTAGAGTATTTGCTCTCATAACTGATAACCAGTTTTTCGTTTTTAATAATTTTAATATTTTGAAGCAATGTTTTGACTACCAGTAACTAATTACCATTAACCAGTAACCAAATCCCATTCCACCCGTAAAACCTTCGACCGCACATTAATACTTTCAAAAAAACGTAACCAAAAAAGCTGTTGATTCGATAAACTATCAGTTGGTGACTTTACTTCGATAAAACTATATTCTCCATCCCCCCAGATAAAAAGGTCTGGAAATCCCCTTAGATTTTGCCGTAAATTCTTTGCCATTTCTAAAGTAATCAACGTAATTTGTTCGGGGGATAATCTTTCTAATAAAGTCAAAATTAAAGGAAAAAGACCTCCATACCATTCCACAAGTGGATTTGTTAGCCCAAATTTCTCAAAAAATATGCGGTTCATATACACCGTTGTGGCATCTTCATCTTCCAACATTTTCAAGCGTTCTTCCATTTTTTCTTTGCGTTTTTCAAAGAAAGTTGGTTTGAATAAATCCGAAGGCGAACGTTGCAAAGGATGATGAATGGCCAAGGAATCGGTATCAAAAATAATGTCCCAAAATAGTAAACCAAACAAACTCCGCCACAAGTGATTTTCGGTAAATTCTGCCTTCATGCCCCGTTCTTGGTAATAATCAATTACACCAAATTCCACTTGCCTTTTCCATGTTGCTGCAATTGTGATAGAATCTGAATTGTGTAATTGTTGCGTTACGGCTTTTTTAGACTTCTTTTTAAGTAAAACTGCCTCAATTCGATTCAGATAATCTTCCGCAAAGAATTGTTCCGTTGCATTTTGTGGTTCGGCTAAAATGAGTTCGCAAAGTGCTTTTGCTTCTTCACGATTCTTTTGTTTATCCAAAATTCTTACTTGTCGTTCCCGTGAAGGTGATTCTTCGGTAAGTCTGAAAACGGTGAGCGCTTCATCTAAGGCTTTTTTCTTTTCTAAGTATAAAGCTACCCGCAACGAAAACGTTCCGTAGGTTGGAATGGCAATTTCTGATAATTCCTTTCGGTGCGTTGCCGTCCAATCCATGAACCAGTTGTAAATATCAAGTATCTCAATATCAGCTTGTTGCATTAAATAAAAGTCCTCACGGGCGAGACTCACTTTCAATTTGTCTTCCACTTCCTGACGGGTTTGGAAATACGCCACCATCTTATCCTCATCAAATTTTTCATACGACTGAAAACCTAAATCACGGGTAACAAATTCGGTCATATCACCGTGTCGAGAGCCAAAGAAAAGGAACTTGAGCATTTGGACTTCCGTTTCTTTCTGTGCCCGCACGAGCGAGTGTGGGAATCCGTGGATGTTGGCATAATCTTGGGAATTTAGGAGGTAAATCATGTCTTCCCAATTGCCAACCGCCAAGAGCCAATCCAACACTTCTTCCTTCTTCAAAGAAGCCTTTCCACGGGATTCGAGGTTGAGCATTTTGGCTAATTCAATCAATTCAGATTTACTAAAAATATCCAAAACCTCCGCTGCTTCGGTGAGGTGATTCTCGGAAAGTGGTTCCACAAAACCCTTGTCAATTAAACCATTAAGTGATTCTGGAATGTTTTCTATTTCGGCATATTTCAATTTTTCCGTTCTGAAAAAAGAGCCTGTACGGTTACAGAAACGAATAAAAAGGCATTTCTCATCCTCCGTTAGCGCCTCAAAATCGGCGAGGAATTGCTTTTCCGTTTCGTTGAGAATATGTTGATATTTCTTCTTGACGAAATCAATGAGATACTGAAAGTAAGTCAAGTAATATTTTGGCGGAAGTTCTATTTTTTCTGGGGGCATTTTCTGAGCGAATAAATATTGATGATTTACCAAATTTACTACACAATTACGAAATTTGAATGAATATATTTTTTCTGTATCTTCACACAATAAAACCGTTTACTTCTGTCTAAAACCAACTCATGCAAACCCAAACCCTCCTCCAAAATCTCCAAGAAAAAGGCATTATTTCGCCTGAACAAAGTAATGTCATTTCGGAATATGAAAAAAATAAATCCTTTTCACTTCACTACGAACTACGGACACTTTTATACTTGGGAATTACCTTGCTAACGGGTGGTTTAGGCGTGTTGATTTACCAAAATTTAGATAGTATTGGTCATGGCGTTATCGTGGCTTTAATTGCTATTACTACCTTGGCTTGCTTTGGTTTTGCCTTCTGGAAACGTGAGCCGCTTACTTGGGAAGCGGTGAAAAATCCACATCATTTCTCAGATTTTGTGCTTTTATTGGGTTGCACTTCTTTTTTGATTTTAGAAGGTTATTTGCAATTTCAGTACGATTTGTTTGGCTTAAAATATGGCTTGGTTACGTTTATTTCCGCAATTCTATTCTTTTTCTGTGCTTATTTTTTTGACCATCGAGGTGTACTTTCAATGGCAATTACGGCATTTTCTTCGTGGGTGGGCGTAAATATTGCTCCATTTACAGTGTTGGAAAAGAATGACTTTTCGGCGCCAAATTTTTTATTTATCGCTATTGTATTGGGTTTGGTTTTATCGGCTACGGGTCTGATTTCGGAATACAAAAATCTTAAAAAACATTTCTCGTTTACCTACCTTTTATTGGGCAGTAATTTGACCTTAATTGCGGCTTTGACTGGTATGTTTAGTCACGGTAATTGGTTTATTTACGCCATCATTACGTTGGCTTTATGCGTTGGATTATTTTTCTACGCTCGTAAAACGCAATCTTATATTTTCTTGTTGATGGGAACAATTTACGGATACTTTGCTTTGACATATATCCTTTTCAAATCCGCAGAAGCCGTTGATAATGGATTTGTGTATATGTTTGCGATGTATTATTTCTTACTTTCTGGTGTGGGCGTTATTGTGTTCTTGATGAAGATTAAGCATATTTTGGGTATTGGAGAAAAGGCTTAAAGAAGGCAGGAAAAATGAAGGAATGGAATAAAGGAGAAACGGAGACGGGAAAAAGGAAGGAGAGAGAAAAACACACTCTTATTTATATTTTTCATATCTCCCTTATTCCTTTACTCTTACTCAGAGCTGATAAAAAATCCGTTTTACCCGTTGGCTTACACTCGTGAGAATTTCGTAAGCAATTGTGCCAATTTTATTGGCTAACTCAATCATTGTGAGGTCGTTACCAAAAATAATTACTTCATCGCCTTCTTGTACGTGGAGTACGTCCGTGATATCCACCATCGTCATATCCATACAAACATTGCCTATCACTTTGCAACGATGCCCTTGAATTAATACTTCGCCCACGCCCCGACTGAAGCGGCGGTCGTATCCGTCAGCGTATCCAATGGCAATGGTGGCGGTTTTAGTGTCTTTTGTTAATTCTCCTTTTCGTCCGTAACCAACTGTATCTGAGGATTTTATGTTTTTAATTTGAGAAATAACCGTCTTCAAAGTCCCAACTGTCAAGAGGTTTTCTTGGTCTTCAGGCTTTGCCGCCAAACCGTATAATCCAACGCCCAAACGCACCATATCCAAACGTGCTTCGGGGAATCGGGCAATGCCTGCGGAATTTGCCAAATGCCGAGAAGGCGTATAACCAATGGCCTCTGAAATTTGCTTGGCCATTTCGGTAAACTCTGAGACTTGATGGAGCGTAAAATTATCAAATTTGTCTTCATCCGCCGCTACCAAATGACTAAAAATGGTGGAAACCCAAAGGTTAGGATTTGATTGAACAGTTTCGATTAAGTCTGATAATTGATATTTCTCAAAACCTAAACGGTGCATTCCCGTATCTAATTTCAAATGAATTTTAGAGCTAATGTTTTGATTGTCAATATATTCTGAAAATTGTTTTAATATTCGGGGAGAATAAATTTCTGGTTCGAGCGAATAGGTAATTAATTGCTCAAAATCATTTTCAGTCGGATTCATCACCATGATGGGTAAATAAATGCCGTTTTGTCGTAAACTCACGCCTTCGTCTGTATAAGCAACGGCCAAATAATCTACGCCATGAAATTGCAATAAATTTGCCACTTCCGTACTGCCCGAACCGTACGCAAATGCCTTGACCATGACCATAATTTTGGTCTGTTGTCCCACTTTATCACGGAAATAATTGAGGTTGTGCGTAACGGCATCTAAATTGATTTCCAAGACCGTGCCATGCGTTTTTTGAACCAAACGATTCACGATGGATTCAAAGCCAAAACGTCTTGCTCCTTTCACTAAGACTACGCTTTCTTGTAGGTCTTTTAAGGTTTGACTATCCAAAAAATCAACGGTATTTCTGAAAAATTGTACGTTATTATCTTTATGTTGAAATAAATTTCTGTTACGAGTTATTACCTCGCCAATTCCGATAAATTGATACAGATTTCGTTGTTTTATCAAATGCGCAATTTGTCCGTATAATTCATTTTCTGGAATTCCAGTTTCTAATAAATCGCTCAAAATCAATACTTTACGAGTGCGTTGTTTCTGTTGGGTTAAGAAGTTTAGCGCAATCGTAAGTCCCGCCAAATCGTTATTATAAGTATCGTCAATAAGATAATTATTTCGGATTCCTTGTTTCAATTCTAAGCGCATCGACACGGGACGAATAATCTGTAAACGGGCTTGAATTTCAACGGCTTTGTATTTCAAAAACCAGAGCGTAACGATGCAATGAATCGCATTTTCGATGGAAGCATCATCGGTAAAAGGTATATCGAAAGTCTCATTTTTCTTGGGAAAATTTAGGGTTACTTTAGTGTTCTGATATTCAGTTTGCCAATCTACTTTTATGGTAGCATTTGCCATTCTCGACCAGCTAATTATCTCACAATCTACATTTTTCAAAATAAATTCGTTGTTTACAATTTTATCAATTTCCACATAATCAGCGCAATAAATTAGTTGTTTTGCATGTTGAAATAGCAATAATTTTTGCCTAATTTTCTGAAAATTATCTTCAAAAAACTCATTATGAGCATTGCCAATATTAGTAAAAATCCCGATTTGAGGTTGTACCACTTTCTGTAAATTTGCCATTTCGTCAGGGCGAGAAATACCGACTTCAAAAATGCCCAAATTATGCGTTTCGTTCATTTGCCAAACCGACAAAGGTACGCCAATTTGAGAATTATATGATTTTGGACTTTTCACAACTTTAAAACGATTGCCTAATAATTGCGAAAGCCATTCCTTCACCACCGTTTTTCCGTTGCTCCCCGTGATGGCAATTACGGGGAAATTATATTGTTCACGATGTCGTTTTGCTACTTCTTGCATTGCCAAAATACTGTCTTCGACTTGCCAGATTTTTGCTTCCTTCATCCGTCCCAATTCACGAATGAGCGTAGGAGTGAGGGCATCACGTTCGACCACAAATTCACGAATACCTTTGCGGTAAAGGTCGTCCAAAAATTGGTGTCCATCGTGGTGTAAACCCTTGATAGCAAAGAAGATAGACCGTTGTGGTGATGATAACTGACGGCTGTCGTTCAGTAAATATTGAGCGTTGGTTTGTATGGGGAGGTTTTGGAAATTCACGGGGGCTTATTGGTAATTGAGTGATTTGTGATTGAGTGATTTCACGCTGTAAATATTCATAAATCAAAAGTCGCAAATCACAATTTTTAATTATCTGGATAAAAAATATTGCTTGAATTCGGTTAATTCTTGCAATTCTACTTCAACGTATTTAGCAAATAATTTCTCGCCAACTTGGCTTTTAAGGGCTGAAATTCCAACATCAATTAGGCGTAATCCTTGTCGTGTCAGAAAGATGTTATCGTAACGTTCTCCCGATAGATTTGAAGGGCGTTTTAAGTCCCGATGGACAAATCCTTGACGATGTAATTCGTTTAATTCATCTTCAAAAACTTCAATTATCAATTTTCTTTTTTCTACTTCAAAACTCCTAAAATCTAAGGGGTACAGTCGTTCCATCACTAACATTTCCCAAGATTTTTTTTCGTCAAAATCTATTTTGATAAACTTGACAATCAAGGTGTTAATCGTATTCGCAACCTTCATTTTCTCTGCCTCCGAACCAATATCCTAACGAGTATCTCCTTCGTATATTTTGGTAACTTCTGTATCTGAAAGGGCAATGACAAGGTTATTTGCTCCGTATGAAAGTTTATGAATGTATTTGTCCATATTTAGTAATTTTTCCAAAGATAATTGTTTTGAGTATAGTAATTACACAATCATAGAATACGAAATATAGCATTCTTTACCGAATAAGAAGCAACAAATTGGGAGAATTGAAATATAAGGGCTATAACTATCATAAGTGATAATAAAACTTCTATAAAAAAAAGGACAGCATCACTCAAAGCGATGCCGTCCTTTTTTTCTATATTTTAATTAAGTTTTACTCCTACATCAAAGCAGCAACGCCAGGCAATATTTTACCTTCCATGTATTCCAACAAAGCACCTCCGCCCGTTGATACATAAGAAACACGGTCACCGTAGCCCGCATTGTTCACCGCAGCGGCAGAATCTCCCCCACCAATTAATGAAAATGCACTGTTTTCTTCCGTAGCCATAACTACTGCATCCGCAATGGCATTTGTTCCATGTGCGAAGTTTGGAAATTCAAAAACGCCCATTGGACCATTCCAAAGCACTGTTTTTGACGATTCAATAACAGTCTTGAATAATTTTGCTGATTCTGGACCAATGTCCAAACCTTCCCAACCATCAGGAATTTCCCCCGTCGCTACTACTTGACGATTCGCATCATTCGAGAATTTATCTGCACACAAATTATCAACTGGCATATAAATTTTTACCCCTTTTTCTGCTGCTTTTTTCAAAATTTCTTTCGCTAATTCTACTTTATCAGGCTCAGAAATTGATTTACCGATTTTACCACCTTCTGCCAACGTGAACGTATAAGTCATGCCACCACCGATGATAAGATTATCAACTTTATCCAATAATTTTTCAATCAATAAAATCTTGTCCGAAACTTTTGAACCACCCATAATGGCGGTGAAAGGTCTTTCAGCGTGTTCCAATATTTTTTGAGCATTTTCAATTTCGGCTTGCATGACAAAACCAGAAACTCTATCTTGAAAAAACTGACCAATAACCGCCGTAGAAGCGTGAGCTCTGTGAGCCGTTCCGAATGCATCATTTACCCAAACGTTACCTAATTTTGATAATTTTTCCGCAAATGCTACGTCTCCTTTTTCTTCTTCTTTATAAAAACGAAGATTTTCTAATAATAAAATTTCACCTGGTTGCAAAGAAGCAGCTTGGTCGATGGCCGATTGACCGATGCAATCATCCGCAAATTTTACAGTACGTCCAAACACGACTGAAAGTGGATTGACAAGGTGTTTTAACGAATATTTATCCGTCGGTCCATCTTTCGGACGACCTAAATGTGACATCAAAATTACCGAACCACCATCGTTCAATATTTTATTAATTGTCGGAATTGTCGCTTTTATTCGAGTATCGTCGGTTATTTCGAAACGTTCATTCAAAGGAACATTAAAATCTACACGAACTAAGGCACGTTTGCCGGCAAAATTGTAAGAATTGACAGTTTGCATTTTTTGTTAGTTATCAGTTATTGGTTGTTAGTTATTGGAGGATTGGTTATCTGTTATTAGTGATTGGATATTTTTGAAAAGCCAAGTTTGACTACTCCTTAATCGTTAAACAATCAATACGCTAATAACTAAATTACAAGTAACCAATAACTAAACATCAAATATACATTTTTGAAAATGATTCACGAAATAAGTCAATGAAATGAGTAGTTTTCCCTAAATTATCAATGAATAGTTATGAAAATTATTTTTATAATTATAAATATCCAAAGGCTATTCATTATAGCCTTTGGATATTTCACTTTTTCTCTTCTAAAACACTGCAATCAGGTAATTCTTTGGCATCGAAACCAGAACTTACGAAGCACTTTCCGTAAACGGATTGATAATAAATGTTGGTTTGAATGGAATCATGATTGTAGAATAATTGAGCAAATTTATGCCCTTCTTTTGATAAAGAAATTTGAATTGGATAAACGGTTTCGTTGGATGCCATCGTCCGACCTTCAAGACCACTTCTACTGTAGCCATTAGACCCCGTTGATAACTCAAAAATATCAGAAAATTCGTGATAAATTTTCCTTCTGTATTTTATTTCAACTTTTTTGATAAGGGCGGGGCCGATGCCTTTATTGGTAATATTTATTTTAAAATTTTCTTTAATTCCAGAGCCATCGCCAAAATTTGTCCCTGAGAGTTCAATGCAAGGCCAAACACCAGCGTGTTGTTGGTCGATGATGAGACGAGTTTGGATAAAATAAACCACCAATGTCATTATACCAATCAGGATTGCTGAAACTGAAAGAATGCGGTCAGTATTGAGTTTTTCTAAAATTGTGCTCATAACTATTATGCGTAAAATTGTGATTAATAATATCCACCAGCACCGCCACCGCCTGGGTCTCCACCCCCAAAACGGAAAGTATCGCCCTGTTGTGGGATTTTAGATTGAACAATTTGCGACATCAGCATGGCTTCTAAATTAAAGCCCTCAAATTCATCATCGGGTTGGTAGGTGAAGCCCATTTTTTCTGTTTTAAGGTAATGAATCAATCCACCTGCGAGGGCCATTAACAAAACTCCGCCTAATGTCAACGCAATTTCTACGGGAAGAACTGCGAAGTAAAAAAGGTAGGTAAAAATTGAGAATCCCAACGTAATGAATCCCAAAATCATAATTAAACGGTCACGGTAACGAAGTCCAAAGAGAATATAACCAATTGGAATGATGGTCGTAAAAAAATAAAACATCGGAGCAAAAGCCACTTGAGGTGAAATGGATAGATATAAATTATTGATTAACGCATTTCCTTCTCTGACAATTAGATAATTTCCACCCAAATAAAAGGTAACCAATGACAGCGTTTTGAGTATCGTTAAACAGGTTTCGTAGTAGAAATAATCCTTACGGGTTGAAAGTCTTTTTACGATAAAATACATTCCTGCCGAAACAATCATAACAATGAAAGGCAAAAAGGTTTTACCCCAAAAAGATTCTAAAGCAATCGTTACAAAAATGCCTAAGATTAGCAAATAGGTTAAAGTACAAACGACTGATTCTGCGTAACGAACGGTTGTGGCCACAAAAAGAGGAAGAAATAATATCAAAAAAAGCCAAGTGGGAGGGTTTAGTTTCTCGAAAAGGAAATAAATGGTCGTGCAAAATGCGCCTAAAGCCATGTAAATTAAGGCATTATCAACGCCTGAATGATACAGATGACGACCTTTGATGAGGTTTTCGAGGAGGAAAAAGAAAATGCCACCAATAATTAAACTCTGAATAACAGCGGCGGTATTTAGATTGTTTTCATAAATTCCAACTAAGAAAATCGACATGATACCGATGGAAAAACCAGCCGCCAAGAGGGTAAAAATAAACAGCCCAATTTTAAGGAAAACATTGGGGGCGAAATAATCGTGAGGATAGTTTTTCTCAATTTCCGAGGATTGTTCTTTATTCAAAAAGCCTTGTTTCAACCACTTTTGAGTAGTTTTTTGAATAAAGTCATTTTCTGACCAGCGTGGATTGTAGGCTTTCATAGTTGTTTCGATTTTTGATGCTTGTTGTTCGATGGTTGGAATTTAACGGTTTCGTGTTTTCCGAACATCGAAAAACTAACATCTCACATCGAATTACACTCTTTTATAAATTCCTTTTTCCACCAATTTGTATCGTCTTTCCAGTGCAGGAATTCGTTTGAATAATTTTGGAGCCAAATTTACTTTATCAATAATAATATCGGGCGAATCTTTTTCAAAATTTCTAAGAATACTAATTACATTGTCGTAATTATTAAGGTTTTCTAATTCATGTTTAGCTAAATTCCAGTTCAAATAAGGCGTTGCGGCGTAATTATTTTTGTACTCTTCCATGCCATCTCCCAATACTAAAATTCGCTTATTTTTTATTTTTCCGTCCTGATTTTTCCTTAATTTCAAGTTTTTCAATTGCACAAATCCTTCCGAACCTGTCGCATAAACAGCTTGATAATGAATCAATAAAATAGCGCCAAAAACGCCTAAAAATATCAATTCTGCCAACCATTGTTTCTTGAAAGTATTGAAGAAATTAATCGTAAAAAAAGCTAAGGCGGGGACAAAAATAATGAATTGCATGGGCGCTAAAAATGGCATTAATCCAATTGAAATTATACCTGCAACGGCCCAAAGCATCATTACTTGCTGACAGCGAACTTGGAAATAGTTGAATCCGAACGTATTTACCAAACGCAAAAACCCTAAGATTCCGAGAGCGAAGGGAATTAATAAAGTGACAAACAATGATTTAAAATCGTTGAGATTATATTGTCTGATTTGAAATACCGAAGAGATAAAGTTTCTCGAAAATGCTGAATACGTACCGTCAAGATAGAAAAATAAGGCCGTTAATAGTAAAGGAAATAAAAACCCGAAGACCGCTAACGAATATTGGCGAATGGTTGCACCACTAAAAAATACCAGTGATGCCATGGCCCACAAAATAAAAATACAAGCGGGAGGGTAAAATAAAGTAGCTAAACCAATCAAAAAACCAATTTCAAAAACCTCATCAGTTGACTGCAAACGACTAATTTGTCGCACCATTGTGCCAAACGACATCAAGACAAAAGTCGTTGACATCAATACCGGTGAAAGCGTGCAACAGTCGAATGAAATATTAAGAAAAAGTAGATAGATTAGTCCAGGTATATAATTCCTTTTCGTTAAAACGTCACTGTTATTAATCATGACATTAAAGTAAATAACCTGAAACGAAGCCACTGACAAAGCGGCTAATTGATAGACCGTTTGCGAGCGACCGAAAACCTTATCGAGTCCAGCGTAAACTAAGGCAGAAAGCGGAGCAGTGTTGTCCCAAATTTCGGAATACATTACGAATCCTTTATTGATTTGTTCGCCTACGAGCATCCACTGCAATTCTGGAATTAGTTCGGGTAAACCCACCAAATAAACAGGCACACGGATTAGTATGAGCAAAATCAACAAACTGAAAATTTGGTAAACTGCATTTACCTTAAAAAAACTAAGCATAATTTATTTCGAAGTTCGGTTTTCGATGTTTGATATTCGGTTTTCAATATTTATTATCTGACATTTTAATTTAAAAATCCAAAACAAGTATCAAACATCGAATCTCGAACATTAAGAAAATTATTTCATTTCTACAATATCAAAAATATAATCCTTCCGGGTATCATTTGGATAACAAGATTGCCAATCTGAAGTTGAGAAGGATTTTTCAAAATTCTTTCCTCCGTTCGTACAGGCAACAGTAAGGTTAAATTTTGAAGCAACGTTGTACGGATTAATGACTAAAATTGCCAATTTATTCCCTATTCGCATCGTTCTGACCAATAAATTATCCGTATTATCTTTTAATTCGTAGCCTTTCTCTTCACGATACGTTGTTTCTTCTACAAATTTATACTTAGATTTCCACAAATGAAATTCTGCTTGGGGCGTTCTCATGTCCACTGCCGATACATTTTCATTATTCGACATTTTTTTTCTGGTTCCTAATAAATTCAAAGCAAACTGAAAACCGTTGTAACAATCAGAATTTAAGTTAGGCACTGGTCGATTCCATTCGTGAAAATGTAGGCCAGAAAAAAAGACGGACATGGTTGATTTGAATGCTTGGTCACGGGTTAAATAGCCGACAAATCCGTTTTTTGCCCCCCCATCTTTTCTATTGCCATCTTTATACTGCCAACCTGTTACTCTATCACAAATCAATTTTGCTTGGATAAAACACAAATCCTTGCCAATACTGTGGAGGTATGAATAGTTTTTTTCAGCCATGCTCACAACCCTTGCCAAATAATGCTCAATATTTGCATTTCTTCCGTAAGCATTGAGTGTGCGTACGCCATCATTATACCCGTGCATGGCAGTTTCTCCGTAGTGTGAAATCTCCAGAAGAGGAGCAAAATTTTCCGAATCTGTTACTCGATAATCTACCCCATCTAAATTCTGAACGCTCGTATAAATTGGATTGATTTCACTTGGATTAACCCTGCCATTTGCATCTGGATAGCCATTTTTAGTTAAATTTCCCACCTCCGCAATAATTGGATGCACATACATTGCTTGAAATATTCCTTGCAAATTATCACAAAGCGACTTAATGAACCGTAAAGATTTTCGAGGATTTGAACCGTTTTCATAATTATTTTCCCAATCAATATCAACCAATCCAATTCGTTGTTTACCCGGTAAATAATAGTCACCAAATTCGGTAGAACGAGCAGCACTCTTTCCCATTTCAGCAATTTCAGCCTCGGTTTTTGCATCCCAATTATTCAAATCTACGCCCCCCGTTTGCAAACGTTTTTCGATGGTCAAAGCCGATGAAAAAGTGTTCATATTTACTGATTTACGGGTATTGAAATTATTTGGATAAGCTCGCCCTTTTTCGGGGTCAATGAAAAAATTCCAATCTGCCCCTTCTTTACTGTGTTCTTTCCAATCTACCGAACCCCAAATGCCTCGATTTCGCAAAGGAATCTTTTTCTGATTATACACTTTGGATAACGTAGTATGTAAAGTAACAATCCAATTGGGTAAATAAAAACCTAAATTTTTATTGAATGAAGTTGGATAAACGACATCGGCAAAAAGATTAGGCGAAAAAGTATCAAGGCCTTTTTCAACAGAAATAGTACTCAAAGTTGCGGGGAAGGTTGTCACAATTTCAGACATTCCCGCATTTTGGGTTTCAGTTTTGAAACTCGGACCTTTATCTGCTTGTTTTTCAACCGCAGGAGTGGGTTTTGTCGTTTTTTGAGCACCAGTTTTTTCATTAACACATTGAAGACAAAGGAAAATTATGGATAAAAAACTGCTCATAAACATTAATTTAAAGGTAGTTTGTAATCTAAATTTTTGATTTGATTTCATAAGAAGAGATGATTTAGACAATATTAAAATAAAATATCTTTCTTAAATATTTATTGTAGAAAGATAAAAATGAAAGGTTGTGGAAAATATTTCCGAAATTTGTGAATTAAAACGTATAAAAATAGAACAAGGTATAACTTTGAGTTACAGTAAAAGTAAAAGTATAAAGACATAAGTTGATTAAATGGCAGAAATAACGCCTTTATAGGAAATCAAAATGTGTACCTTTTACAAATGCTCATCACTTATTCTATATCATCATAATGGAATCTAAAAGACAACAACAATTCGCTAAATTGATCATGCAAGATTTAAGCGAAATTTTTCAGAAAGATATGAAAAATACCTTCGGGAACGCCTTCGTAACAATTGCGGATGTAAAAATGACTCCCGATTTATCCATTGCTCGTGTTTATTTGAGTTTTATGCTCACCAACGATAAGCAAGGGCTTTTACAAGATATTCGTGAAAAAACGAAAGTGATTAGAGGTATTTTGGGTAATAAAATCAGAAACCAAGTTAGGATTGTTCCAAATCTTGAATTTTTTATTGATGATACCGCAGAATACGCCGCTCATATTGATTCAGTTTTTGCTTCTATCGACATTCCACCGTTAAAAGAAGGAGAAGAAATAGAATTGTAGTAAGTATTGTTTCGTTAGTAGTAGGCAGTTATAGCGCATCATGAAATCTAATGCTTTAACTGTTTACTGCTCATTGCATTACCAACACAACACTGCCTACTCAGCTTTCGCTACTTCCTCTGCATACGCATAGCTCTCTTTCGAGCCAATATCTATCCAAATATCTTCAATCAAAAATGTTCTTAATTGATGGTTATTTTCGGTCAATAATTTATTGATTAATTGCCAAGCTTTGTACGGTTTATTGGCAGGAATTAACTCTAACAATTCCTTTTTAAATAGATAAATGCCACCGTTTGCCTCCATTTCTAAGATTGGTTTTTCATCAATTCGTATCACCTCTCCATTTTCAGAACTGATGAGCCCGTATGGCAAAGGTGTTTTGTAAATAAAGGTTGCGATAGTCATATCAGCATGATTTGCCAAGAAACTGAAATAAAAATCTGATAAATTTATGTTGGTAAATAAGTCGGCATTGATGACTAAAATGGTGTCATATTTGAATAAAGCTTTCTCACAAGTTCCCAAAATCCCAATGTCATCGAGCGGTGTATTTTCATGCAAAATATTAATGTTTGAATAAGAAAAATCGCTTTCCAAAAAATCAATAATTGTTTCCGCCAAATAGCAAACTGACACAGAAATGTCAATGATTTTATGTTTAAAGCATAAATCAATTATCCCTTGAATAATAGGTTTTCCATTGATTTTTAATAGTGGTTTTGGAACAGTTGAAGTTAGTGGCAAAAGCCGTGTTCCTCTACCTCCAGCCATTATTATTGCGGATATGGGTAAATTGGATGGCAAATTATTCATAAATTTAGGTTTGGTAAAAGGTGAAAATACTATTAATAACTTCGTCTATTTCATGGTTGGTAATAGAAGTTGAGCAAGGTAACATTAAGCCCAATGCAGATATTTTATGAGAGTGATTGTGCGTTGAAACATACAAATCATTCGAGAAAATTGGCAATTTATTAATCGGAATCCATAAAGGACGAATCTCTATTTTTTGATTTTGAAGATGTTTAATTAGATTTAATTTATCAGGAAAGAGCGCTACATATTGCCAATAATTGCTGATTAC
Organism: Arcicella sp.; assembly: GCA_040403295.1. Classification (GTDB taxonomy): domain Bacteria; phylum Bacteroidota; class Bacteroidia; order Cytophagales; family Spirosomataceae; genus Arcicella. The sequence goes on from JBBAKY010000017.1 coordinate 24,800, forward strand.
CTCGGGGCTAATTTGTTGAATTTTTATACCTTCAACCAACGTTAATTTCTGATTATAGCGTTGGGCAATTGCTTGTTTTTTCTGAACAAATGCGGGTAATTGTTCAACTTGCGCAACCCCCATAGCGGCTAAAATATTAACCAATCGGTAGTTATAACCCAAATCATCGTGGTAATAATCAAACGTAGATGCTTTTGCTTGGGTCGTAAGATGTTTGGCTTTTTTGGCTAAAATTTCATCATTGGTCAAAATCATGCCTCCGCCTCCCGTAGTAATTATTTTATTGCCATTGAAACTTAACGTTGCCATTTTGCCCCAATTGCCTGCGTGTTTTTGTTTGTAAAGCGAACCCAACGATTCGGCAGCATCTTCAACGATGGTTAAGTTGTATTTTTCTGAAAGAACGATTAGTTCATCCATTGCTGCCATGTTTCCTAACACATGAACGGACAAAAGTGCTTTAATTCTTCGTTTTGAAGGCTTATGATAGCAAAAACCATTTTTAATTTCACAATCGGTAGCTAAAAAATTTGTCAATAATTCTGTATCTATTTGCCAAGTATCGGGCGTAATATCCATCAAAATTGGATCAGCTTTCAAGTATTTTATAGCATTGGCAGTTGCTACAAAAGTCAAATTATTGGTTATCACTAAATCATTTTGTTCAACGCCCGCCAATAGCAAACTAATGTGCAATGCCGTGGTTCCACTACTCACCGCTACGGCATATTTTGTTTGGGTATACTCGGCAATTAATTTCTCAAATTTATCTACATACGAACCCGTCGCCGACACCCAATTGGTATCTAAACAATCTTTTATATAGAGCCATTCGTTACCAGCAAGGTTTGGAACTGAAAGTGGAATCATATTCTTGAGGTAATTTAGAGGTTTTTATATTTTGCTGAGAATGGATCGCTAATTAAACCAGATTGAATTAGCTTATGAATTTCGGCGATGCCATCAGGAACCTTTTTGGTTATTTTAAAGCCTAATTTTAACTGAATTTTATCACAATTTACTCTGTAATCACGGGGGTCTTCGTGCTTGCTCACAAAGGTTACTGTTATTTTAGGAATCACTTTTTTAATTTCATTCGTTAGCATTTCTTTGGTATAATTTTCATGGGTATCGCCTACATTGAAAACTTCATTTTTAATCAACTTTTCATCCGATTTTAATACCAAAGCTACTGCATTTGCCAAGTCATAAACGTGACAATACGGTCGCCAGAATTTTTCACCATAAATTTGTAATTCCTTGCCAACGCTCACATCCCGAGTAAATTCGTTAACCGTTAAATCAAATCTTGTACGTGGAGAAACCCCATAAACCGTTGAAAAACGAAGTATTGTTGAGCAAATTTGAGTATTAATTTGGGTTAATAAGTACTTTTCAAAGGCGACTTTTGTTTCGGCATAATGAGAAATAGGCTTCAAATCTGCCGATTCATCTAAGAATATATTGGGGTCAACCATTTTGCCATAATTACTACAGGTAGAGGTGAAAATAAATCTTTTTATACCAATTTCTTCGGCAATTTGATGAATTAGGATGGAAGCATCAACGTTCACATGAGTGGCTTCTTCGGGATATGCCCTGCAAGTTGGGTCGCTAACGATAGCGGCTAAATGGCAGACAGCATCCATGTTTTTTAGGGCTTTTCTAACATCATTTTCTTGACAAATATCGCCTTTCATGAATTCAAATTTAGGATTGGTATAAAGGTCAATTAAGGAGTCCCCTCCAAACTTTAGGTTATCAATTGTTCTAACAAAATAGCCTTCATTGAGTAAAATTCTAACTAATTGTGAGCCAATATACCCTGCTCCACCCGTCACAAGTACCGATTTTATCATAATTTTATGGGTTTAATATGGTATCAAAAGCCTTCATAATATCATCACAAATTAAATCAGGATGAAACGGAGCAACTAATAATTTTCCTTTATTACCCATTGTTTTATGTGCCAAAGTATTATTCATCATCAAGCACATTTTTTCAACTAATTCAGCTTTTTTTGTTGGATTGAAAGTATAGCCATTCTCTCCTTCTTGAATTAAATCAAAGGCACTTCCACAACGATTTGACACGATAATTGGCATACCATAAACTAAAGCTTCATTCACTAAAAAACCAAAAGGTTCGAATAGACTTGGTAGAATTGCTACATCCGCCAGCGCATATCGAGCGGGGACTTCGTGCCATTCGCAGGAAGGTAGAAAAAATATTCTTTCAATATTATTTGAAGAAACTAACGATTTTAGGTTCTCTTTTTCAGCACCATCACCACTAAGAATTAAACCCCAATTGTCGTATTTTTTTGTAACCTCAGCAAAAGCTTCCACAAGTATCGAAAGGTTTTTTATAGGAGAAAATCTGCCTGCATAAATAAAATTAAACTGGGGCAAATTATAATATTTTTTTACAGAATCTCTTTCAGAAAGGCCATCTTGATAAAGTGTAGATACTTTATCATTGGCAATACCGATATTTCTTGAGCTTAATATTTTCTCTTTTTTTACCCCTAATTTGATAATATATTCTGTTGCTTTTGTTCCCAAACATAAATATCCATCCATTCGTGGAATGACTATTTTTTTTAACATTTCTTTCCACCAAAAACGCTCTCGACTGGACTCTGTTGATTCACTATCAATAATTATTTTGATGTTTTTGAGTTTTGCATAAACAATAACTGCCCAATACGAAGCATCATAATAGCCATTTAAATAGATTAATTTTGGGTTATGAAAAGCAACCCTTTTGAGCAAGGAAATAATTTTGTGGCGGGTTAGAATATGGTCTAATTCTGTATCAAACAAAACTTCATAAGGATATTGATGCTCGTTTAAATCAGCACTTCCTAAGACACTTCGTCCATTTTCAGTGGTTGCCAAGTGAATCACACAGAAATCATACACGTTTTCTTGTTGCGAGCGTTTGTAAATACGGGAATATATATCACCTTTGTAGTGAGTCCATAATGTGTTATGGATAGCGACAATTTTCATAGTGTTTAAGGTAATAGCTATTAATGCACTAAGAAAGTGATAATTATCTGACTTTCCAATAGTTACAATGAAAATTTTGTCTTAAAATACTATTTATTTTTTAATATAATCCATGAATTTCCCATTTTACATAGCTAAAAGATATTTCTTCGCCCGTAAGAAAACATCATTCATCTCACTCATTTCCATCATCTCGATGTTGGGTGTGGGTGTGGGAACGATGGCTTTGGTGGTGGTTTTGTCGGTTTTTAATGGCTTGGAGGATTTTCAGCGAAGCCTTTACAAAAGTTTTGATGCTGATTTGAAAATTAGTCCACTCAAAGGAAAAAACTTCGATTGTCCACCCGCACTTTTGCAAAAATTAAGTAAAATTGAAGGCGTAAAAAACATCAATCAAGTGATTGAAGAGAACGTTTTAGTGCGCTATCGGGATGCGCAAATGGTCGTGAATTTGAAAGGCGTAGATGATAATTTCCTAAAACAAGAACGTTTGAAAAAAGCACTCATTGATGGCAAATTGTCGCTCAAAGAAAACGGAATTAGTCAGGCAATTGTGGGTTCGGGCGTAGCGATTACCTTGGGAATTGATGTAGATGCTTTTTTTACGCCTTTAGAAATTTGGTTTCCAAGAAATACTAAATCAAAAACGATTGATTTTACGTCTTCGGATGCTTTTAATAAAATGAGTTTGATTCCTTCGGGAGTTTTTGCCATTGAGCAACAATACGACGATAATTACATTTTTGCACCTTTGACTTTCGCTCAAAATCTGTTTGAATATAACAATGAACGAACCTCTCTGGAAGTGCAAGTGGCTGATAGTGAGGAAATTAATACTGTTCAGCAAGCGCTAAAGGAAACACTTGGGAATACTTTCAATGTTCAAAATCAGGATGAACAACACGCCAGTCTTTTACGAGCCATCAAAATTGAGAAACTATTCGTTTTTCTTACGCTCACTTTTATCATTGGCATTGCCAGTTTCAATATTTTCTTTTCACTTTCCATGTTGGCGATTGAGAAAAAAGAGGATGTAAAAACGCTTTACGCTATTGGGGCAAATACTGGAATGATTCAACGCATTTTTCTATCGGAAGGAGCCATTGTGGCATTTTCGGGCGCTATTGTGGGACTGGTGTTGGGATACGGCTTGTGTGTTCTGCAACAAACTTACGGACTAATTTCAATGGGAATTGTGGGTGCTTTGATTGATGCTTATCCTGTAAAAATGGAATTCTCAGATTTCTTTTTTACGGCATTGGTTGTAATAATTATTACGATGATTGCTTCGTATTTTCCTGCTAAAAAAGCAGCTTTTGTTAAGTAGGAGGAATGTAAAAAGGGAGAAATGGAGGCAGTTTTTTATCATTCCTCCTTTCTTCCCTTTTTCCATTTCTCCTTAAACCCTTTCTCCTATCAACTGTATTTTTCTTTAATCTGAAACAAAATCCAAAATCCAATAAATGCTCCTATCAATCCGCTGAGCCAATGTCCCATGCAAAGATTATAGATAACACTCACAAACTGAGCATAATACATATACTTCCAACCGTCCTTTTTTTGATTAAATAAACATGGAATTGCCAAGCCTTCTAATACCACCATTACCAATAAAAAAACCATCCCAAGTCCGTACACAATGCTACCTGTAAACCAAGCAAAAGGAGATAAAACAGCCGTTATTCCAACGCCTAAAATACCAAAAACAACGCCAATAATGGCTAAGAATGGGGCAATTTTAACGAATAAATCTTTGATATTTTCGGGAAAAGCGGGTAATTGTTTGGTAAAAATTGGTTCTAACTCAGCTTCGAGTAGAAGGGTATTGGTTTCCATGATTGTTGTGGGTTTATGTGAAATTAAATTTAACCGTTCAATTTGGATAAACTCCTATTCATTATCAAGGAATTAGTAAGATATTGAGTAAACGGTTTTTGTTAATGAATGTTAAACCTAATAAAGCATTCATTTTTCGACTATTTTCTGCTTAAATTCGTTTGATTATAGAACCAAACTCGAACAACAGAATTTTACCAATGAAAAATATTATCGCCCTAATTTTCTTATTTTTTATTTCCCAAAATGCTTTCTCCCAACATCGTATTGAGCTAAAAATCAAAGGATTGCGAGATTCTACGCTTTATTTGGTGCATCATTACGAAGATACTTTTCTTTCTCAGGACACCGCCAAAGTGAATACTGTTGGACTTGCCGTTTTTGAAGGAAAAAAGAAATTACCCGCTGGATTTTATGTGGTGGCTATGGGAAGAAGTAGAATTTTTGATGTAATTATCGATGACCAAAATTTTTCGATGGAAACGGATACCGCTGATTATACCAATAATTTGAAAATTACGGGTTCGGTTGAAGCGAAATTATTTCAAGATTTTATCAGTCAAGCAAATGCAAAAGCTCAAAAATTGAGAGGAGCAAACGATGCACAAAAACGCTTGATTTACAGTGATTTAGAGCAATTTCAGAAGGATTATGTAAAAAATCATGCGGGAACTTTTACGGGAAATATTCTTCAAGCGGGGGTAGATATTGAGGTGCCACCGTTGCCGCAAAAAGCCACTTTGCAAGATACCATCAATCAATCAAATTACTATTTTAAGCACTATTGGGATAATATAAATCTGTCGGACGAGCGGATGTTGCGCACGCCTTTTGTGGGTAAAAAAATGGATGCGTATCTAAAAAATATCAGTTTTTTTGAGCCTGATACGATTATACAAATTGCCGATGCCATTATAGAAAAAACGCCTCGAAAATCTGATTTGCGCAAATATGTTGTGGGTAAATTTGCTCAAAAATTTATTGCTCCCGAAATTATGGGCCGTGAAGGCATTTATATTCACGTAGCCGAAAAATACATCATCAAAGACCCTGAATCGGGTTGGGATACGTCTTCGATTCGTCGCAATAAAGAATATGTCATGAAAATGAAACCTGTGATGATTGGTAACAAAATTTTGAACATGGATATGACCGATACGTTGGACGTTTATACACCTTTGTATGGCGTGAAGGCCAATTATACCCTCGTGATGATTTATGACCCCGAATGCCATCATTGTCAAGAAACGACCAAAAAACTGTTGGATGAATACCCAAAATTATCAGCAAAAGGCGTGAAAATTTACCTGGCTTGTGGGACAAGAGATAAGAAAAAGTGGCTCAATTTTGTGAGAGAATTCAAGACTAAACCTTTTATAAATGTCTATGATTCCTACACAATGACCGATTTTGCGAATAATTTTAACACGACAGTTTACCCAAATTTGCTTTTCTTAGACAAGGATAAAAAGATTCTGGCCAATAAGAAATTGGATGTTGAGCAATACTTGAAAATTATTTCTGTGGAGCAAACTAAAAAAGTTGGTAAGAAGTAATTGGAGTTTCTGTGAAGACACAGGTAATTTTATTAGGCAGTAGAAAGTAGGCAGTTATGTATTTATTGAAATATAAAATAAATACATAAATTCTGAGGAATAACGCATTATATTTGACTTGGAGGAACTTCCCGAAAGTTTTAAACTTTCGGGAAGTTGAACCATAAACTAAAATCATGAAAAAATATTCAAAAACAATCTTATTTTTTACGCTTATCGTATTGTCTTTCGAAGGTTTAAGCCAAGAAGTTAAAACCACAAAAGGTATTAACATTCTGTCGTATAACCATGTAGGTTTAGCCGTAAAAGACCTAAAAACCAGCGTGGTTTTCTATCGTGATATCATTGGATTATCTTCTTTGGATGTGCCTGATAATATGTTGGCAATACGCAGATGGTTTAGAGTTGCACCAGGGCAGGAATTACATTTATTATTAGGAAGAGAAAATCCAGTGGCGAATAATGATAAAAATGGCGCTCATTTTTCGTTATCAATTCCCACAAATTCTGCCGATGAAATTGAGGCTTTTTTGAAGGGAAAGAACATCCCGTATCATCGTCAAAAACGTTTTGATGGAGCGTATCAAATTTATGTTACCGACCCAGATGGCTACGTAATTGAATTGAATGAGCCAAAAAAATTATAAAATTGATTTTAACAAAAACGCCTCAAAATTGATATTTTGAGGCGTTTTTGTTATTTAGAGTGCGATAAGAATTTCCCTGATGGTAAGGCTGAATCATCCACCACCATCGTATCCGACCATTTGTCGTGCCAGCCAATTGAAGTCTCGCCTAAAAAACTAAGTCCATCAAAAGGAACTGTTCGAGAAAATCCACGAGTTACCAATTGATTAACGGTAGGTTTTGAGCCATCCCAAGAAACTGCTCGGGTTTTAGTGATAAATTTCCCAAAACTTTTTCCTGCAAATAGTATTTCAACCAAGCTCATATATAGCCCATAAAGCAACATTGTAATAATTTTATCTAAAATATTGGGCGTGTTTTCTAATCCCCGAAAAAATGACATCGCTGCTTGCGCATTAAATAAACTCAAAATAGCCCCAATAAAAATGGCTCCTGCGAAAACAAATACGTAAAAACCAATTAGGTCAATCAGATAATTGGCAAAGCGTTTGCCTTTTGAAGTGGGAACAAGTGCTGAACGATAGATTTCATTTTCATCCAGTAGATTTTGTGGCGATTCCATAAATAGTAGTTAAAAGTACAGATATAATTAATTTAAAATCTTCCTGCGAAATTCTTCCAAATGTGCATCGGTAAAATCTAAATGGGTAACAAATCTTACTAAATGTTTGCCAAATGTGGAAGATTTTATGCCTTTCTCATTCAATTTTTGTACGTATTCGGAAGATAAAATTTTGTCATTTACCCTGCAAATCACAATGTTCGTATCCACTGGATAAATCTCTTCAACTTCAGAAATTCCTTCCATAATCTTGCCAATTTCTCTGGCACGTCTGTGGTCTTCTTTCAACCTTTCGATGTTATTGTCCAAGGCATAAATTCCTGCGGCGGCTAAATATCCCGCTTGTCGCCAACCTCCGCCCCAACGTTTGCGAACTTTTCGGGCTTTCTTGATGAATTCCGTTGTTCCTAAAAGTACCGAACCTACGGGAATTCCTAAGCCTTTTGATAGACATACCGAGATGGAATCAAATTCTTGGCCAAATGCCAAAGGACTTTCTTGGGTTTCGACTAAGGCATTAAAAATCCTTGCACCGTCTAAGTGTAAAGCCATATTGTTGGCCTGACAAACACGTTTAATCTTCTCAATTTCTGCTAATTGATAATAGCATCCTCCGCCCTTATTGACGGTGTTTTCCAAAGAAACTAATCTCGAAACGGGATAATGTACGTTATCCGCTTGCACTGCTTCTGAAATTTGTTCAGCCGATAAACGTCCACGGTTGCCTTGCAATAAATTAACCGATGCCGATGAATTTGCCGCAATGCCCCCGCCTTCATACAAATACACGTGCGAGAGGGCATCACAAATGACTTCATCGCCCTGATTTACGTGAACATTTATCGCAATTTGATTGGTCATTGTTCCAGACGTACAAAAAAGCCCTGCTTCGTAGCCAAATATTTTAGCGGTTTTTTCTTCTAATGCTTTTACGGTAAAATCTTCCTCAAAGACATCATCGCCCACTTCTGCCGAAAACATTGCTTCCAACATCGCTGGAGAAGGTTTTGTGAAAGTATCACTTCTTAATTCTATGGTCATGGTATTATTTTTTTAATTTTGTCAATGGAGTGTAATATAAAACCCTTTCATCTCTCTTCAAAATGAAATCAAAAATAACGATTGAATACTGCCCAAAATGCCATTGGTTGATGCGTTCGGCATGGTTGGCTCAAGAATTATTAACCACCTTCGAGGATGATTTGTTGGAAGTAGGTCTTCGTCCGAGTGAAGTGGCGGGGCGTTTTCAAGTAATTTTAGACGACCAACTTATCTTTGATCGCAAGCGTGAAGGGCATTTTCCCGAAGCCAAAGAATTAAAACAGATTGTAAGAGATATTATTTGTCCAGAGCGTAGTTTGGGGCATTCGGATAGGAAATAATTACCGCTTTTTATTCACTAAATATACCCCAAAAATCACAATAAATCCACCCAAAATTTGCTCTTTTCTCAAGATTTCATTTAATAAGAAAAAGGAAATTATGGAAGTCAAAACGGGCTGGATTAATAGCGTTGGCGAGACAGTGGCAGCGGGTAGAAATCCCAAAGCGTAATTAATTGAAAGCCAACCCACTAAATGGCAAATTAATCCGGCCGCCACGAAAGAAAGCCATGTTTGATTGTCAAAATTAATCATGCGTGAATCCTGTTGCCAACAAAGTAAATAGGAGAAAAAAAGGCAAGTAATCAAAGACCAACCCATGAAATTAACCACATCAATACTTTCTCTAACTTGCTGAGTGATAAGTAAATAGCCCGCATAAAAGACTGCCGCTCCAATGGCCATTAAATGTCCCGTTCCTAAGTTTGGATTCTCTAAAAAATCACGACCTGTTACGGTAAAAACGCCAATAGTTGCCACAAAAAGTCCAAGCCAATAAATAGGAGGAAGATATTGTTTGAAGATAATTAAAGAGCCTAAACCCACAAAAATGGAAGCATTATTGGCTAATAAAGTAGAAACAGAGGCGGAGGTTTTCAAGATTGAAAGATTCCACAAAGCCATGTCGCAAGCAAAGAAAAAGCCTCCCAATATTATCCATAAAAGTGTTTTTTGAGTCGGTATTTTTATCTTTTTATAAATCCAAATGGGCAACAAGCCTAAGAAGCAAAAAAAGTAACGATAGAACCCCGAAGTAAGGGCAGGTGCATGAGCAACTTTTACAAATATTGCCGACCAAGCAATGCAAAAAACACCTAACAGTAAAAACAAATAGGCTTTTAATGGAACAGGATTAGTTTCAGATTTCAAGGAGTGGTTTGTTTTATGATGAAGAAAATTATTTCTACCTTTCTTTCGTAAATTTACTCAATTGATTAGAATTCACAACCATAATACTGGAAATGACGTTAATTACTAATAACCAATAAAAAATACCCGTCTCGAATGTCAGAAAACGAATTATTCAAATTATTAAAGCAAAAAGAATCTACCCATTTAGAATTTAAAAGTAGGTTTGAAAATCCTCATAAAGCCGCCAGAATTTTGGCCGCTTTTTCCAATACTTCGGGAGGAACATTATTGGTCGGCATTGGGGATGATAAATCTATCAAAGGCTGTTCCGAAATTGAAGAAATGACTAAAATAGTTTATGCCGCCACCGAGTTAGTCGTCCCGCCCATCGAAATTAAATATAGTTCCTATAATCACGAAGGGAAACGCAAAGTATTGATTATTAGTGTTTTAGAAAGCAAAGAGAAGCCGCACGAAGCCATTGACGAGCAAGGAAACCACATTATGTACGTTCGTGCTAATGATGAAACTACGCCCGTAACCAAAGAAATGACCAAGATTTTGGATAAAGATGATACAAAAGTAGATGAGGAATTATTGGCTCAACCAAATGTTAAATTCTTGGTAAAATATCTCCGAAAAAATAATAAAATCACTTCCAAAGAATACGCAAAATTGGTTAATATTTCTGATTATCGAGCTAATAAATTACTGCAAGGCTTGACCTATGGAGGCATTTTGTTGATGCTCGCCAAACAACAACCTACGCAGTTTGTTTTGAAAAAGTGAAAATTCGATGCGACCGTTGCTCGGTTCGGTTTTCGATGATAGATGTTCGTTAGTTAGCTGAACTTTAGAAACTATTTGCCCATAAAAATTGTCTTTATTGCAGAACTAAATATAAAAAAATATCATGAATTGGATTGCATTAACAGAATCAAATCAGCTACAAACTATCAAGGAAGAATCATTTAATCACCCTGTAATGATTTTGAAACATAGTACCACTTGTTCCATTTCAGGAACTGCCTTAAATCGTTTAGAAAGAAATTGGAAGCAAGAAAAAGTAGGGGAATTAAAGCCCTATTATTTGGATTTATTGCGATACAGACCCATTTCGGCAGAAATTGCTTCGCTTTTTAAGGTCGAACATCAATCACCACAAGTAGTGATTATTCAAAATGGCGAATGTGTGTATGATGCGTCACATTTCGATATTTCCTTTGCGGAATTGGAAACCGCTATTTAGGAGAAAGGAACATAAGAGAAACGGAGACGGGAGAAATAGAGAATTTTAAACTACTCCTTTTCTCCTGTCTTCATCGTTCCGTTTCTCCTTCACATCCATTCAAACATCAAAATTTGTTCAACATCGGGGTGTAAACTCAACGAAACTGGGCATTTATGAGCGGTGTTTTGCAATTTTATTATTTGCTCGGGTGATAATACAATATTCGACTTCATTTTCAAGTTTATTTCTAAACGTGCCACACGGCGTGGAGGAGTTTGAGTCATAATTTTGGTCACTTCTACTTCCGAACCCGTTAAATCAATTTCATCTCGTTGCGCCACAATTGCCATCGTTGTTAGCATACAAGTACCCGTTGCGGTGGCGAGTAAATCGGTTGGAGAAAAGGCTTCACCCTTGCCCATATTATCGGTTGGCGCATCTGTAATTAATTTGTTTCCAGATTGCAAATGGATTGAATCAGTGCGGAGATCGCCCAAATATGTGGTTTTTACGGTTGGCATGGGTTTAATTTTATATTGTTTATTGATTTTTGATTCTAAATTTTACTTAAATTTAGGGGAAACGTTTTGAAAATTGTCTTTTATAAACATTTAATCTCCAAATCGGAGTCAAATACATCGTGAAAAAGCTACTAAATTTATCAATTATTGCCTTTTTTTCATTCTTAATAAGCAATGCTGTGGTTGCTCAACGTAGAAATATCACTAATCAAAATACCCTTAAAGAGAGCGTAGATGAAGAAAATTTTAGGTCGATTCTTTCTTTTGGACTTACTACAAATACGAATTCAGGGCTATTGGGAGGCATAGTAGCACGTAAAGAAATTCTTATCAATAACAAGGCCTTTCACAAACAATTCCATTATATAAATTTTGAAATTGTAACCGTAAACCACTACCGTGAATCTACTTCAACCGTAGGTGGAAACGGAAGTGGATACGTGTATGGTAAACAAAACTACTTATTTGCCATCCGCCCACAATATGGTCGTGAATTTAATTTATTCCGTAAATCATCAGAAGGTGGCGTGAATGTAAATGGAATTATAGCGGGGGGACCGACCATTGGTTTACTAAAACCTTATTATGTGCAAGTATATTATGGAAGAGGGGCAATACGGGACGAAATTTTCGACCCCAAAAAGCATACACCCACCAATATTGCGGGAAGTGGTGGTTTTTTTGAAGGTTTAGGGGAATCAACGGTTGTACCTGGCATAAATTTAAAAGCAGCCTTAAATTTTGAATTAGATGCTTTTCGACAATCAAATATTAGTTTAGAAATTGGATTTTTAGCGGAGGCTTACACCAAGAAAGTAAACATCATGGCTTTATCCGAAAATAGAAATCTGTTTACTTCTGGATATGTAACGATATTTTTTGGGGGAAAGAAATAGAAAATAAGTTGTCATAAAAAAGGCTCAAAACTAAAGCAGTTTTGAGCCTTTTTCGTTATCTTATCTCTTATCTCGATACGCCCGAAACGTTCCCCAAAAGCGATTAAACATCGCTTCTTTATCAATTTTAGTGTACACATTCACTTTATGTTGATGATTTTCGGGAGGCGTTTTTACTGATTTGACTTTTGCCATATCGGGTGATAAATAGGCTTCAACGGCCGCTAAATCCCAAATGATTCGAGTTTTATCGTCGGGATTTGATTCTATCCATCGTTGTTTTATTAGTTTTTCGATGGGATATTTAGAGTCTAATTTGGCGTAAGTATCTTCTCGGTCGAAGGTCAAAACTTTGCAAGTTTCAACGGGCATAATATACCATTCAATATCCTGATTATTGAACAAATAATTGACCGCATTCAAATCTCCCCGAACATTAAATTCATCTTTATTCCATATTTTTCCCTTCGCATCGTATTTTCCACCCATACAAAATAGTCGCATTTTCTTGGCAATACTTGGTTCAATGGCTATCGCAGAGGCAATGTTTGTGGCAGCGCCAATAAATATTACGTCCAAGCGTTCACCATCTGGAAGAGATTGTACCACTTCAATCAATTTTTTGGTCATATCCGAAGGTCTGGGCGTATATTCTCCCCAAGAGCGCCCCATTTGTCGGTCGGCTCCCATCGGATGAGGAATATTCATCATTTTGAAAGCACCTAATAATTTTTCATTCTCTTCTTGACTGATTTTTACGGTATTAATTCCCTTCGTTGGATACTGATTCCAATGATCAAAAACCACTAAATCGGCATTGTTGAAATGTGCAGAACTCACACCCACAATGTCGTACTTATCAGCCTCAACCAATAGGCGAGTTAGAGCAAAAATATCATCCATTTCATTACCCATATCCGTATCAAGCCATACTTTTTGTTTTTGGGAAAAAGTATTGAATAAAATAGAAAATGAAAGGATTGTTATGGTTAATGTTTTGATAATCATTGGGTTGTAAATTATGGAGAAAATTATACTAAATATTTTTTAAAGAAATCAATCGTTCTTTGCCACGCTAATTTTGCGGCAGCTTCATTGTAACGTGCCGCCGAAGTATCATTATGAAAAGCATGATTTACGCCTTCATACATATACAATTCGTATGGTTTTCCATTTGTTTTCAAGGCTTCTTCGTAATCTTTAGCGCCTGCATTTACCCTTTCGTCAAGACTTGCGTAATGCAATTGTACGGCAGATTTTATTTTTGGAACATCAGCAACAGCAGGTTGGCGACCATAAAAAGCAACGGCTGCTTTGAGGTTTGGAACTTCAACGGCCAAACTATTGGCCATTCCGCCACCCCAACAAAAACCAACGCAACCGATTTTTCCGTTTGAGTCTTTTCGGGTGGGTAAATAATCAAAAACTTTAATGAAATTCGCTAAATTATCTTCCGCTTTTAGTTTGGCAAAAGCCGTTCTCGCTTCATCTTCATTGGCGGGAACGGGACTCACAACCGACAAGGCATTTGGGGCAATTGCCAAAAAACCAGCCTGAGCCGCACGGCGAGCCACGTCTTCAATGTGGGGAGTTAATCCTCGGTTTTCGTGAATAACAATAACCGTAGGATATGCCTTCATTTCTTTGGGGCGAGCAACGTACGCTTTCATATCTCCATTAATACCTTTGTAAGTCACATATTCTGTAAATAATTCATTATCAGAAACTTGTGCGATGGCGTAATTGCTTTCGAGCGAGGGTAAAATCGTTAAAGCAGCTGTCATTCCACCCGTGAGTAGGCTTAATCTTTTCAGAAACTCACCCCTCGAAAGTGGCTTGTGCGTGTATTCGTCGTACAGATTTATTATTTCTTGTTTCATGGGCTTTATTTGTTTTTGATTGTCACTCAAATATAGACTAATTTAGAATTTCAAAATCAAAACTGTAAAAATATACGTTGAATTTACCTTAAATTTAAAACTGCGAAATTACCGTTTTGTATTTTATCTCGTTAAACGATAAATCAAAAGTGCTGTTCGTTGAATTAATTTCGGAAATTCTTTGATATTCATGGTTTCGCCAGGTGCATGAGCGCCTCTGCCAGAAGCACCCAAACCGTCTAAACAAGCAACATATTTAGCGATGTAAGAAATATCTCCCGCTCCTCTTGAACCCGGGTCACCAGCTTTTACTTCGCCAAAACCTAAATCTAAACTCACTTGATTGAGTGTAGCCAATATTTTTTCGTTTTCAGGGGTAGGTTCCATAGCAGGAATTCCATCTTGAAAAATGATTTCTGCTTTCGTTTTGTTTAAATTTTGAGCAACGATTTCTTTCATTTTTATGCGGGCATTTTCCTTCTGAATTTCAGTTAAAAATCTTAAATCGCCCGTAACGGTTACTCTGGGCGAAATGATATTGTCTTTTCCGATAGCTTCTTTATTATCGTTAATTTCAGAACCTCCCACAATCAATCCTGGGTTAAAAGTTAGGTATTTTTCTTGACTTAGCTTTTCCCTAAAATCATTCAAAATTCTGGCCGCTTCGTAGATTGCTCCGAACCCTGCTTGCTGACTAAAAATGGTGGATGAATGGCCCATAACGCCCTTTACGTTCAACTTCCAACCACTCGAACCCCGTCTTGCCGTAGCGACTGTATTTAGGCCAATGGCGGTTTCAAAGGCCAAAGCAATTTCAGTTTTTTGGGCTCGTTCAATGAAGTCTTTTCGGCTAACACTGGTGGGTTTTCCAGAACTTTCTTCGTCACCCGTAAAATAGATTGTTAGATTTGTATTATCCAGTAATTCGTTGTCTTTCAGAGATTTAAGGGCAGCGAGCAGCACCATGTCTCCTCCTTTCATGTCATTTACGCCTTGTCCCGTAACGGTGGAATCGTTTAGATATGTATAAGGGGTAAAAGACATAGCTTTTTCAAAAACGGTGTCCAAATGACCAATCAAAAACAGTTTTTTGCCTTTGGTACCTTTGCGTTCAGCCACCAAATGTCCCGCCCGATTGAGTGAATCAGGCAAAGAAATCCATTCAGTTTTGAAGCCTAAATCCTCAAATTCTTTGCTAAAAATAGCGCCAACTTCCCGAACGCCTTCTTTGTTGAGCGTACCACTGTTGATATTAACCACTTTTTTCAAAAGTGCCTCGGTTTGCGGCATTTGCGCATTGATTTG